>JAEWSD010000010.1 GCA_023398615.1 Bacillota bacterium
AACACCTAAAAGTTGTATGATACTTGTCTATTTGTCCCACTACTGCGTTGATGTCAATCGACGTAGCCACCGCTACGCCTCTTTCCATCGCCTTGCACTGGGAGCAAATATCCTTCGTATCATATTCAACAATTAGATGTTACAGAGTACTAGGATGTCTATTTAATACATTTCAGCGCGGTTTCATAGGACGTATCGGGGAACAGGTTCCGCAGCCGGGCTATGATCTGCTCCCTGCATTCGGCGGCAGGGACAGAATAGGCCGAGCGCACATAATCTTCCCCGAACAGCTCCTCAATTAAGGAGTATTCGCTGACTGACCAGCCGTATTCCTCTCCCCTTTTATTGAGCTTATGCCGGAAGCCCCGGACGGTGATATAGGTTTGCATTTGCAGCAGGGTCATGGCACCCTCGAATCCTTTTTCCCCTTCCTTACCGAATCCGGCTAACTTTTTGATATCGTGTGACATCAGGCTTTTATGTTCTGTCAGTACATCAATAATATTCTTGGCTTTCCTCGAAGCCAGGCCGTCCTCATATCTGCTGTCAAAATCATAGCCGTCCCGGCGGTAGGATGCAAAGACCGGAAACCATTCCTTTGATATAAAACCGGCCCTATTCCGGAACAGCTTCCCATAAGCGATGTCATCCTCACCGGCCAGGACAGTCCGCCACTCCCAGGGATCTTTTTCCGGTACGCCTGCCCACCAGTCGCCCGGATTGGTATGCTCCTCAACGGAAAAACCGCGGATTTCTCCCTTAAATAAGGGCAGAAACCCTATTTTCCTGATTAGCCGGGAAAGCTCTTTGCTCGATTTGATCCGTAATGATTTATCCAGCTCTTCCATAATCCATTTACCGTCTTTTACTGTCATATTGCTCCCATTCCTGCGCATCTTTCAGCGCATACCAGGTTTTAGTGCGCAGGCACCAAACATAATTATTACTGTGGCATTCCCGTACCGGCCGGAAAACAAGCCTCTTTATCAACATACATCATACTATATTTTTCCATCCGGTACAACTGCAAATTCAGGTGTAATAAATGCTAAGCTTGCCACATGCTTGGGAATTCTTTATAATATATAAGAAACATTAGTATTTGCAAAACACATAAAGAAAGTGAGAAAATATGGAAAAACCGTATTTATTGGTGGTTACAGGCAGACCGGGATCGGGGAAAACGACGTTTGCCAGGGAGCTCGGAGAAAAAATATTTATGCCCGTAATAAGCCGGGATCAGATTAAGGAAGGATATGTGCATACCTTCGGAAAACGGCATACGGAGCTTCCGGACAACGCCAACAGGATAGCTACGGATATTTATTTTGACGTCATCACGAATATGCTGGCAAATAACGTATCCCTGATCGCGGAAGCCGCCTTCCAGCATAAAGTGTGGTCGGCCGCGCTTGAGAGATATCGGGGCATGGCCAGGATATATCTGCTGATCTGTAAGGTCGATGACAAAGTTGCACTGGACAGGTTCATAAGACGGGGACTGGATAACCCGTTAAGGGAATATTTTCATGGTGATAAGGGAGTCGAGCTTGCCAGGCAGGGAGTTGAACTTTGTGTCAGCCCTTATGAAGAACCCCGGTTCGATGCGCCTACCTGCTATATCAACACTTCGGGAGAATATAACCCATCCATCAAAGAAGTGGAAAGGAGTATATTCGGGCAGGCGGAGACGCCGTAGCAAAATTCTTACTCCATATGCAGCAGGCCTTTCGCATTCTGATACAGTATCTGATTCAATTCACTGTCTGATAAATTGAACTTTTTCAGGTATTCATAGGTGCCTCCCTGACTGTCCCAGGGAGAATCTGAGGCAAACAGGATACGGTTGGCACCGTGTTTTTTCACAATACGGATAAACTGTTCGTCTTCCATCCATCCCAGAGAGTAGGCGGTATCAATCCATACGTTCCTGCCTGCGATATAGTTCTCTACATTATCCCAGTCATTGTAAGCGCCGGCATGAGCAAGAACAATATTTGCACTCCTGCTGTGAATCCGGTCCAGCATATTGGCCGCACGTACCGCGCTGCAGTGCACCGGTTCGGGCAGTCCGATATCCATACCGGAATGCAGGACAACCGTCAGTCCAAGGTCGGAGGCATATTGAATGAGACGGACCATCTTAGGGTCATCGACAAAGGTATCCTGATAATCCGGATGCAGCTTGATCCCCATAAAGCCCATTTCCTTAATCGCCTTCAGCTGTTCCTTGTAATCTTCGGAGCCGGGATGTATACCCCCGAAGGATATGATTCCGTCTTTGCCGTTGATACTGCGGGCGTAATGGTTAACGGTATCAAACTGCGACGGCTTTGTTACGACCGGAAGTACCACGGAGTATGTAATGCCGTTTTCTTTCATGGAATGCTTCAGGCCGCTTAAAGTACCGTCCGCATATGCCTTGATATGCGCATAATTTTCCAGCCTGGCGACCGTTTTCCCGGCAATTTCGTCAGGGAATACATGTGTATGAAAATCAATAATCATGTTGTGTTCAACCTTTCAGACCTGCCGCGTAAAGCGGCACAAAAGATAGGAGAGTATGCATTCCTTCACATACCTCCCGTTTGTTTGTTTTTAAATAGTATTTTAGCACACTTTCCGAAAAATTCAAGTGACGCGGTTTTGCCAAAATGAAATATAGGGAGAGATTATCCATATTGCATTTTATCATGTAATGTTATAATGGATGTAAATGTAAAAATAAGGGTGGCGTTTATTTATGATTACTTCAAAAAGAATATGCAAAGGCAAATTAACATCGGAAATTATAAAGGAATATGTCGAGAATATTGCAGTTGACGAAGGAATCGTTGAGATACATGCAAGATTTTATAATTCTTATGATGAAAATAAAGAATCACAAGGAGATAGTGATTTGCAATATGAAGTACAAAGACTGATATTTAGTTAAGTTTATCATGAGAACAGTTCTTAAATGCATATTAAAAAAGGATTAAACTTTCATAATTTTACCATATTCGCTTGACAGGAAGCCGGCCAATAGGTATATTGAACTAAACAAATTGCAGGGCTGGAAGTCTGGGGCAATATACAGGAATGGAGGAAAGTATGAATTTTTATTTAAGGGGAACTGTTATCACAAGGCTAATGCTTATAGTTTTTATGGTATCCGTACTGTCGGGATGCGGCTTTCGTGTCAGCTTTAACACAAATGAGCTGAGGAAGGAGGACGCATCGGAATTCGTAGTGGAAAAGACAGCGGTGGAGCCGGTTAAGAGTATTGATATCAGTACGGGTACGGCAGAAATCGAACTGACGCAGGATGATAACTACTATGTCGCAATCCATTACTATTACTGGGAGGATGCGCCGGATTATTCGTCGGAGGGCGGAGTGATCCGTTTTGACGACAGCAATGTATTCCCGGATTCCTATTCCATTACTTTCAACATGAATAATTACGTAAAAATCTATTTGCCAAAGGATGCGCAACTGGACAAAATCAATATAAGAACTGCTTCCGGTGACGTCTCAATCGCCGATTTTCTGACTGATGATCTGGATGTCGGGGTATCCTACGGGGATTTGTCGGTTAAAAATGCATCCGCAAAGAATGCCTCCGTGAATATGTCGTCCGGCAACGGGGAATTCAAAGATTTTAACGTACAGGATCTGGAACTGGACAATTCCTACGGAAACATAACTATGTCGGATATCAATACCGGGGATATCCCGGCGGGTATTGATGCGGCACAGGCTGATATGGAGCTTTCCCTGTCGAGCGGGAACTGTTCGATTGACAGCCTGACGGGCCGATCTATGGAGATATCGAATTCATACGGGGATATTTCGTGTAAAGGGGTTGCGCTTGGCGAATTTGAATCGGATTTAAGCAGCGGCAGCCTTACCATGTCCAAATCAACTGCGGACAGTATTGATGTGGATAACAGCTACGGAAATGCTACGGTTTCACTTAACGGCAGCGAAGAGGATTATTCCCTGGATCTGAGTACGGATTACGGAAAGATTAAGGTGGATAACACCGAATATGAGAAAAACCTGGTGAGGGAAAAGACAGGGAATAAGAGTATAAAAGCCGATTTAAGCAGCGGAGACATTGAACTGGAATTCGAATAGGGTATGTGACAATGCAATTGATGACCGTAAAACACAGGAAATCAATTGCATTTTCTCAAATATTGTATTGGGTCTTGACAAAGGGTATTTTGTTATTTATATTATTTGTTAGACATCTAACAGAATAAACAATAACGAAACTGACTCAGGAAAGGAGAATGACAAATTTAAAAATGAAGGAAGGCTACTGTTCGAAAAGTCCAAATGTATACGGCATGTATATTAAAAGGCTGGCAAATAGAATTAAATATCTTGCGGATGATAATCTGGTCAAGCATAATATTACCCTGGAACAGGTAAAGATATTAAGATACCTTAACATGCACGGCGGAGATTCCGGTGTCTGCCAGAGGGATATTGAAGAAGAGTTTGGAATAAGACGGTCATCGGTTACAAATATCCTGCAAAATATTGAGCGGAACGGCTTTATTGTGCGGGAAGGGGACCCTTGTGACGCCCGCATGAAAAGGGTAGTATTAACAGATAAAGGGAGAGAAAAATCGAGAGTGTTAAAGGGTTATATCGACAATCTGGAGACTGTCATAGTATATGGCATGACTGCGGAGGAAAAGACACAGTTTCTGGACTTCCTGAAACGTTCGCTGGATAACGTCGAGCGGCTGTTATAGATGATTTGCCGGATGAATTGACCGGACATGTAAATAGGTTTAAGCAAGTTGAATATGCAGGAAAGAGGTTAAAATGTTTAAGAAAATAACGGATTGCATCGGGGAATATAAGAAATTTGCAATTCTTACCCCGGTTATCATGATAGGCGAAGTGATCATGGAGGTACTGATACCGCTTGTCATGTCAAAAATCATTGATATAGGAATAAAAGGAAACGGCGGCTTAACGTATATTATCAGGATGGGTGTTCTGATGGTAAGCATGGCGCTGGTTTCCCTGTGCTTTGGTATACTGGGAGGAAGGTTTGCGGCGGTAGCCGGAATGGGGCTGGCAAAAAACCTGAGACAGAAATTATTTGGAAAGGTGCAGGACTTCTCCTTTGCAAATGTGGATAAATTTTCGGTTGCATCTTTGGTAACCCGTCTGACAACGGATGTCACAAATGTGCAGAATGCGTTCATGATGGTGCTCCGTATGGCGGTGCGGGCTCCGTTTATGCTGATCGGCGCTACCATAATGGCGGTAATAATTAACGCAAGACTGTCGATTATATTCTTACTTGCCATACCGATACTGAGCATTGCCCTGGTTTTTATCATATCCAATGCCCATCCGAGATTTGTTGCCATGTTAAAGCTGTATGACCGGATGAATTCCAATGTACAGGAGAATCTTATCGGCATACGTGTGGTAAAGTCTTTTGTGCGTGAAGAGTACGAAAATGAAAAATTCGAAGCCAGTGCGGATGCGGTAAGAAGGGCACAGTTTTTTGCGGAGAAACTGATTATACTGAATGCTCCCGTCATGCAGCTTAGCATGTATGCCTGTATTGTGACCATATTATGGTTCGGCGGGAATATGGTAATCGGGGGCAGCTTAGAGATCGGACAGCTGTCAAGCTTTATCTATTATATTTCCCAGATACTTATGTCCCTGATGTTTATCTCTATGGTGTTTATCATGCTGGTAATTTCGAGGGCCTCCATTACGAGGATTGTCGAGGTAATGGATGAAGAAATCGATATCAAAGACAATGCTGCGAAAGGGTATGATATGGTTGCCGACGGTTCCGTAGAATTCAGGGATGTCTCTTTCAGCTATGCGAAAGACGAAGATAATCTTACCTTAAGCAGAATTAATCTGAAAATCAATTCTGGTGAGACAATCGGAATTATAGGCGGCACAGGTTCCGCAAAAACTACCCTGGTACAGCTGATTCCGAGGCTTTATGATGTGCTGGAGGGAGAACTCTTAGTCGGGGGACATGACGTAAAGGAGTATTCCCTTGAGTCGTTAAGGAGTGAGGTAGCGATGGTCCTTCAAAAGAATGTCCTGTTCTCGGGCAGTATAAAGGAGAATCTGCGTTGGGGCAATGCGGAGGCAACGGAGGAAGAGATCATAGAAGCCTGTGAGTCGGCACAGGCGCATGATTTCATCATGAATTTCCCGGATAAATATGACACGGATTTAGGCCAGGGCGGGGTAAACGTATCCGGCGGACAGAAGCAAAGACTGTGTATAGCAAGAGCCTTGCTCAGGAAACCTAAGATAGTGATCCTGGATGATTCAACAAGTGCGGTCGATACCGCTACGGACAGCAGAATCCGAAAGGCGTTAAAGGAAAAGCTTTCGGGTACGACTACTATTATCATAGCTCAGCGAATTGCTTCCGTATCGGAAGCGGACAGGGTTATCGTACTTGACGACGGCAGACTGGATGCTTTTGCAAGTCCGGATGAGCTGCTCCGGACGAACAGGATATACCGGGAAGTATATGAATCACAGCAAAAGGGGGTGGAATGATATGGCAGGTCCCATGAGAGAAAACAAGCAGGGTGCTAAGCCTAAGAGTGTCGCGAAAACCTTGAAACGTATTTTCAGTTACATGTCGGAGTTTAAGCTTCAGCTTACACTGGTGCTCTTTTTTATATTCTTAAGCTCCGCAGTGCAGATTATAGGCACCGGTTACCTGAAGAGTGTGGTGGATGACTATATCGAACCCCTGATCAGCGGCTATGATTCCGCATTATTGCGGCAATTCATACAGACATTACTATTTATGGCCTTACTTTATCTGACCGGAGTTCTGTCAACTTATGTTTACTGCCGGCTTATGCTGAACGTATCCACAAAGACCCTTTATAAGATACGGGTGGCTCTATTTACGAGGATGGAATCCCTCCCGATTAAATACTATGATACCCATACGCATGGGGAACTCATGAGCCGCTATACGAATGACACCGATACCATCCGTGAAATGCTGAGCAACAGTATAACGAATTTTATCGCATCCGGAATTACCGTTGCCGGAGTGTTTGTGATGATGTTGATATACAGCTGGCAGCTTACCCTTTTGGTTATCCTGATGCTTTTCGTGATTTATAATGTAATCAGGAAGATCGGCGGAATGAGCGGCAGATACTTCAAAAAGCAGCAGATGGAAATCGGCAGGGTAAACGGTTATATTGAAGAGTTGTTTGAAGGGCAGAAGGTGGTAAAGGTATTCTGCCATGAACAGGCTTCCAAGGAAGAGTTCGACCATCTTAATGAAAGCTTATGCCATGCGGCTACCAGCGCGAATACCTATGCAAATATATTGATGCCGATTATGGGTAATCTATCCCATCTGCATTATGCGGTAACTGCGGCATTCGGCGGCGCGCTTGCCATATCCGGCGCGATTTCGCTTGGTACGGTCGTTGCGTTCCTTCAATATACCAGGAACTTTTCACAGCCGATCATGCAGATGTCCCAGCAGTTGAATGCGGTGCTGAATGCCCTGGCCGGTGCGGAACGGATATTCGATATGATAGACGAATGCCCTGAGACGGATGAAGGGTATGTAACCCTGGTGAATGCACATATCGGTGAGGACGGCAGCATCACGGAAGCAGACAGACATACCGGAATATGGGCGTGGAGGCATCCGCACAGGAAGGATAATACCGTTACCTACACCAGGGTAAAGGGAGAAGTACAGTTCGATAATGTGGTTTTCGGCTACGAGGAAAACAAGACCGTATTAAACGGTATCAGTCTTTATGCAAAAGCCGGTCAGAAAATTGCCTTTGTCGGTTCGACGGGAGCCGGGAAAACGACGATAACCAATCTGATAAACCGTTTCTATGATGTACCGGACGGTAAGATCCGGTATGACGGTATCAATATTAACAAGATAAAGAAGGATGATTTAAGGCGTTCCCTTGCCGTGGTATTGCAGGATACCCATTTGTTTACCGGAACGGTGATGGAAAATATCCGGTACGGCAAGCTGGATGCAAGTGATGATGAGGTGATTGCCGCTGCCAGGCTGGCCAATGCGCATTCTTTTATTAAGCACCTTCCGAGCGGCTATGATACCATGCTGATGGCTGACGGAGCAAATCTCTCCCAGGGGCAGAGACAGCTGCTTGCAATTGCAAGAGCCGCGGTTGCCGATCCTCCTGTGCTTATCCTTGATGAAGCTACTTCTTCCATTGATACGAGAACGGAGGCGCTCATTGAAAAGGGTATGGACAGTCTTATGGAAGGAAGGACTGTGTTTGTTATCGCCCACAGGCTGTCCACAGTTCGGAATTCACAGGCTATTATGGTACTGGAAAATGGTGAAATTATCGAGCGCGGAAGCCATGATGATTTGATCGGGCAGAAGGGCAAGTATTATCAGCTTTATACCGGTATGTTTGAACTTTCCTGAATATTCCTATACTGGTGATACTGTACTAGTGACGCTTTGCCTTACGGGCAGCGGAAAGCTCCGGGAGGACTTCCTGTTCAGTTATCGTTCAGAGAAAGAATCCGGCTTTCCTAATACTACGGCAATCTTTTATAGCATTCCGTCAGAACAGTAACTCCTCGACATGAATGTCTCGTCAGACATCCTGTTCTGCCGGAATATAACGATTGCCACCGTATAAGGAATGCCGCGGATTCTTTCAATTC
>JAEWSD010000053.1 GCA_023398615.1 Bacillota bacterium
TATAACTGTGAATTTCCGCTATAAGCGCCTTGACATACGCTTCCTTCGTCTCCCGGTCCGCCGGAGCGGAAAGGAAATCACAGTAATCACATTTCTTTTCACAAAACGGTATATGAATATATAAACCTAGATCTGCCATATCGCTGTCCCTTTCTGCAGATATAATTATCCGACAATCATTTTTATACCCATTGCATAACATAGCTGTGACATCCGGCATGATATCAGATGACAAATGTAACTTGCCGGCCGGCGGCAATTCAAATATAATAAGGAAAAAATTAAGCGATTCGGCGGTGACATGTCTGAATGCAGATGTGTTATCAGATGGAGGTATAAATGAAATTACTTATGAGGAAATTGGTATTGCCGGCACTTCTTATACTATCGGTAATTTATATATTAGTTCCATATCGGTCCGGGGATTTAAAAGAATCCGCCTATTCGGATATCGATCAATACATAACTGCAAAAATGGAGGAGCTTAGGATTCCGGGTGTTTCCTTAGGCCTGATTCAGGGAGAAAAAGTCTATATAAAGGGCTACGGTTCGGCAGATTCAGCAGGAAACAGGGTTACGGCAGACACACCGTTTCTTCTGGGTTCAACCACGAAGTCCTTCACCGCCCTTGCCGTAATGCAGCTTGCGGAGCAGGGGAAAATCGATCCGGATGAAAAAGTAATAACCTATTTACCGGATTTCCGTTTTCAGAATAAGGAACTGTCCGACCAAATCACCGTAAGGCAGCTTTTAAACCAAACCGGCGGAATAGCAGGGCCCACGGGCGGAAGCGACTACCTGGACAGTAAAAGCAGCCGTAAGGATTTCATCACAGAGCTTTCCGGGGATACCGTTGCCGCCCTGCCCGGAAGCCGGTTCGAATATGCGGAAGCAAACTATGTGATACTTGGCGAAATCATAACCGCAGTTTCAGGCCAGAGCTATGAAAGCTATATGAAAGAGCATATATTTATTCCGCTGAATATGGAGCACAGCTATACGAACAAATCCGAAGCCGTTAACAACGGACTGGCAAGAGGCCATATATCCTGGTTCGGATTCCCTATAGATACGAATCTGCCTTATCCGATGCAATACACGTCCGCATCCGCACTGTATTCCTCCGCAAAAGACCTGACGCATTATATCCGACTGTATCTGAATCGCGGCAGCTACAACGGCAGCTCCATTCTTTCCCCACACGGCATGGATGAAATCATGAAGCCAAGTGTGCCTTTGCTGCATCCTGCCGGGTATTCCTACGGCATGGGCTGGTTTGTGAACAGCAGCCTGATTATGCATAACGGATGCCCGACCAACTACTATTCCATCCTGTTGATTGACCCGGAGGCGAATACCGGCATTGTACTGTTAGCCAATGCGAATAACCGCTTAATTACCGGTGAATATATAATGCCTGTTGCTTATGATATAATGAATCGGTTAACAGGGATTCCTCCCGTCACGACAGGAATCGGATACCGGCAGCTTTACCGGTTCATAAACCTGCTGATCCTCTGGTGCATGCTTTTCCTGTTTTCCAGAATAGCCGGAACCTTTACCGTCTGGCCAAAGAAAATGAAATCCGGTGCTTTAACCGTGAAGCGTTTTATAAAGAGTGTTGCAGCCGATATTATTTTGCTTGGACTTTTTGCCGCCTTATTTCTGTATCTTTTAATCAGCTACGGCGTATCCGTCAGAATAGCATATCTGGGGCAGCCGGATATCATTATGAGCCTGTGTATTATCACTCTTCTGCCCGCTATTAATATAGTAGCTAAAGTCTGCTTGTTTAAAAAAAGAAGCTGTTAATCATCATCCAACTTTAACACACTCATAAATGCCTTCTGCGGTATCTCGACATTACCGATCTGGCGCATACGTTTCTTACCTTCCTTCTGCTTCTCAAGCAGCTTTCTCTTTCGGCTGATGTCACCGCCGTAACATTTCGCAAGGACGTCCTTACGCATCGCCTTGACTGTTTCTCTTGCTATGATCTTGCTTCCGACGGCAGCCTGTATCGGTATCTCAAAGAGCTGCCTTGGTATCTCCTCTTTTAGCTTTTCGCACATCTTCCTTCCGCGCTCGTAGGCGGTTTCGGCATGTACAATAAAGGACAGTGCATCGACTTCTTCCTTATTAATAAGAATATCCAGCTTTACAAGCTCAGACTGGACATAGCCTTTTATCTCATAGTCAAAGGATGCATAGCCCTTCGACCTGGATTTCAAGGCATCAAAAAAGTCATAAATGATTTCATTTAAGGGCAGTTCATATTTTAACAGCGCCCTTGTTGTTTCCATATACTCCATTCCGATATATACGCCGCGGCGTTCCTGGCACAGATTCATGATGGAACCAACGAACTCGGTCGTTACCATGATCTCCGCGTTTACCACCGGTTCCTCCATAAATTGGATTTCGGATGGGTCCGGGAGATTTGACGGATTCGTAATCTCGATAACCTGTCCGTTTGTTTTATGGACTTTATAAATTACGCCGGGTGCCGTGGTTACGAGGTCTAAGTCATATTCCCTTTCCAGTCTCTCCTGTATGATCTCAAGATGCAGCAGTCCCAGAAATCCGCAGCGGAAACCAAAGCCCAGGGCAATGGAGGTCTCCGGCTCAAACTGCAACGCCGCATCGTTTAACTGAAGCTTTTCGAGTGCGTCCCGGAGATCCGGATATTTTGCACCGTCCGCCGGATACATGCCGCAGTATACCATAGGGTTTACCTTTTTATATCCCGGCAGCGCCTGGCCGCAAGGGTTACCCGCATCCGTCACCGTATCACCTACACGGGTATCCTTTACATTCTTTAAGCTGGCGGTAATGTAACCAACCATGCCTGCCGTCAGCTCCGGTGCGGGAATGAACTGGCCGGGCCCAAAGGTTCCGATCTCAACTACCTCGGCAACGGCTCCGGTAGCCATCATTTTTATCTGGGTCCCTCTTGCAACCCTGCCCTCCATAACGCGGCAGAATATGATAACTCCTTTATAAGAGTCATATTTCGAATCAAAGATTAATGCTTTTAACGGGGCATTGACATCCCCCCTGGGCGCAGGAATCTTAGTTACTATCTGCTCCAGCACCTCTTCCACGTTAAGCCCGGTTTTTGCGGAGATTAACGGGGCAGCCTGCGCTTCCAGGCCAATCACGTCTTCGATCTCCGCTATTACCCGCTGCGGGTCCGCACTGGGCAGATCTATCTTATTAATAACCGGGATGATATCCAGGTTATGGTCAAGTGCCAGGTAGACATTGGCAAGAGTCTGCGCTTCGATTCCCTGGGCGGCATCCACCACAAGGATTGCGCCTTCACAGGCCGCAAGGCTTCTGGACACCTCGTAATTAAAGTCCACATGTCCCGGGGTATCAATCAGGTTAAAGATATATTCTTCTCCGTCCTTTGCCTTATATACCGTCCGCACCGTCTGTGCTTTTATCGTAATGCCGCGTTCTCTTTCAAGGTCCATATTATCAAGTACCTGCGACTGCATTTCCCTGCTGGTAAGCAAGCCGGTCATCTCGATAATCCGGTCGGCCAGAGTTGATTTTCCGTGATCTATATGTGCTATAATGCAAAAGTTCCGTATTTTGCTTTGGTCCATACCTTACGTTTCCTCCTGTATGAGTGAGTTATATTCTGTTGTATTATAGCATAGACCTTTCCATGTTACAAGGATAAGCATTTTTGAATTATTTTTGTTATACGATTCTATTGTTACTATTCAGCCTTGCGGCTTCATAGCAACAATTAATGCACAGAAAGGCTGCAAAGCAGCCTTTCGCACATATAAGTCTCGGGTTTTCTGTGACTTCCGCTTCGCTTCACTCACAAAAAACACCTCGCGGTACCATAGGCTGAACTGTTACATTCTATTCTGTCTCTTCCTCTTGCAGTATTTCATTCAGGACATCCGAGAAGTAATCCATAGCATTCATGGCTTCCTCCACGGTATTCCTGTTCGTTCCGATTTCCACCAGCAGGGATTTCTTCCGGAAATTCTGATTATAGCGATATGCATGGAGGTAATTTTTAAACATCAGCCCCGGGTACATTTCCCTTCCTTTTAACTGCAGCTGGAGGCTGAAAGCCAGGTTATCCTGGATATAAGGATTCTTTAAGGTAATGATCTGCCCCTTCGACCTCCTGCACAGGCCGTTAAACAGCATGACCTGTGCCGCATACTTGCCGTCAACCTTTGCAAGACGTTTTCCCGCACCCTTTGGCAGGTCTTCCGATACTCCATCCCTGTGCAGGTCAATGATTACCTCTATGGTCGGATTCTCCTCAAGTATCTTTGAAATCCCTTCATTTGCATGGTCATATGCCAAGTTGCGTTCCAGATATCCCTCCATCATATCATATTTACTCTTATCATGAATCACATTGTAGCCGTATTTATCCGTCAACAGCTCCGCCAGATGGCTTCCTACTCCCACAACGGTATCCGCCGCCTTCCCCGGCCTGCTGTCAACAAAAGCCTCCTGGGAATGCGTATGGTAGATCAGTATCTGAGGTTTGCTTGCTTTGGCCTTCATGGTCATATCCTCGCCAAGCAATACCTCCGCATCGAACAGATCGTCCGAAACTGCGGTGGCGGAATCTATAATATAGAAATTATTATACAGGAATTGCCGGTCCAGCAACTGTTTCATCGTAAAATATTCCCCGTTTATCGTACCCAGTGTTTCTTTTGCCTCAATATCGGAGTCTTTCGTACCCGCAGAACTCCCTTCCTCCATATATACGTCCCCGTTTATGATATCGATCGGCATAGTCTCCCCCGAGTCACTTTCAATATAGGATATCTCGGTTTCTTCATCGGCATACGGTATATTGCTTTCGGACAATTCCGTTTCGGAATTCTCCTTATGTAGGTTCT
The DNA here is from genome assembly GCA_023398615.1 of Bacillota bacterium. Lineage (GTDB taxonomy): Bacteria > Bacillota > Clostridia > Lachnospirales > Lachnospiraceae > Anaerocolumna. The sequence continues at coordinate 4,893 of JAEWSD010000053.1, forward strand.
GATTATATGTATCCTCATTAAACAAGAGGTTAAAGCCGTTGGATAATAAAAACTCATTGCCTTGATCTCCTGCCGCCTCCCCCTCATCCGCAACATAGCGGTTGATGGGAAATACCCCGGCCAGGGTGTTCAGAATAATGTTATTTCTGCCATCGTCTTCTCTGTCCGCAACATAATTCAGAATAGGGAAATCCGACCGCAGCATATAATTACAGGCTGCCGTAACCAGCCTCGATCCGAGTGCCCGGCCGGATCTGCCGGAGGAACCCGTTCCGTAAGCCTGAATACTCTTCATCAGCAGCATAATACCTGAAAGAAATATCATACACCATAATATTATATATATAAGCCTGTATTTGCTATATTTATATTTTCTCATTCCAACCTCTTTCCCGCATTCTTCCATAAGTGCTCCGGCTTGCAGGTTGAAAAGACCTGTTTTTCAACCTGCTCCCGCCGTTTATCAACTTAATCTATCATATGCTTTATGGAGATTTATGATAACCCGGTTAACCGGATTTCAGAAAAAATTCAGACAGGCTTTTTATGGCAGATATGCTCATGAGAAACATTTATTTAAGGACTCTGATATGGTAAAGCTGATACGTTTTATTGATTCATCCACATTTTTCGGAGTTACGAACATGTTAAGCATTGCCTGTTCGTTCACCTCGCTGATAAATTGGTGAATTTCCTTTTCCCCGAAGCCCTGTTTCGACATAAAGGATTCCATCGCATCATTTACTATTGTTGCCGCGTCGACTACCGTCGGAACGCCTAGCGCTAAGACCCTGATCCCAAGGCTTTCCTTATTTAATGCTTTTCTGTTATTACCTACACCCGACCCGGGACTGATACCGGTATCCGTTATCTGAATTGTGGTATTCAGCCGGTGTATGCTTCTGGCTGCCAATGCGTCTATCACGATCACCAGGTCCGGCGCGGTTTCCTGAATGATTCCGCGAAGTACTTCACTTGCTTCCATTCCCGTCTGCGCCATGACACCGGGGGATATTGCGCTGACGCTTCCAAGCTTATGCTGCTGCTTGAATTCAGGGCCGAACTCCCGGATCAGATGTCTTGTTATGAATAAATTGTCAACTACCTGCGGCCCCAGTGCATCCGGCGTTACTTCCCGGTTTCCGAGGCCTGCAATCAATATCTCTTTATTCTCCAGGTCTCCTGCCAGCTCCTTTATATACCTGGCAATCTCCTTTGTAATCGGCTCATGAAAGCTTTCATCCTCTTCGCCCAGTTTCGGTGCTTCGATCGTAATATAGGTGCCGATCGGTTTTCCCATAGCATCCGCTCCCCTTTGATCCTTAATAATAACCGTACTTACCCTTATATCCTTCTTCTCATCATAATCTTCTTTTAATATTACTCCCTGAATCTCAACATTATCTTTTTCAAAGGTTTCTCTTACTTCCAGTGCAAGGTCCGTCCTAGGCGTCCCGTTCATATTTGCATCCGTAGTTTGATCATTGTTTAATTCATTCATTCTGATTTTCTTCACCTCCAACCGTCTCTCCGGCAGACTATCCGCACTCATTATTTTCTATTTTTATTCTTCCTTACCATATACCTGCCTTTGATTTACTATGTTTATTTTCTTCACTTTATTTTAAAAATATGTATTGACAGACGTATTGCTTTATACTAAGATATAATAGTATGTTTACATTAGAACGTCCGTGTCCGGGTTTAATGTAATAAATTTATCTAAATATTATACATTTGGAGGTGTACGATTTGGCTAATATAAAATCTGCTAAGAAAAGAATCTTAGTGAACGAGACCAAGGCTTTAAGAAATAAAGCAATTAAATCCAAGGTTAAGACTTTAGTGAAAAAGGTTGATGCTGCTGTGGCTGCCAGCGACAAAGATCTTGCTAAGGCAAGCCTGCTTGTTGCTATTTCTGAAATTGATAAAGCTACATCAAAGGGCGTTTATCATAAGAATACTTCTTCAAGAAAAGTTTCTCGTTTAAGCAAAGCCGTTAATTCTATCGCTTAATTTGAATAACATTCTTCAGGTGTGAATTAACCCACTCATACCTGAATAAAATATAGCTTAACAAAGGGCTGCGCAAGCTTCGGAATATGAATTCGTAAAATGTTCATCCATATTTCGAAGCCTGTGCAGCCCTTAATTGCACTATTTCTTTTCAAAGACGGTATTCCCGTAATCCAATTTTATCTTTCATGCCGCGGATTCTTTGATACAATCTGGATTGCCCTCGCAACCGCCAATAAAATATCAAACTCCTGCTCCGAAGACATTTCACTCATACGTGCGTACAACTCTCCGGTATTCGATACGACATATTTCGGCGGGAGCTGATTTAAGGCATATGCTACAATGTCGTCGTGGCAGAAATCACATTTGCAGCAATCCAATGTCCCCCAAACCTCGTCCAGTTTTTTAACTACAATTGCTTCCATAGCATTACGATATTTATTCATAATTACTTAAATCCCCCCTCTAGTCGTATATCAAACAGGTAATCCCTGCTTCTGTCTGAATGCTTGCCGGTAACGGCATATATTATAAGACCTAATATAGCATAGTCCATAACATTTGTAACTATGCTAAATATCCTATATTTTAGCTTAATTCTTACTATTTCACCAAAAAAAACCGAATTTTTATCCTTTATTCGGAATATTTACTGCAATTTGTCCAAAATATTAAAAGCTTCCTATTTACAATTATCCAAAAATAATCGCCGATACCGATACACAAAACAGGAGTCCGTTCATATAATGTGAATATAGACTGCTTGCAAGGAGATCGATTCAGCTAATTATGTGTACGAATATAGCCCTACCGATAAAAGATGAAAATGATCCCGTAATTTCGGCGCGTTCCATGGATTATGCCGGAAAGCTTACTACCATAGTTAACCTGGTACCCCGCGGCCAGGCCTTTCCAGAATTCCATCTCCCCGGAGAAACCCATTGGATAAGTAAATATGGTTTTATCGGTATGGGACATCCCACTCAGGGAATTCCGATGATACATTATTCGGACGGTCTGAATGAGGCCGGTCTTTCCGCTGCCGCCTTATGGCTCCCGCTCAGCACGTATCCGCACCCTGGGCCGGATTCCTCAATACTTTGCAATATAAACCTGGTCGGTTATATTCTGGGGAATTTCCGAAACATCCGGGAAGTTAAGGATGCTCTTTTACATACGGCAATCACGGACAGTATACGATCCGGTATATCCGAAAGATTTCCGCTGCACTACATTATAAGTGATGCTTCCGGGGAACACCTTATTGTAGAATTCATAAACGGGGAAATGTTTATTCATAAAAATAAATCCGGACTATTGACTAATGAGCCTTCCTATGAATGGCATCTGACGAACCTTGGCAATTATGAAAATCTGAGTATCAAAAACAGTTCCAGGATTTTTATGGGTACCGAATTAAACGGCAGCGGCCAGATCGGAAGCCCCGGTGATCCGACACCGGCCTCCCGCTTTGTCCGCGCGGCATTCCTCCGAAAGACGGCTTTTCATCCTAAAACGATCCGGCAAAGTATCGGATTAGCTCTGCAAATGCTGCAAACCCTGTCAATTCCGAAGGGTACGGTAATAAAGAATAATTCCGAAAACCAATCCTACCATACTCACTGGTACATTATCAGAGATCATACCAATTGCAGCATTTATTTCTGCACCGCATTTAACAGCAGGTTATACGGTATCCATTTAAAGCAACTTAAATTCACGGGTTTGGAGCAAAAGCGTATCAATATCCTGCGGAATGAATGGTATCAGGACATCACGGGCCGATTCGAACCGATATACGACCTGTGTAGCTTTATCCTGCAAAGCGGCAGCAAATGTTTCATGATATACAGGTCGAAATTAAAAGCTTTTCTTAAAGATATATTCCGGGATTCCGGTATCAGATTCTGAAATATTTCAGGATACCATTACCTGTATGGCCCGTTACTGTGCTATCTCACGGATCAGGTTTACCATTTCGATCGCACCTTCCGCACAGTCATAACCCTTATTTCCAGCTTTTGTGCCCGAGCGTTCGATTGCCTGTTCTATATTTTCCGTGGTCAGAACACCGAACATGATCGGAACTTCGGATGTTAACGCGGCACTTGCAATTCCTTTCGATACCTCATTGCAGACATATTCATAATGCGATGTCGCACCGCGTATTACGGCACCGAGACAGATAACGGCATCATATTTTCCGCTCCCGGCCATCTTTGAGGCAATCAAAGGAATCTCAAATGCACCGGGCACCCAGGCAAGTTCAACATCCTGCTCCCTGACGTTATGCCGCTTCAGGCCGTCCAATGCACCCGCTATAAGCTTGGATACGATAAATTCATTGAATCTTGAAGCTACAATTCCTATCCTGATATTTTCAGATACCAGCTTTCCTTCATATACTTTCATATTAACACACGTACCTTTCAATTTTTTGATGACCTATTCAAAAAATTGAATAGGCCTGAATAAAATGGTTGAAAGTGTTTTTCTTTCAACCTAACACCCATTGGCGGGCTGCTGCAAAACTCATAATTAAGAGTTTTGCAGCAGCCTCATTCCTTTCTTTTATTAGATTTTTCTTCAACTTTCCCGGTATAGTGCCTTTTTACCGCATTACCGGTAATTTAACAGATGCCCCATCTTCTCCTGTTTGGTTTTCAGATAAAAAATATCATACTCATTCGCCTGTACCTGTATGGGAACCCGGCCCGTGATATCCAGTCCGAAGCCGGCCAGGCCATATATTTTCTGCGGATTATTGGTCATCAGGCGCATTGTCTTAACCCCCAAATCACACAGAATCTGGGCTCCGATATAGTACTCCCGCAGACCCTCCTCAAAGCCAAGCGCAAGATTGGCCTGTACCGTATCCATGCCGGCATCCTGAAGCTCGTAAGCCCGCAGCTTATTGATCAGCCCGATTCCGCGCCCTTCCTGCCGCATATAGAGAAGAATTC
>JAEWSD010000087.1 GCA_023398615.1 Bacillota bacterium
AAAAATTTAATTGACACCCGGCAGATAATGTGTATAATAAAAAGTGTTGTCTGTTTAGCAACACTAAACTTGAAGTTTATTTTTATTAAGGAGGGATTTCGTGAAGATCGGAGAAAAAATAAAAGAACTGCGTGTACAAAAAAGCCTGACACAGGAAGAACTGGCAGACAGGGCGGAATTGTCGAAAGGGTTTATCTCCCAGCTGGAAAGAGATCTGACTTCCCCTTCCATTGCCACGTTGGTGGACATCCTGCAATGTCTCGGAACCAACCTGGAAGAATTCTTTTCCGATACCTCCGCCGAACAGGTTGTGTTTAAGAAAACAGACCATTTTGAAAAATACGACAGTGAACTGAAGAACAGGATAAAATGGATTATCCCGAACGCACAAAAGAATATGCTGGAACCCATACTTCTGACCCTCGATCCGGGCGGTTCGACATACCCGGACAATCCGCATGAAGGAGAAGAATTCGGTTACGTACTTAGCGGAAGCATTACGCTTCATATCGGCAATAAGTCATATAAAGCTAAAAAAGGTGAGTCATTCTATTTTAAAGCAGGTAAAAAGCATTATATAACCACATCGGAAAAGCAAGGTGCCTCCCTGATATGGGTTTCGACTCCGCCCAGTTTTTAATGAACCGCCGGAAATATTTTATACACAGGAGGACATATTATGGCCGAAAATAAACTGATTGATCTGATAGATATCACAAAAACCTACGGTGAAAATACCGTACTGGATTCCCTTAACCTCTATATCAGGGAAAATGAATTTCTTACCCTGCTCGGGCCAAGCGGCTGCGGTAAGACCACCACTTTAAGAATCATCGGCGGTTTTGAAAATCCGGATTCCGGAAAAGTGGTCTTCCATGATAAAGATATCACAAATCTTTCCCCGAATGAAAGACAGCTGAATACCGTCTTTCAAAAGTATGCCCTGTTTTCCCACATGACGATCGCCGAAAATATAGCGTTCGGATTAAAAATAAAGAAAAAAAGCAAAGCTTATATAAATGATAAAATTAAATATGCGCTTAAGCTGGTGAACCTGGAAGGCTTTGAGAACCGCAACCCGGAATCGTTAAGCGGCGGCCAGCAGCAAAGGATCGCCATAGCCAGGGCAATCGTAAACGAACCAAAGGTACTGCTGCTTGACGAACCGCTCGGAGCACTGGATCTTAAATTAAGACAGGATATGCAGTACGAGCTGATACGCCTGAAAAATGAGCTGGGCATTACCTTTGTCTATGTAACTCACGATCAGGAAGAGGCTTTAACCATGTCCGATACCATTGTCGTTATGAACCAGGGATATATCCAGCAGGTAGGAACTCCCGAAATGATATACAACGAGCCTAAGAATGCTTTCGTTGCCGATTTTATCGGTGAAAGCAATATTATTCCGGCAACCATGATAGAGGACAGACTGGTAAATATACTGGGTGCGAATTTTTCCTGTGTGGACGAAGGATTCGGCAGAAACAAGCCTGTGGATGTAGTAATACGCCCCGAAGATATCGACCTGGTAAAGCCCGAAGACGGAATCATAAAAGGAAGGGTAACTTCGTTGATATTTAAAGGTGTGCATTACGAAATGGATGTTATGGCAAACGGCCATGAATGGCTGGTTCACAGCACCGATCTTGCTGCGGTAGGAAGTGAGGTCGGAATTTCCGTAAACCCTTTCGATATCCAGATTATGAACCGGCCGGAATCGGAGGATGAAAAGGCGGTGGTTACAAATGAACAGTAAGAAATGGATGGCTTATCCTTATCTGATATGGATGGCTGCATTTATCATCATCCCCTTGCTGATCATCGTCTATTATGGTGTGACGGCAAAGGAAGGCGGCGGCTTCACGTTAGACAATATAACGCTGATTTCAAACACAATCAACCGTCAGGCGTTGTGGCTGTCCTTAAAGCTGTCCGTTATAAGTACATTGATCTGCCTGGTGCTTGCCTATCCGCTGGCCATGATACTAAACGGCATGAATAAAAAAAGCGACAGCTTTATCGTCATGATATTCATACTGCCGATGTGGATGAACTTCCTGCTCAGGACTCTTGCATGGCAGAACATACTGGAGAAAACCGGAGTCATTAACACCCTGCTTGAATTCCTGCATTTACCGCCCCAGACAATCATCAATACTCCCAGTGCCATAATATTCGGTATGGTTTATAATTTTCTCCCCTTTATGGTACTGCCGATCTATAATGTCCTGATTAAGATCAGCCACGATACCATTGATGCAGCCAGGGATCTGGGTGCAAACAGCTTCCAGACCTTTATCAAGATAATTCTGCCGCTCAGCCTGCCCGGTGTAATCAGCGGCATAACTATGGTATTCGTACCGTCCTTAACCACCTTTGTAATATCGGAGATTCTGGGCGGCAGCAAGGTCGTACTGATCGGAAATGTCATCGAGCAGCAGTTCAAAACCATGAACAACTGGCACACCGGTTCGGGGCTTTCCCTGGTTTTAATGATATTTATCCTGATCAGCATGGCCATATTAGCGAAATATGACAAGAACCCGGAGGGTAAAAGCGTATGGTAAAAAGAATCGCACAAAAAATTTATATCGGGGTTATCCTGCTGTTTTTATATGCCCCCATTCTTATACTTATTATACTCTCCTTTAATAAGTCCAAATCCCGCTCAAAATGGGGCGGTTTTACTTTCAAATGGTATCAGGAGCTGTTTCAGAATGATGATATTATCAATGCTCTTTATACAACTCTGCTGATAGCGTTTCTGTCCGCATTCATTGCCACCGTCATCGGAGTTGCGGCTTCCCTTGCCATGAACAACATGAAACGCTTACCGAAATCCGTTCTGATGGGAATCACCAATATTCCCATGCTGAACGCGGATATTGTAACAGGGATATCCCTTATGCTGCTCTTTGTAGTGCTTCATTTTACCTTGGGCTTTTCCAGTGTTTTAATGGCACATATTACCTTTAACATCCCTTATGTTATCCTGAGTGTAATGCCTAAGCTGAAGCAGCTTAACAAAAGCACCTATGAAGCGGCCCTCGATCTTGGAGCCTCGCGGAATTATGCTTTCTTCAAGGTAGTATTGCCGGATATCTTCCCGGGTGTCTTATCCGGTTTCCTTCTGGCATTTACCATGTCATTGGATGACTTTGTTATTACTCACTTTACAAAAGGTGCTTCCATCGATACACTTTCTACCAAGATTTATACGGAGGTACGCAAGGGAATCAAACCGGAAATGTACGCGCTCTCTACCCTGCTCTTTATCGCAGTCATTCTGCTGCTGGTGATCATTAACCGCCGTAACGATAAATTAAAGAGTCCGGTAAGTAATGAGGGAAAGACCGCGTAATAATAAAAAAATCAACACATAAAGGAGGATGCTCATGAAAAAATTCACAGCAATAATGCTGCTGGCGATTATCGCCATAACGGGCCTGACCGGCTGCCAAAAGAAAAATGTCCCGACTGTCTATGTTTATAACTGGGGAGAATATATCGATCCGGAGGTCAGAGACCTGTTCGAGGAGGAGACCGGAATTAAGGTGGAATACGATGAATTCGTCGAGAATGAAGACATGTATCCCGTTATCAAAACAGGTTCCGTGAAATATGATGTCGTATGCCCGTCTGATTATATGATACAGAAAATGCTTGATGAGGATATGCTCGCGGAAATCAATTTTGACAATGTCCCGAATGTAAAGAATATAGACCCTGCTTATCTTAAGAATGCGGAGGAATTCGACCCCGGCAACAAATACAGTGTCCCTTACTGCTGGGGAACACTTGGCATCCTGTATAACAAATCCATGATCAAAACAAAGATTGACAGCTGGGGCGCCCTGTTTGACAAGGATTTCATGGATGCAAACGGATATACCGGCGAAGTCCTTATGATAAACAGCGTCAGGGATGCTTTCGGCATTGCCCTGTCCTATCTCGGATATCCGATCAATTCGACCGACGAAACTCAGCTTGAGGAAGCTAAAAAGCTGCTTCAGGAACAGTTCCCGCTTGTTGACTCCTATGTCGTTGACCAGGTGCGCGACAAGATGATCGGCGGTGATAACCCGATCGGAGTTATTTATTCCGGCGAAGCCATCTACACACAGAGGGAAAACCCGGATCTGGAATATGTCGTTCCGAAAGAGGGCTCAAATGTATGGATCGATGCCTGGGTTATTCCCAAAAACGCCCCGAATAAAGAGTATGCCGAAGAATGGATCAATTTTATGTGCGATCCGGAAATCGCCTTAAGGAACTTTGATTATATCACGTATTCCACACCAAACGCGGCGGCAAGAGATTTGATCGAGGATGAGGATATCAAAAACAGTACGATCGCTTTCCCTGACACTTCGATTCTGGACCGCTGCACGACCTACCGTTATCTTGGAGAAGATGTAGAGAACCTGTATCTTAATAAATGGAATGAGGTAAAGACAAATTAATACCAAAATTTACTTCACTTTTGATTTTATAAATTGTATAATGTAAGGGTAAATTACAAAATGAGGAGGTAATAATAGTATGAGGTATGAAATTCAAGGGGAGCCCCTTCCCGTAGTAACCTGTTATGTCAATTCGGGGGAAACATTGATTACGGAAAGCGGATCAATGAGCTGGATGAGTTCTAATATGAAGATGGATACATCCACTAACGGAGGAATCGGAAAGGCATTGGGAAGAATGTTCTCCGGAGACTCCATATTCCAGAACAAGTACACAGCAACCGGCGGGGAAGGCATGATTGCCTTTGCATCAAGCTTTCCCGGATCTATAAGGGCCTTTGACATAACCCCGGGAAACAGTATGATAGTACAGAAATCCGCATTCCTGGCGTCTGAATCCAGTATTTCTTTGTCCATCCATTTTCAGAAGAAGCTGGGGGCCGGATTCTTTGGCGGGGAAGGTTTCATCATGCAGAAATTATCCGGAAACGGCACGGCCTTTGTGGAGATTGACGGCTTTGCCGTAGATTATGATCTTAAGACCGGTGAATCCATGATAATTGATACCGGTTACCTGGCAGCAATGTCCGAAAGCTGTACACTTGAGATTCAAACCGTACCCGGTGTCAAGAACATGCTGTTCGGCGGAGAAGGAGTCTTTAACACGGTTGTTACCGGACCGGGAAAGATCGTTTTACAGACTATGCCGGTAAGCAATGTTGCAGCTACCTTAAGACCATTCTTTCCGTCCGCAAAATAATTGATACATAAGAGCCGCAACCGGTGCCAATATGGGAAAGGCACCGGCCGCGGCTCTATTAATTTACAATATTGCGGGCTTCCCCTTTCAGATAGGCCTCAACATTCTTATATACCTCTTTCACACACCGGATTCTTGCTTCCACCGTTGCCCACGCAATGTGAGGGGTGATAATCAATTTTGTGCTGTCTTTTACGGCTAACAGCGGATTATCCGGCAGCATCGGCTCCACCTTGATCACATCAAGGCCGGCACCTGCAATCATACCTGACTCCAAAGCTTCTGTCAGGGCTTCCTCATTCACAATCGGCCCCCTGCCCAAATTAAGCAGGACAGCAGATTTCTTCATTTTACATAACGCCGCTTTATCTATCAGGTTCTCCGTATCCCGGTTTAAAGGGGCATGAATAGATATAATATCCGAACTCCCAAGCAGGGTATCAAAATCTACCCGTTTATAAGACGGATCACTGTTCTTCCCGGAAGTTGAATAATAGATAACATTGCATCCGAAAGCTCCGGCAACATCCGCAACACTCCGTCCTATCTCTCCTAGCCCGATGATCCCCCATGTCTTCCCGTAAAGCTCATGAAAGCTCTTATCAAAACGACTGAATATATCACTTCTTGCATAATCGCCGCTTTTCACGAATTGATCGTAAAAGGAAAGCTTCTCATAAACATAGAACAGCAAGGCAAAGGTATGCTGAACTACGGACCGGGTAGAATAGCTCTTTACATTGGCAACCGTTATATTTCTGCTGTTCGTGTAGTCAAAATCCACAATATTGGTTCCTGTTCCCGTAACGCATATCAGCTTAAGCCGGCCGGCCTTATGCAGCGTTTCCGCATTCATCGGGATCTTATTCACAATAATAATATCCGCGTCCTTCACACGCTCCGAATTCTCTTCAGGGACTGATTTGCTGTATCGTACCACCTCACCGAATTTATCAAACCCCGATAAATCCATATCGGCTCCCAGTGTATCTGTTTCCATGAAAACAATCTTCATTTGATCCTTCTTACCTTTCCTTTGATGTATATTAACGGAGCTTCTCCGGAAATCCCACTTTTTTCTGGACCTTACGCAAAGTCTTATTCGCATAGTAAGCTGCTTTCTCCGCATTGTCTTTTATGATACCGTCGATATATGCCTTATCCTTGGTAAGCTCGGCCACTCTGTCCTGGATCGGCTTCAGGGCAGACACCACCGCTTCCCCTACCGCAAGCTTGAAATCGCCGTAGCCTTTGCCTTCGAATTCCTTAACAACCTCCTCAACCGGTTTATCAACGGCAGAGCTGTATATATCAATCAGATTTTTTATGCCCGGTTTATCCTCGGAATAGATAATCTCATTATCCGAATCCGTAACGGCCCTTTTGAATTTACGGATAATGGTATCCGTATCATCCATAAGATATATGCTGGCATTTACATTTTCATCCGATTTCGACATTTTCTTTGAAGGATCCTGCAGGCTCATGATTTTGGCTCCCACCTTGCCGATATAAGGTTCGGGAATCGTGAATACCTCTCCGTAAAGGTTATTAAACCGCTCCGCAATATCTCTCGCTATTTCAAGATGCTGCTTCTGATCTACACCGACCGGAACCACATCGGACTGGTAAAGCAGAATGTCTGCCGCCATTAACACCGGATACGTAAAGAGTCCGGCATTGATATTATCCGTATGCTTTGCGGATTTATCCTTAAACTGTGTCATCCTGCTAAGCTCACCCATATAGGTAAAACAGTTCAGTATCCAGCTTAATTCTGCGTGTGCCGATACATGGGACTGATAATAAATACAATTCCTGACCGGATCAAGTCCTGCCGCAATATACAGAATCAATAAGGACCTGGCCCTTTTCCTGAGTTCGGCCGGATCCTGCCTGACGGTGATCGAGTGCAGATCCACTACCGAATAGAAACACTGGTACTCTTCGTCAAGAGTCACCCAGTTCTTTAACGCTCCCAGATAGTTGCCCAGGGTAAGATTTCCCGTTGCCTGCATTCCGCTGAATAAAGTCTTTTTTCCGTCTAACATTTTATATACTCCTTTTACTGTTAATTTGATCTTCCAAAAAAAAGCTTCCGCCACAGTAAAATCTACTGGGGCAAAAGCTGATATACTTCTGTGGCACCACCCTGCTTGGCGTACGACGCCGTTACAATACTTTTTAATTGTTTTTAGTATATCTGCGTTATATATAAAAGTCAACCCCTATTTTGCTGCGTTCCATTCCATGTTTTTGACACAAAGCCTTTTCCCTGTGTTATAATTATCGTTAGTACCGTTAAGTTTTACATCTTTAAAAAAGATTGGAGGTAACTATGAAACAGATTGCAAGCTTTACCATTAACCACATGAAGCTGTTAAGGGGGGTATATGTTTCGAGAAAGGATACCGCCGGCTCCGAGGTGCTTACTACCTTTGATATACGCATGACCCGGCCGAACTTCGAACCGGTTATGAATACGGCAGAGGTACACACCATAGAGCATCTGGCAGCAACCTATCTCAGGAATCATTCGGATTATGCGTCAAAAACCATATACTTCGGGCCGATGGGCTGCCGGACGGGATTTTATCTCATTCTTGCCGGAGATTATACATCCCGGGATATCGTGCCGCTCTTAACAGAAATGTTCGAATTTATCCGGGATTACAAGGGGGAGGTGCCCGGAGCCGCTCCCGAAAACTGCGGAAACTATCTTGATATGAACCTGGGTATGACGAACTACCTGGCAGACAGGTTTTTAAAAGAAATCCTGTACGGCATTGACGATGCCCATTTAATTTATCCGGATTGACAGAACCGGCAAAGGGTTTTTGCGTATTCTTTCAAAACATTTGGGAAGGAATACCGAAAACCCTTTTGTTTACTAATGTAATAATTTTGATTTGTTCGAATATAGTATAATGATAAAGCAGAATTGGAGAAGTCATGGATACTAACGATAGATCTAACGATACCGCCGAAAAGTCTTCCGACAGCACGAATAATCTGAGCCATACCGTGGAGATTTTAAAAGCGGCGTTCCCCTATCTTGACAGTCAGACGCAGCAGACTTTGAATCTTGTAATCAGAACAGGGGAATTATTCGAGTCCGCGCAGTCACTCAGTCAGGAAGGAACTGTTACGGCTTTAAGCATCGGGAAACAATCCATAGATGTCGAAGCTTTGCTAAACGGTATTCGGGCTGTCTGTACCCCCCAGGAAAGGGATTTCATAGATAGAATTTTAAATATTTTTAAAGCTAAAAGCCTTTATAATACATATACGACATTATCATCAGCTATGGCTTCCCAATCCCAAAGTTCGGACAGTGCCGATAACGATGACAATACGAATAATTCCGGCGGCATATTCGGTACGGGCGGAGATCCGAACATGATGGAAATATTAGAAACCCTTCTTACCCCCGAACAAAAAAGTACCTTCGATAATTTAAATATGATGTTTAGTATTATGCAGTAATTTATGCATGATTCAACTGACAGGAAAGTTGAATATGCAGGAAAGAGGGAAAGAGGTATTTATATGAAGAATTTTCCTTGGATGAATCATCCTGCCATGAAGAATATCGACACCAGTAAGCTTGCGATCTTGATTGATCTGGCAAACGAAGCCAATGGCTTGCAGCCGGAAAAAGCTTTGCCGCTTCTGGTCAAGGCAAATGCAAAAATGAAGGCTCTGGGACTGACCTTTAGCCAGGGAGAAACAGAGCTGCTGATTGAAATCCTGACTAAGGATATGTCTGCAGCCGATAAGAAAAAAGTGGAAATGATCAGAAAGCTTGCCGCAAGAAACAAGTAATAAAGGGTTTAAATGAACTCAGGTATTGATGAATACTACTAACAGATTCATCAATACCTGAGTTTTCACAAGAGACCCTTTATTCTATTTCATTACAATATTTACAATTCTTCCGGGTACATAGATTTCTTTTACTATGCTGCCCGTTAATTTATCGGAAACCGCTTCCTTTGCTTTTGCAATGATCTGCTCTTTTGCTTCCTCGGTTCCAGCCATAACGACTGCCTTCGTCTTGCCGTTAATCTGAACGGCAATTTCAACCTCATTGTCTTTCATCTTATCTTCATCATATTCCGGCCAGGTCTCCCGGAACACACTTGCGGTATGTCCGAGCTGAGACCACAGTTCTTCCGATACATGAGGGACAAACGGCGCCAAAAGTATGATTGCCGTTTCCAGAGTCTTCTTGTCAATGCCTGCTTTCTTGGCAAGGTCGATCATTTTGTTGTTATATTCCATAAAGCCGCTGACAACCGTATTTAAACTGAAGCTCTCAAGACGGGTAGTAATATCGTAAACCATCTTATGTCTAAGCTTAACCATGTCCTCGGTTGCCTTTATATTCTTATCCTTATTCTCCATCACCAGATTCCAGAAGCGGTTGATGAAACGGTATACTCCGTCCATACCCCTGTCATCCCATTCGGAATCCAGCTCCGGCGGCCCGACAAACAGCTCATAGAGCCGGAGCGAATCACAGCCGTAATCCTTCACCAGCTCATCCGGCGATACTACATTGCCTTTGGATTTGCTCATCTTGGCGCCGTTCTTGCCGATCATGCCCTGGTTAAACAGCCTTGTAAACGGTTCATCGAAATCTACGGCTCCGATATCATGCAGGAATTTCGTATAGAATCTTGAATAAAGAAGATGAAGAACCGCATGCTCAACTCCGCCGATATACATATCGACCGGCAGATATTTGTCCGCTTTCTCCTTGGATACCAACTCCTCCTTATTCTTATTGTCTACATATCTTAAAAAGTACCAGGAGGAACCTGCCCATTGAGGCATGGTGTTGGTCTCCCTCTTTGCCGGTGCCCCGCATACCGGACAGGTAGTATTTACCCATTCATGAATGTCCGCAAGCGGTGATTCACCTGTGCCGGTAGGCTGGTAGCGTTCCACCTCCGGCAATAACAGCGGCAGCTGGTCCTCCGGTACCGGTACCGCACCGCAGTGCTCGCAATGTACAATCGGAATCGGCTCTCCCCAGTAGCGCTGTCTTGAGAATACCCAGTCACGGAGCTTATAGTTTGTCGTCTTCTTACCGATTCCCCTCGCTTCCAGCATTCCCGGAACATCCCGTTTTGCATCTGTGGAATTCATACCGTTAAATTCTCCGGAATTAATCATAATACCGGGTTCCGTATAAGCTTCCGTTAAGTCCGGATTCTCAACCCCGTCCTTCGCGATAACCTGAATAACCGGTATATTAAACTTCCTTGCAAATTCAAAGTCTCTGTCATCATGGGCAGGTACGCACATAATTGCACCCGTGCCATAGTCGGCAAGTACATAATCGGATATCCAGATCGGTATCGGCTTATTATTAAGAGGATTGATTGCATAGCTTCCGGAGAATACGCCTGTCTTCTCTTTATCCTGCAAACGGTCGACAGATGACTTCATGGAAGCTTTAAAGATATAGTCTTCCACCGCCGCCTTCTGTTCCGGCGCAGCCAGTTCCTTCGCAAGTGTGTGCTCCGGTGCCAGTACCATAAAGGTTGCACCGTACAAGGTATCCGGTCTGGTAGTATATACCTTGATTTTTTTATCACTGCCCTCTACCGCGAAATCGATCTCGGCACCGTAGCTCTTGCCGATCCAATCGGACTGCATCTTCTTAACCTTCTCCGGCCAGTCTAACTTATCCAGGTCTGCCAGTAAGCGGTCCGCATATGCGGTAATCTTTAACATCCATTGCTTCAGGTTCTTCTTCGTTACAGGTTCCCCGCAGCGCTCGCAGCAGCCGTTTACCACCTCTTCATTTGCCAACCCGGTCTTACAGGAAGGGCACCAGTTAATCGGCATTTCCTTCTCATAAGCAAGGCCCGCTTTAAACATCTTTATGAAAATCCACTGTGTCCATTTATAAAATTCGGGGTCTGTCGTATTTACTTCCATGTCCCAATCATAGATTGCCGCTATCTCATTGATCTGCCTCTTGATATTAGCTACATTCTCCGCCGTGGATTTGCTTGGATGCACGCCCATCTTAATCGCATAGTTTTCTGCCGGAAGGCCGAAGGCATCCCAGCCCATCGGGTGGATGATATAGTATCCCTTCAATATCTTATATCTGCTCCAGACATCACTGATTACATAGCCTCTCCAATGACCTACATGAAGCCCGCTGCCGGACGGATACGGGAACATATCCAGGCAATAGTATTTCGGCCTCTTTCCGTCATTTACATTAACCGGACTCTTTTCCCAGCTCTTACGCCATTTTTTCTCAATCTCTTTGTGATTATAATTTACTTCCATATATTCCTCCATTCTGCCGCCTGTAATGTAACAGGACATAATTTCCCGTTACATAATAAAAAACCTCTCAGCCTCCTGTTATAGAGACGGAAAGGTTTTATTCCGCGGTACCACTCTAATTTGTTCCTCCATTAAACGGCCCGGCATACATCCATTCAGGATAATTCTGCCGCGTTATCGTGAGGAAACACTCTCATTCCTTCTGTAACGGGAATACCCGCCCCAATCTACTGCTCATATCCTGTCTGTCCGGTATGGATTCAACTGGGGAACTCCAAGGCGAGTTGGGAGATATTCACCGCTGCCTTACACCCGCCGGCAGCTCTCTGCATGTGCCTATTCTCTTAATATTCCTTATCACTGTACTTTCCATATAACATTAAATAATATTTTATAACAGCCGATCAGGCTTTGTCAAGATATTAATTGAATTGAATTATTTTCTGTAAAAAAGTATGCTATTTGTCAATATGAGGTAGATACACATGCGGACGCTTCCGTTACCTATTGCTGTGAACGCCGCTCTTATGTGCTCTGGTGGCAGGCTATACAGTCCTGACAAAAGCCATAGCATTTAATCCGAATATCTTCTATCTCAAAGTTATAATTGTTTCGAATTTTTAATACCAAATCACTAATCACCAGATCCTCCGGCACGCCGATAACCCTGCCGCAGTTAAGGCATATAAGATGAGGATATATGCAGCCTTCTGCGCTGCTGATAATCTCGTACTTATTAAACTCATTCTTTTTGTCCAGGCTTTCTATCGCTCCTAATTCATCCAATACCTGAATCGTCCGGTAAACCGTAGCGATACCGATTGTATCGTCTTCTTTTTTGGCAATTTCCCATATTTCCCTGGTGCTTAAATGCTCACCGGTGTTTTCTGTCAAAACCCGCCAGATGATCTGCCGCGGCCTGGTCAGTTTATATCCTTTTTCCTTCATCAAATTCTCAAAATTTATCATATAACTAATCCCCGTTTTCGGCAATTTA
>JAEWSD010000091.1 GCA_023398615.1 Bacillota bacterium
CTCTTTCATTCTTCCCAGAAGATTCAGCGCAATTGCTTTAAAGTACAAAGCATCCGGATAATCAGCTTTTACAAGAAGTGCTTTATTACAGCTTTCCAAAGCCATACTGTAATTGCCCAGTTTGATATAAGCTTCCGCTTCATAACTGAGGGCATCCTCATTATTAGGATTCAACTCCAATGCTTTTCCAAAGATATCCACAGCTTCATTATATCTGCCTAATCTGTTTAATGTGGCACCTATTGCGCTCCAGGCCAAAGAGTCTCCTCCGATATCCCGTGACTGGCAGAAGCATTCCAGGGCTTCCTCATAGCGTTTAAAATGATAATATAGCAGGCAGCCCTTGCTTTGCCAGCTTGACGCATATTCAGGCTCAAGCTCGATCGCGTTATTGTAGCACTCCAGGGCCTCCGTATATCTTTTAAGAGCTTCTAATATTTCAGCTTTCGTATACCATAAATAATACTCCGGTTCCACAAGTTCAAATACCCGGTCTATAACGTCAAGTGCCTCTTCTTCTCTTCCAAGAAAAGATAGAAGACGGCATTTATTACAGAGACAGAGCTCATCCTCCGGGTCTTCCTCAAGAGCTTTATTAATTATCGGCAAAGCCTCACTGAAACGTTCTAAGATCATTAAGGATTCACTGGCATAACGGAGTTCCAGTACGGAACGTTTATAATCGGAAAAATCCATAACCGGTGACAGGTCAGTAATACAGGTGAACCAGTAAGCCATATTCTTTACCATTTCATCCCAGTTTTGCGGCCGGAGCCTACTGTCTTTCTCTATACACTGAAAGATGAATCGCTCCAGTCCTTCAGGAACATCCGCATTCAGCAGCCGGATTGCAGCCGGCCTTTGCAGCAGATGCGCCTGCCGCCATGCGTTTATACTGTCAGCCGGATAAATCCTGTGTCCGGTCAACATCTCATATAGGATACACCCGTAAGCATAAATATCCGTATGTATCGTCAAAGGGTCATTTCGCCACTGCTCAGGAGACATATATGCCGGCGTGCCTGCACCTGTCTGTGTACTGCATACCAGGCCAAAATCAGTTATATGCGGAACCCCCTGTTCATCCACCAGTATATTAGCGGGTTTCAGATCACGATGTATCATTCCGGGAATCATTTTCTGTGTATGCTGCATCCCTTGTGCAATCTGTAACCCCATTTCTACCGCTATCGGCAGCGTCATATCCGGATGTCCCAGCCATCCCCTGAGGTCATTGCTCATACCCTCCCGGCCACGTACAAAATCAGTTACAACATAAGGCAAACTGCTGGTTTCAACAGAATACGCACAACTAATAAAAGGATGCTTGCCCAGTTTCACCCACAATGCGGCTTCCTCTTTAAACAGCTGCAAAAGCTCTAATTTGTGACAAAGCCTCTTCTGTAACGCCTTTATTGCCCGGTAAACCATGTATTCATGATCATAAACACCATAAACCACACCCATAGTGCCCCGGTGAATTTCCATTACTTCATATATTTTGTCGGAACCGATATAATCACCGATTTCATAGAATTCTTCCGCATTTTCATCGGATAAAATTACATTCCCGGCTTCCGGATACGCTTGAAACATTGTATATTCCAGCCCGGTTTCATTGAAAATAGTATCCGCCCGGCCGGAGTAGCTGGTAGAGTCGGTATCCGAGGTGTATAATGTTGCATCCTTACCGTCCAATTCTTTTTATTTCCTTTCATCAAGAAATATGTATAACTGTTACATGTTCAGCCTGCCGTAGGATAACCGAATACGATCCTTACTACCTTACCGTCTTCAATAAGGAGAACCAGCGCCTTTGCAAAAGGGTCTCCGAAGGCAATCTCATCATGGTATATTAACATTGCTTCATTATAGACACCCTCATAATAGTCCTCAGGCTTATAGCCTGTCAGTACATTCTTTATCCCATTGAAATCGCCGTCTTCTTCTGTATCAAAAGAATAAACGGTCCTTTTCCCAAATAATTTCATTACCTCGTTCACAGTCATACCAACCTTAAGTCCGCAGCCCAATGTAACAGTGCCAGCCGTAATATCAAACCGGAATACTGTGTCTGTGAGCTCCGGGGCCGCTTTTTCTTCCCTTGGATAAAATTCACAAGTAAAGCCGTCATAAACACATACGTTCAGATATTCAACCGTCTCACTGGCCGGTAATTGAACTTCATAAATAGTTTGTTCGGAAGGATAACCGAAATGTTCGGTTAATTCAGCATAGGTAATACCTAAAACAGGCGTTCCGTTGATATCGATATCCTCCGGTGCAAAATACTGTATTTCCGGCATTTCTTCGCCGGTTTCAGCTTCCGGGCTCTTTTCATTCTCAGAAGACTGATACTCTTTCTCATCTTTTTCTGTTTTGTCTTCCTTACTATTGCTGTCTTTTACTTCATCCTCACTGTCGTCTGTCAGGCTATTACCTTCATTATCCATACTCTCAACAGCACCTGTTTCAGCATTGCTTGGGTTATTCCCAATACGCTCAGCCTTTACTTCGGTGTTTTCCAACTTGTCCTGAAACCTCTCAGATCTGTTGCAGCCCGTAAAAGATATAAGTAACAGGCATACAGATAAAAGGCCCAGGATTTTGATATAAAACCGCATATACTCCCTCATATAACTCCCCCTAATGTATATCAATCCGTTTCATTAACAATAACCAGTAATATTTTACCACGAGTGAAACAACTATTCCAGAAATTTCTCCAAATTATGATTATATTGACAGATCGAAATGAATTATTAAGATTATTTATAATTTCTTCATTTTTTTATCACAAAGTAGACACATACAAACGATACAATACAGATAGAAAGTGATTCATAAATCACTCTTCTACTCCCACCCAATTTATTTGTATTAACATAGTTAATTGGTATCGGATTACGTTCCGTACCAGGACATATCTTCATATTGGAAGATACCAAAAGAAGCCGGCATACCCCCTTGCCGGCTTCCTTCATTTAAGGTATGTATCTAATGCGAAACTGATAAATAACGCACGATCTATTTTCTTTAGAACGTCCTGATCAAGATGACATACTTTTTCTTTTAATCTAGATTTATCAATTGTCCTCACCTGCTCGAGCAATATTACGGAATCCTTAATGATACCGTATTTATCCGCATCTATCTCTACATGGGTCGGAAGCTTTGCCTTATTCATTTTAGATGTAATTGCTGCACATATAACCGTTGGACTATGTTTATTTCCCGTATCATTCTGAATGATCAGGACAGGCCTGACTCCTCCCTGCTCAGAACCAATCACCGGTCTTAAGTCAGCATAAAAAATATCGCCTCTTTTTATAATCACAATTATCACACTCCATTTTATGGCTTTAGTCTTATTATTTCCAATTTTGACTTGTGTATTCCATAAAATGTTTTCTTTTATGTGACTATAGTTAAAAGTATGCGCGGACTTCTGAAATTTTCCCGTTTTGGTAATAGATACGGGGAATTCTCTTCCCGACGTTGCATACGAATTCATAGTTAAACGAATATGACATATCTGCCAATTCCTCAACGGATATGAATTCATCCCCGTCTTTTCCGACTAAAGTCACAACATCCCCCTGTTCTACATGAGCAATGCCGGTAACGTCAATCATGAACTGATCCATGCAGACTCTTCCGAGAATCGGCGCCGATTGACCGTGTATTAATACTCTGCCCTTAGAAGATAGCTGTCTTGGATAGCCATCCCCATAACCAACCGGAATCGTTGCTATCTTTGTGGCCTTTTCCGTTACAAAGGTGCTTCCGTAACCGATTCCGACACCAGGGCCTACCTCCTTTACGTAACAGACATGTGTCTTAATCTCCATAGCCGGCTCCAGCCGAATTCTCTCCTTATTCACTTCCTCGGAAGGATACAGGCCGTAAGTCGAAATCCCGCAGCGTACCATATCCAGACTTGCTTCCGGCATATCTATGATTCCGGCGCTGTTTGAAATATGCTTTATTGGAATGGAAATCCCTTCCTGTTCCAGGCGGCCTACAAAGCGCAGGAATCGTTTCAACTGATTATTGGCGGAAGTTTTATCCGTTTCATCCGCACACGCAAAGTGTGAAAAAATACCTTTGATTTCAATTCCCTCTAATAAGGCAATCTTTTTTATCTCTTTTATGCTGTCTTCGGTATCACTAAATCCGATCCTGCTCATTCCGGTATCAACCTTGATGTGGATGCCGGCCGTTTTGTTCTGTCTTTTAGCTTCCCTCGACAAGGCTTCTGCCGAATGATACTGAAATACCGTTTGTGTAATATCATATTGAAGCAGCTCCTTATATTGCTCCTCCGGCGTATACCCGAATATGAGCAGCGGTTTGTCAATTCCCGCTTCTCTGAGTTTAATCCCTTCTTCAATGATCGCTATGCCGTAAATATCGACTCCGATTTTATCCAGCGCCTTTGCAACCGGTATCGCACCGTGTCCGTATGCATCTGCTTTAATGACAGCCATAATTTTGGTACCTTCTTTTAATAATCTTCCGGCTTTCATAATGTTATTACATACCGCATCCAGATTAATATTTGCCGATACCCTGAAATATCGTTCTTCGAGCTCTTCCTCCGAAGATAACTCCGCCGATTCTGTTTTCATATGTTCCTCCATTCCGCACTGCTTTATTCATTTAGTACTTTTGCAAGCGCATCAATTATATCACCGGCAATTAACGCATACCGCCCTTTACATTCCGCAGCCTTATCTCCTGCCAGTCCATGAATATATACTCCTAGGGAGACAGCTTCCGATAGCTCCATTCCCTGGGCGACCAATGCCGCAATAATGCCCGTCAGTACATCCCCGGAACCTCCGGTCGCCATCCCGCAATTGCCCGAGGTATTAATATACCGCATATTCTTACAGGCTACGATCGTTCTTGCATCCTTAATCGCAAAAACCAGGCGGTTTCCGCAAGTACAACGGTCCGCCGTACCCATCAGATCAGCACTGATCTCTTCTACCGGAATATCCGTCAGTCTTGACAGTTCCTTCAAATGCGGAGTAAGTATTGTATGTTCCGGCAGATATTGTGCCATCTCATCTATCCGGCCGGGGCCGGAAGACAGCCTGCCCGCCAGAATATTAATTCCGTCGGCATCAATGATTACGGGAACCTTTGCCCGATTAACTACTATATCCAATAGTTCTCCGGATTTTTCGCCCAAGCCGATTCCCGGTCCGATCACTATAACGGTGGCCCATTCGATATCCGTCCGGATTCTTTCGATTTCCTCACTGTCCATATGGGAATCCGCATCATATACCGACAGTAGCGCTTCCGGAAGAAGCGCCTGTAACGCGGATCTGTTCTCCTTAACCGTCAATACCTTTACCAGTCCGGCACCGGTCCGGTATGCCGCTTTTGCGGATAAAAAACAGGCGCCGCTCATATTGACGGAGCCGGCAATGACCAAAACCTTACCATAAGTCCCCTTATTGGAATATTCCGGTCTCGCGGGAAGCTTCCCGATATCAGCTCTTTCATAGACGAAGCAGTTTGGGACTACTTTCTTCACTGCCATATCCGGGAATCCGATATCAGCAACCGTGACTTCCCCCGCGTATTCACAGCCCGGATACAGAATAAGGCCTATTTTATTGCAGCCAAAAGTAACCGTATAATCTGCCTTCACAGCCGTCCCAAGAGGCTTTGCCGAATCCGCCGACAGTCCGGAAGGAATATCAACTGCAAAAACGGTTTGGTTTCCGTTATTTATTTCATTTACAATACTTTCATAGATGCCTGATACCTGACGGCTGAGTCCGATTCCGAATAAAGCATCTATTATAATAGTATATTCATCAAGTTTCATATTGCTATCTATGGATATACCTAAATTTCGGGCTATATTTAACTGCTGCTTTGCCTGTTCGGAGGCGTTCTCTTCGTCTCCCACAATCAGGATATCCGCCTGATAAGCGTTCTGAAAAAGGATACGGGCTGCGGCAATACCGTCAGCCCCATTATTTCCTGTCCCGCAGACCGCAAGGATTCTGTCCGCTCTGCCGGCATGCCTTCTTACACGTTCACTGATATGAAGGGCCGCACGCTCCATCAGAACCATCGCAGGTATCCCGACCTGCTGAATCGTATAGCTATCTATCGCCTTCATTTGTGCGGAATTAACCACAGGTTTCACTTTTCATCAGCCTCCTGCCATAAGAAAGTAACTAAGTATTTCCTATGGAATAAAAAATCACAAAGGTTCCCCTTCGCCCACCACAAAAGCATTCGCATATTTTTTCGTGTTCGATATCGTTACAAAGATTTTTGTTATGCCGAGCAGTCTGGATATTCTTAAAGCTTCACCCTGCAGGTTCACATATGGCTTTCCGTAGGAATCCCGCAATACTTCTATTTCAATCGGCGTTATTTCCCTGAACCCGGTTCCAAGCATCTTGGATATGGATTCCTTTACTGCAAAATTATCGGCATAAATATTTACATTCTTTTGAGCAAGAGAAATTTCATTCTCCGTAAAATATTTTAATGCAAAGGATTTTCTTTCACAAGCCTTTACTACTCTGTCAATTTCAATTAAATCCGTTCCAATGCCAACTATCATAAATCAAACCTCAGCGTTTTGCAAATTCTTAATCATCCCTGAAATTCTCATCCAGGTTCTGCAGCAGATCCGGCCCCAAAAGATCATGCATATAGGAATATACCGTTGTGTTCTGTATCTCCATGTCCTGTTTAATCAGAATCTTTTCCTTGAGTTCTTCCCGGATCTTAGTAATCCATTGTGCAATTTCTTCTATCTTCTGATTATTATAGTTTAACCTTTTATAGCAATCTTTTGCACTTTCAATGATAAGCTGTTGATTCACGGCTTTTATCTGATAAGGGATATCCATTAATGCGTCTTCCGTATCCTTCATCTTTTCACCGATTTCCTTAATGAATTTCTGATTCTGATCCAGCTTTTTTGCTTTCATCATTCCTACTTCCGAATCATCGACGTCCATATGAGTGATGATCTCTTTCATCAGGTTTGTTTTCAGCTGCTTCATATCCTTCATATCAGTGGTCAGCTTCCCCTGACGCTGCAGCAGCTGGTTCAGCTTATCTTCGATATCTCTTATATGGGAAGGTTTATTCTCTTCCGGAAATAATGCATACCACCTTTGATCCAACGTAAGAATCGGAATTTTTTTATTCTTAAAAATTTTTTCAAAGTCTATCTCGTAAGTTTTCTTCATGATATTGCACTTTCTACACCGCAGTGATTTTCATCTTAAAGTATTATGCCGAATACATTACGTTTCCGCCTTGTTCTCGGAAACTTTTAAATTATAAGACAATCTCATCAGACTTTCCGCAAGGTGGACATTTTCGACCGTAACATCCTTCGGAAGGTTCAGATCGGTCGGGGCAAAATTCCATATAGCTTTTATTCCAAGGCTGACAACTTCTTTTGCGATTGCCGGTGCCTTTACCTTAGGAAGCGTCAGTGCGGCAATATGAACCGTATTATTCTTCACAAAAGCTTCAAGTTCATCTATCATACGAATCTCTGTTCCTCTGATGGATATCCCTTCAAGTCTCGGATTGACATCGAAAATACCGGTTACATAAAAGCCCCGTCGGTCAAAATCCGTATAGTTGGCAAGTGCCTGCCCTAAATTACCTGCCCCTATAATTATGATATTGTACTTTTTATCTAAACCCAGGATTTTACCAATTTCAGAATACAGATATTCCACATTATAGCCATAACCCTGCTGACCAAACCCTCCAAAATTATTCAAATCCTGTCTGATCTGAGATGCGGTTACCTTCATCTTTTCGCTTAATTCTTTGGAAGAGATACGAACCACATCATTTTCTAGTAATTCACCCAAATATCGGTAATACCTCGGTAATCTTTGTATTACTGCCAATGATATTCCTTTCTCTTGCACGTCCTGTTCCTCCTTCACAATATGTGAAATGTTATTTTAAACCACTTTATAAACTATTATATTGGATTGACATAAGATTGTCAAATATACTTTCTCATCATTTGCTTGACATTCTTCCCATGTTACCATATGATTTTATACGGATATTTACTAATCAGGATCAGAGTGTCAAAAGGCCTTTTTAGTATCTCGAATGAATACCAGCGTATATATATTCAATTTAACTGCCTTACCCTTGAGCACTATATTTTTTACAAGCCTCTATCAGCCCCAAAATTAAGCCGACTGGCTTGATTTTGGGCCAGAGTCTTGACAAAATATAAACAGTACTCTCGGCCGGTCGACGCAAAATTGAATATATATACCCTGTATTCTTAAATCGACTTTAAATAGTCTTTTGACACTCTAGTCTTAATCAGTTACGAAAATACGGAGACAGACAATGATTTTAGCATGTAAAAATATAGGGAAAAGCTTTGGTACCGCGCAAATTCTTAGTGGGGTTTCGTTCCATATAAACGACCGGGAAAAGGCGGCAATTGTCGGTGTTAACGGTGCAGGTAAATCAACTTTATTTAAAATAATAATGGGTGAACTTTCCGCGGATGAAGGGGAGGTTATCTTCCAAAAAGGGATCTCTGTCGGCTATTTGGCACAGCATCAGGCGCTTTCTACCGACAAAACCATATATGAGGAAATCCTGACCGTAAAAAAGGATGTCATAGAACTGGACCATACGATACATCAATTGGAACACGATATGAAGACGGCGGCCGGAAACGAGCTTGAACGTATGCTGAATACTTACACAAGGCTCATGCATGAATTCGAAATGAAGAACGGTTATTCCTATAAGAGTGAGGTCACAGGTGTTCTGAAAGGCCTGGGTTTCTCCGAAGAGGACTATGACAAGCCTGTTTCCGCCCTGTCCGGCGGACAGAAAACAAGAGTCGCATTGGGAAAACTGCTTTTAAGCAGCCCTGATTTGATACTCCTGGACGAGCCTACGAACCATTTGGACATGGAATCCATAGCCTGGCTTGAAACCTTCCTGATGAACTATAACGGCGCAGTTGTCGTAATCGCACATGATCGTTACTTTTTAAACAAAGTAGTAACCAAGGTAATCGAATTAGACAACACAAAAGCGCTCTCTTTCGAAGGCAATTATTCCGCATATGCGGAAAAAAAGGCCCTTCAGCGGGAAAGCCTGATCAAGCATTATCTGAATCAGCAAAGAGAAATTAAACACCAGGAAGAGGTTATCGCTAAGCTGCGTTCCTTTAACAGGGAGAAATCCATAAGAAGAGCCGAAAGCCGCGAAAAAATGCTTGAGAAAATCGAACGGGCTGAAAAGCCGGTCACTCAGGATGTCCGAATGTCTATCCGACTTGAACCTCATGTTATAAGCGGAAATGATGTACTTACCGTTACTGGCTTAAGCAAAGCCTTTGGTCCGCTTGTTCTGTTCGAGCATCTGAATTTTGATATCAAGCGCGGGGAACGCGTCGCAATTATTGGGAATAACGGAACCGGCAAGACTACCATTTTAAAGATCATTAATCAGCTGACGGCGGCAGACGACGGTGAAATTAAGCTGGGAGCCAAGGTAAGAATCGGTTATTACGATCAGGAGCACCAGATACTCAATCAGGATAAAACACTGTTTGATGAATTGCAGGATACCTACCCGAATATGGATAATACGGCGGTACGGAATGTCCTGGCTGCTTTCCTTTTTACGGAGGATGACGTATTCAAGCGTATCAAGGACTTAAGCGGCGGTGAACGCGGCCGTGTATCGTTAGCTAAGCTGATGCTTTCCGAAGCGAACTTCCTGATACTTGATGAACCTACAAACCATCTGGATATCATTTCAAAAGAGATTCTGGAGAACGCAATCAATAATTATACGGGAACCGTATTATATGTATCGCACGACCGTTATTTTATAAATAAAACCGCGACCCGGATATTGGATCTGAAACAGCAGAGCCTTCTCAACTATATCGGCAATTATGATTACTATCTGGAGAAAAAGCCGGATATGGAACGCCTGTATCTCTCGGATAACCCCTTATCCCCGGCCTCTTCAAAACCGCTGTCCGCAGCAGTTTCCGATGTCCGGGATGAGACCGGCAATAAGACAGACTGGAAACAGCAGAAGGAGGAACAGGCAAAACTCAGGAAACGCCAGAACGATTTAAAAAAGACAGAAGAAGAAATCAGTAAACTGGAAACAAGAAATGAGGAGATAGACGCGCTCCTGACACAAGAGGAGGTCTATACGAACGTATCTAAGCTTCTTGAACTGAATCAGGAAAAGAAGTCCCTGGAAAAGCAATTGGAAGAATTATTAGAGCTGTGGGAAGAACTGGCGGACTAGTCCGAACTGTTAAAAAGAAAATGACTGCTGCTGAACTTAAATTTTAGAATCCTGGGCTCGAATGATTATCAGTTATTTCGAGAAATACTGATAAACATTCAGGCCCGGCTTCAGACCAAGTTCAGCAGCAGCCTTTTTTAAGTACAGGATTACAGGCCCTGTTCGCTGATATTTTTTATGGTATTCGTGATATGCTCGTGAGCCAGCTTCTCCGCAAGGTCGCCGTCCCTTTGCCTGATTGCTTCCAGTATGGCGGTATGCTCCTTATTCGAGTTGGTGGCTCTCGTTTCGGATGCCAGAGTTATCTTCCGTATCCTCTGTACATAATGGTGAAAGTCCGATAATACATGGTTTAATATCTTGCTGCCCGATGCTTCATATATCATTTGATGGAATTTGTTATCCAGTTCTACGATCTGCTCATGGTGCTCTTTTTTTGCATGGAACTCCGAGAGATAAACGACCTCCTCCAGCTCGTCTATCTGCTCCTGAGTAATATGTTCACATGCCCATCTGGCACATAAACCCTCCAAATAGGAACGTATAATGAAAATATCATGCATGTCTTTCTCGGAGATACCGTTTACATAGGCGCCTTTATTAGGAATGATATTAACAAGGCCCTCAAGCTCCAGCTGCCTTAATGCTTCCCTTACCGGAGTACGGCTGACCCCCAGTTCGGCACCGATGGTATTCTCTTTGAGTTCTTCATTCTGACTATACTTTCCGGATAAGATATCCTCGCGAATCTTATTAAAGACCCGTCCGCGGAGTGAATATTTATCCGTTACTTCCTTTTGAACATCATAGTCGCTCAAGCGATGCGCCTCCTATAGCCTTTCAATCGTCCCCATTAGGTAATCGGCGAATTCCGCGCTGGTTGCACCGTTATCTCTTCCGGTGATTACCAGTTTCTTTTCCGTAATGGTACAGATATCCAGTGCTTTCATTAATTTATCGGCTTCCTTACCGTAACCGATATGTGAAAGTAACATTGCGCCGGCACGGATGACACTGCAGGGATCCGCATAAATATCCCTGCCTTCCTTTACCATACGCGGTGCGGAACCGTGAATTGCTTCAAACATGGCATATCTCTTTCCAATATTGGCACTGCCTGCAGTTCCGACGCCTCCCTGGAACTCGGCAGCTTCATCCGTAATGATATCACCGTAAAGGTTTGGAAGCACCACTACCTGGAAATCTTTCCTTCTCTTTTCATCCACAAGTTTCGCGGTCATGATATCGATATACCAGTCATCTGCCGTAATTTCGGGATATTCCTTTGCTATCTCTTTGAATATATCAAGGAATTTACCGTCGGTCGTTTTGATTATATTTGCCTTCGTAACCGCCGTTACTCTGGTCTTTCCGTTCGCCCTTGCAAATTCAAACGCCGCTCTGATGATCCTTTCCGTACCCTGTGAGGTTACGACCGTAAAGTCCACGCCTAAATCTTCCGTAACATGTACGCCCTTGCTTCCGACAGCATAGGCACCTTCCGTGTTTTCCCTGTAAAAGGTCCAGTCAATACCCTGTTCAGGAATGCGCACCGGCCTTACATTTGCAAACAGGTCCAGTTCCTTTCTCATTGCAACATTGGCGCTTTCTACATTCGGCCATTCGTCGCCTTTTCTCGGAGTCGTCGTAGGTCCCTTCAGTATGACATGGCATTGCTTTAATTCCTCCAGGACTGCGGGGGGAATTGCAGCCATCTCCGCCGCTCTGCGCTCAATCGTCAGGCCATCTATCTTACGGAATTCTACCTTCCCATTCTTCATCTCGCCGGACAGCAGGTATTCCAAGACCCTTTGCGCCTGTGATGTAATCGCAGGACCGATCCCGTCTCCGCCGCATACGCCGATGATAATCTTATCCAACTCCCTGTAATTTAAGAAATCCCCCTGCTGCTTCATAATTTCCACTCTTTTTAACTGCTCTTCCAGCAGCTTTCCGAATTGTTCCTTTGCTGCCTCGATTTTCTCTGCTAACATAATTGCCTCCATATCATTATTATTGTTACATAACATAAAACGTCACTTATATATTATATTGGATTTGCAGCTGAATTTCCAGTACAACGTTCATACTAATTGAAGTCGA
Source organism: Bacillota bacterium (assembly GCA_023398615.1). Lineage (GTDB taxonomy): Bacteria > Bacillota > Clostridia > Lachnospirales > Lachnospiraceae > Anaerocolumna. The sequence goes on from JAEWSD010000091.1 coordinate 12,430, forward strand.
CCATATTCAGATCATTTTTCACCTTATCGATGATTTCAATCAGCTCTTCATCCGTAATCACGGTCACACGGCCGGACTCATATTCCGTGTCCACCCACTCCTTTACGCGTACTACGATCGGATTGGCCTTATTTACCGCCCTGTCGCCGGTCAGCTTGAAATAGCTGTTGATCCAATGTGCAATTCCCGCCAGTCCGGAGGTATTGGAAACCGACACCAAGGCCGGCCGGTTTAAAAACTTACCGGTGTCGAATATGTTATAGATCTCTTCATTTTTAAGCAAGCCGTCCGCATGAATTCCGGCACGCGTAACATTAAAGTTTTTCCCGACAAAGGGTGTCCTGTGCGGAATCTTATCACCCAGTTCATGAGTGAAGTAATCAGCCAGCTCAGTAATTACCGCGGTATCCATACCGTCTAATGTACCCTTTAACTGCGCATATTCGAAAACCATAGCTTCCAGTGGAGTATTTCCTGTCCTCTCTCCTATACCGAACAGAGAGCAGTTTACCCCGCATGCGCCGTAAAGCCAGGCCGTCGTCGAATTCACAACCGCCTTGTAAAAATCATTATGTCCATGCCATTCCAGCATATTTGACGGTACGCTGCCGTGTGTAAGCAAGCCGTAAATAATTCCCTGTACGGAACGAGGAATGACCGCTCCGGAGAAATTGACACCATATCCCATAGTATCGCAGGCCCTGATCTTAACCGGTATCCCATACTCTTCTCCCAGCTTCATAAGCTGCAGGCAGAACGGGATAACAAAGCCGTGTATGTCGGAACGCGTAATGTCCTCCAAATGACAGCGGGGTGCGATCCCGGTTTCCAGGCATTCACGAACAACACTGAGATAATGGGTCATGGCTTCCTTTCTTGTCATCTTCATCTTGTAGAAAATATGATAATCCGAACAGCTTACCAGGATTCCCGTCTCCTTCATTCCGAGCTCTTTTACCAACTCAAAATCCTTCTTGCTTGCACGGATCCAGGAAGTTACCTCAGGGAATTTATAACCTCTCTCCATACATTTGTATACGGCATCCCTGTCCTTCTTACTATATAGAAAGAACTCACTTTGCCTTATGATGCCTTTCGGTCCGCCGAGACGGTGCAGGTAATCATAAATTGTTACGATCTGTTCGGTTGTATATGGAGCTCTTGACTGCTGTCCGTCACGGAAGGTCGTGTCCGTAATCCATATTTCATCCGGGAAATTATGCGGTACTATTCTATCGTTAAATGCAATCTTAGGCACCTCATCATATGGAAATAAATTACGAAATACATTGGGCTCTGCAACATCAACCAGCTGATAAAGATGTTCTTCCAGTTGAAGCAGGTTATTATGTGGATTAATAAATACTTTCCTGTTATCCATTTCTTTCTCCTCTCACACAAGCAAAATTCAACCCGTATTTTTTTGCTTTATTGTATACAATTATACCGTTAATGTCAAGTTGTTTTTGTATTCAATACGGCACATTGTATTTACAGTTTTGAACAATTATTTTTATTTACAACTGCCTTTATTTTTTCAAATTATTGTTATATAATTGCGTTATAGTTTCCATTTACATAATAATTTTAAAAATACTTTGCATTATAATGCCTGTAAAAGCAGGCGGATTGGAGTAACCATGACGAAGAAAAAGCTTGTGATTGCATTAGGCCGAAACGCATTCGGCGATACTTTTCCGGAGCAGCGGGCGGCGGTAAAAAAAGCCGCAAAGGCAATTGCCGATTTAGTGGAGGATAATTACCAGATCGTTATTACCCACAGCAATGGCCCTCAAATCGGAATGTTTCATACCGCCATGACGGAGTTCAGCCGTCTTGATTCAAAATATACGGTTGCACCGATGTCTGTGTGCGGAGCATTAAGCCAGGGTTATATTGGATACGATTTGCAGAATGTTATCCGTACGGAGTTGCTGAACCTGGGTATCTTTAAGCCTGTCTCAACCATTATTACGCAGGTGCGTGTTGATCCGTTTGATAAAGCCTTCAGTAATCCTGCAAAAATAATAGGACGGTATATGTCGGAGGAGGAAGCGGAATTCGAGAAAAAGAAAGGGAATTACGTAACCTATGAGGAAGGGAAAGGCTTCCGAAGGATTGTAGCCTCACCCAAGCCGATGGAAATCTATGAAATTGACGCTATAAAAGCATTGATGCAGGCCGATCAAATCGTTATTGCAGGCGGCGGAGGCGGAATTCCCGTATTAGAACAGGGTACGACCTTAAAGGGCGCAAGTGCCGTCATCGAAAAGGATTATACCAGCGAATTGCTGGCAGAACAGCTGGATGCCGATATCCTGTTATTCCTGACTGCCGTTGATAAGGTTGCAATCCATTTCGGCACCCCTGACGAGAAAGCTCTGGATTCCTTAAGCATTAATGAAGCAGAAAAATATATTGAGCTTGGATATTTCGAGCAGGGTTCCATGCTTCCGAAGATTGAATCCGCCATTCGATTCGTGTCTTCGGCTCCGGGGAAAAACTGCGTGATAGCCCATGTAGATAAGGCAAGGGACGCACTCAAGGGAAAGACCGGCACAAGCTTTACGGTATAACAAAAGGAGCCTCTGTATCAGATTTCATTTATGGGCATAATATAGCTATTATGTAAAAGCGAGGTCTTATTATTGTGTGGAATAGCAGGATTTTGTGACTTTCATGTAGACTACACGAATGAATCAACGAAATGGCTCAATATTCTTAAGAATATGAAGAATAAATTAAACCATCGCGGACCTGATGACAGCGGTGTATACCTGTCAAATCATGCCGGTTTCTCTCATGCCAGACTTTCCATCATTGACCTGGCAAACGGCCGGCAGCCCATGAGCAGAAAAACCGGCGACAGAGAATATACCATTATCTATAACGGGGAGTTGTATAATACACGGGAATTAAGAACAGACCTGGAACAGCGCGGCTGGGATTTCCGAACGAGCAGTGACACCGAGGTTATCTTGCTCGGCTATATCGAATACGGTGCGGAATTTGTAAAAAGGCTGAACGGAATTTTTGCCTATGCGATTTGGGATGATTATCAGAAGTCCCTTTGTATCTGCAGGGACCGTCTGGGAGTAAAACCCTTGTTTTATACGCAAAACGGCAATTCCTTGATTTTCGGTTCCGAATTGAAGGTTCTGTTCGAATACCCCGGAGTAACGGCACAGCTGGATGCCGACGGGCTTTGCGAAATATTCGGTCTCGGCCCGGCAAAGACATATGGCGGCGGTGTATTCAAGGGCTGTCTGGAAGTATTGCCGGGGTATTATGTTATCTGCAGCCGTGACGGTATAAAGCAGGTACAATATTGGAAGCTGGTCAGTAAACCGCATACGGACTCCTATGAGGAAACCATTGCAAAGACTTCCTTCCTGGTACGTGATTCTGTAAAAAGACAGATGGTTTCCGACGTACCGATCTGCACCTTCCTGTCCGGCGGGGTAGACAGCTCTATCATTACGGCGGTATGTGCAAATGAATTGGCCGGGCAGGGGGAACAGCTGAACACCTTTTCTTTTGATTTTACCGAAAATGATAAATACTTTAAGCAAAATGCTTTTCAGCCTTCCGCCGACAGACCCTATGTCGAAAAAATGGTCTCCCACTTTAATACAAAGCATATCTTTCTGGAATGCGATAACATGCTTCTTGCGGATTATCTGTATAAGGCCGTGGATGCAAGGGACCTGCCGGGTATGGCAGATGTCGAATCCTCTCTTTTGTATTTTTGTTCGGAGGTTAAAAAATACAATAAGGTAGCCTTAACCGGAGAATGTGCGGATGAAATATTCGGCGGATATCCCTGGTTCCATAAAAAAGAATTCATTGAAGCACATACTTTTCCGTGGTCAAACAATCTGAAGCCCAGGAAGCAGCTTTTAAGGGATGATCTGTTAAATGAAATCAATCTGGATGGTTATGTGGCAAGAACATACGAGAAATCGGTAAAAGAAACTCCTTTGCTGCCGGAGGAAAATGAAACCGCCCGCCGCCAAAGGGAAATCTCCTATCTTAATGTCAAGTGGTTTATGCTTACTTTGTTAGACCGTATGGACAGAACAAGTATGTATTCCGGACTGGAAGCAAGAGTTCCTCTGGCCGATCACAGGATTCTTGAATACGTATGGAACGTACCGTGGGATATCAAATGTAAGGACGGCATTGTAAAACATCTGTTAAGGGAATCTGCCAAAGGACTGCTCCCGGAGGAAATTCTTTACCGTAAAAAGAGTCCTTATCCAAAAACCTATAACCCGGAATATGAAAAGCTATTGGGTGAAAGACTGCTGGCCGTATTGGAAGACAGCTCCTCTCCCATCAATGCATTAATAGACGGCAGCAAGGTAAAGACTTTCCTTCATACTCCGTCGGATTACGGAAAGCCCTGGTACGGACAGCTTATGGCCGGACCCCAGATGCTTGCCTTTATGCTTCAGGTTAACTATTGGCTGAAAAAATATAATGTACGGATTATTCTCTGACAAAGCAAAAATACTACAGGCGTTTGCGAAACTCACAGACACAAAACAAGAGTTTCGTAAACGCCTAATCAAAATACTATAATAAACCGTAAGTCTTATTTACATCCTGGACAAAAATAATTCCGTTGCCAGGCTCTTCAATCTTAAGCTCTTTCCTTATGGATGCCACGATTGCTTCGGTAAGATTATCTTCGGATAGTATCAACACGATTTCTTTTTCAGGTTCTACAGCCATAGAAAAGAGCACATTCGTTTCATGAATGCCCGAACCCCTTCCGTTTATAATGGTTCCCCCTTTGGAACCGGCTTTCTCAGCAGCTTCAATAACGGCTTCGGCCTTTCCTCTGTCCACAATAGTGAATATTGCCTGATACATTGTATTTCCTTCTCCTTTACTGTTTTTCATAATTTTTTCCTCATATCTTCTTGTTCCGACCAGATTAAGTACGGGTATGCTGAAAGCTATCCCATGATTGGGTTTATAATAATGAAACTCCTTATTAAGAACATCCATAACATTGTATGCCGCCTCTTTCTCGCATACCATCATAACAATTTCCTTCCTGATATCGCCCAGATCCAGAAACTCTAAAACCCGGTTTTTAACGGTGCCTTTACCTAAAAGAATAGTGCCTCCCTTAATACCGTTATGTTTTGCCGTTTTCAGGACTTTACTTCCCAGTCCTGAATTTACCACCGCATAAATTAATTCCAGCTCCATATTTTCTTCAACATCCGTCATTGTTTTCTATTCCTCCTTTACCGGATTTCAGTTTATATATTAACCCAACGATCTGCAATGTAATCAAAGGTGTTAACGCTACCAAAGCTATTATACCAAAACCGTCAATTAAAACATCTGCTCCCTCAATCTTCTCAGCCGCCCCCTGTGCAAAGGCTAAAATAAAGGTAGCCGTCATCGGGCCCGACGCAACTCCGCCCGAATCAAACGCGATACCGACGAATAGTTTCGGTACCAGATAGGAAAGTATGATTGAAATAAGGTATCCCACCAGCAAATAATGCCATAGCTTCACTTCCGGTATCAATATCCTCAGCATGGAAAGCGCAACGGAGAATCCGACTCCAATCGAAAGAGCCAGCAGCACAACCTTTCGCTTTACATATCCGCTAGTAACATCTTCAATCTGGTTCGTTAAAACGTGGACTGCCGGTTCGGCCAAAATTGTCACCAGTCCGATAATAAATGCAACAAGGACCAGGACGGATTTATTATCAAAGGAAGCCAGCTTATACCCGATAATGCTGCCTACATCCATAAATCCGGCATTTACTCCGGAAAGAAACAGCACCAGGCCGACGAAAGTATATATAAAACCTTTTAATATTCTAAAAAAAGATTTACGCTTCAAGTGAAAGGATACTTTATGGAATATCAGAAAGAGTATGCCCATAGGAAGCAAAGCAAGAAAAATCTCACCCGCTATGGGAAGAAGCTCATGAATAAAAGGTGCAAGGACGGAATTTGACTGGGATATGCGATATTCCAGACTGCCGGTTATACGATCTGTTTTTGTGACGATACTCATGATCAGAACGGTAATGATTGCACCGGTGGAGGTAACGGCAACCAGACCGAAGCTGTCTTTTTCAGAAGCTTTACTGTCTTTCTTCAATGCGGAGGTTCCCATAGCCAATGCCAATATAAACGGCACGGTTAAAGCTCCTGTCGTAGCCCCGGAAGCATCGAAGGATATTGCCAGAAATTCCTGGTTTGTAAAGAAAGCAAGGATAAATATGAAAAGATATAAAACAGTTAAAATGCGATATAAAGGAACATTATAAACGATTCTTATCATGCCGATTGCAAGCATGACAGCAATACCGAGAGAAACAATGACAAGAATGCTCACCATAGAAATCAAGCCGGATGTAACAAATTCTACCTGCTCGGCAAGAATCATTAAATCAGGTTCCGCGATGGATATAAAAAACCCGAGAATAAACCCCAGCACTACAACTCTCCAAATCTTGTTCGTTTGCGCTATGCTCGTTCCCATCAGGTTGCCAAGCGGTGTTATTCCGATATCAACGCCGAACAGAAAGACGGTCAATCCAATAATGATCAAAGTTGCCCCTAAGAGAAACCTAAGTAATACATTCCTTTCAAGCGGAGCAATTGTAAAATTGAGCAGCAGTACTATGATTGTAATAGGGAGTACAGAGTATAAAACCTCTTTAAATTTTGCGGTTATAACATTCAAATAAAACCACTTCCTTTCAGATTATTACTGTATTATAAAAATGATAACAAAAATATCTTTTACTGGCAACCTTTTGACATAAATTTGTTATCTACAATTTGTAGCCACAGCAACATACTTTCCTTTCATTTCGTTTATAATAAGCTTAAAGATAAGTAATTAATAATATTCTAACTAACAGGAGGACCGATATGAGTAAAAAAATACTGAAAAATATTGAACTTGCAACCGTCTTAACCTTAAAAGAACTTGTTAATTACCAGCCAGGCCAGATCGTCAGCAAAACCCTTGTCCAAAACGACCAGGTAAGCTTAACCCTTTTTGCCTTTGATAAGGAGGAAGAAATAAGCACGCATTCCTCCCACGGAGATGCAATGGTATATGTAACGGAAGGAACCGGGCAGTTTACCGTTGGGGAGGATGTTTTTACCGTGACAGCCGGGCAGACTATCGTAATGCCGTCAGAGATACCGCATGCGGTTTATGCGGTAGAACAGTTTAAGATGTTTTTGATTGTGGTATTTTGAATTTATTATCTGCTAAGGGACGCTTTGCCCCAAGGTTACCAAGGCCCGAAGAAAACCGTACAGGGGCCTTTGTTCAGAGTAAGCATCCGTTGCTTCTATTACCCTGCCTATCGTTTATAACATCCCTGATGAGCGTGAACTCGTCGGCGCACTGCGCCTCCTCAGACATCACTCTCATCAGGGATTGGCACGATTGCCAGGGTTTAAGAAGTAAGCCGGATTCTTCCAATTCACAAAGGCCCCTGTACGGTTTTCTTCGGACCGGCCGGAGTATCATAGGCAAAGCTGTTTACGGCAATTTTTTATGAATGCAGCCAAATTTTAAAGATGACATTTATTAATAATAGTAATTCACATGTTCAAATATAAACTGGGCACCTGCCATGAACATTGCAAACAGTGCCAGAATGAAAATCAGAAATATGGCTGCCTTGTCATATATCATCTTCCCCTCTTTATCCATAAAGTATCCTACTAATATTTCACTTCCTAACAGAATAAAGATAACAGGCCACAAGTTGAATGTTAATTCGTAGGTTATTGATTTTATGATGATTCTGGCTATAAACAGCAGTCCGAATACTATTAATCCGATTCCAAGCGTCACCGTTCCGACTCTATGCGTTCTCATCTGTTTCATTCTCCTTTATTATAATTTTTTCTTCCGGCAGGCGGAGCTCATTATTTGAAGAGGCAGTGTGT
>JAEWSD010000148.1 GCA_023398615.1 Bacillota bacterium
TTTATCATTGGATTATTGATGGGATGGACAGTTACCATACTTATTCGTGCTCTTGCAGGTAGTTTACTATCATATGATAAAAGTTGTTTTCTCTTTGCCGTGTTTCTAATGATAGCATTGGCGGTAATTAAATATCTGATTTACCGATCTGATAATAGAAATCTGAAAGTTCTTATAAACAGGGATAAAGGCAGATAGCACTGCTTACCCGCGATATTATGATTATTTTACTATTGCCTTGTCAATATAAAAAGATTATAATTATTGCTAGATATGTATTGTCTTATTGGGAGCAGATGTACAACTCGGTTAGTGCTGCTTCGGTACATAATCTGTAAGATGAATAATAGTTTAAAATTCTTTGATACCTTTATTTCATATGAATGCGGCATATGAGCCTTTTCATTTAGTAGAATTGTTATGGTAAAAACATCAGCATGAGATGATAAGAAAGCCCACAAGTTTATTACTAATACTGGTGGGCTTTCTGCTAATGATGAATAGTTTGGTACAGAATTGAATCAATGATTTAATTAAATGAAAAGAGTTGCTTCATTTGAAAAATAAGTTTGGAAGGGGAGATTGTGTGAATATCAAGGATATAGCGAGGCTTTCCGGAGCATCTGTTGCTACTGTTTCGAGGGTTCTGAATAACGATGTTCAGGTTACTGAGAAGACAAGGCAAAGAATTATGAAGATTATTGAGGAAACAGGATATAAGCCTAATTATGTGGGGAGAAGTCTCCGCAAAATGAGTAGTAAAAAGCTGCTTATAATGCTTCCTACGATAAGCAATCCGTTTTACTCGGATATTGTGGTTGGGTTTGAACAAAAAGCCTTATCTGAAAAGTATGGCATCTTACTTGCGGTTACTCATAGAGACGCAGAGATTGAAAAACAGTATTATGAACTGCTTTTTACCAGGCAGGTTGATGGGGTTGCAAGTTTTATTCCCAATATCAGCCATGAAGAAATAAACGAAATAGCAGACCGCTATCCTTTTGTAGCATGCTGCTGGAGAGGCGGTACAGATATTAATGCCAGTTATGTCTGCATTGACAACGAAAGGGCGACTTATGATACCGTAAAGTACCTTGTAGAACTGGGACATACTAAAATAGCAATATTGAACGGTAATTATCCCGAACGTATATACGAAGCGGAACGTGAAAGCGGATACCGCAGTGCGCTTAAGAATTTTAACATTTCAATCAAGGAGGAGTACTGCGTCACCTGTGACTATGATTATAGATCGGCGTATTCAAAGACTGCGGAATTAATGTCTCTTGGTGATCCGCCGACTGCAATCCTGGCATTGTCGGATGAGCGCGCGGCAGGAGTTGTAAAATTTCTTAATGAAAACGGTTATAAGGCGGGTGTTGATGTGGATGTGGTAGGCTTTGATAATACTGTAGTTTCAGAAGTGACCACACCGGACATCACCACAGTAGCTCAGCCGCGGCTGGAAATAGGACATGCCGCAGCAGAATTATTGCTTGAGCAGATAAGGGATAATACAAAGCCTAAAAAAGGAATTATTATGGCACATAATTTAATTGTCCGTGAATCGACACGGAAGATATAGATTGCAGATTAGTATTTGCAGCTGATTTTTTACTTAAAAATGTAACCGATTACATTAATTTGATGTATTAACACAATAGATTAACGAATAAATTACTAAATATTACGAAAAATGATAAAACATGTCTTATTTTAACTGTAGAAAAGCAATTTGTATATTTTATACAAAACCCACAATGCATTCAGCATTAAAATTGAAATATATAACAAAATTGTATGTTAAAATAATATAAAAATTGTGCATATATTATATTGGATAATTTTCTTTGTACAATATGTATATTATATTTATTTATTTTTGAATATTTTTTCTATGGAATAAATCAAATATAGTTGTAAAATATTAAATGTAATTGATTACATAACGAGTTAAAAAATAAAGAGGAGGAAAGAAAATGAGCAAGAAAAAAATTATTGCTGTTTTTCTGGTACTTGCTATGCTGACTTCTATGTTAGGAGCTTGTACAAAAAAAGAAAGCAGTACTGACGGTGCGGCTGATAACTCAGTCGGCACAAAACAGGAAGACACAGCTACACCTGCACCTACGGGAGAAGCTGCTTCGGGAAATGCGAAAACAGGTGTAATAAAGATAGGTACTATTCAGGATATATCCGGACCTGGCTCGGTTCTTGGTAATGCAAGCGTACAGGGCCATGCAATTGCAATCGAGGATATTAATAATGCCGGCGGTATTGTTGTCGGTGATACAACATATACCCTGGAGCTCGTTGCATACGACTGTAAAAGTGACCCCAATGAAGGTATTAATGTTTTTAAGCGATTGGCTGAGGTTGATAAAGTTCCTATAATTCTAGGGCCTTCATTATCCAATGTGGCACTTGCTACGGTTCCATATACTGAAGAATATGGTATTTCTTACCTTGGCCAATTTGGTGATCCGAGATGTATGCTGGGTGAAAATCTTGATACATTAAATCCCTATATGTTTCTGATGCAGCCGTCTGCCACTCAGAGCGCAATTATTGCCGGCGCATATATGATCGATAAGCTCAATTTAAAAAAGGTAGGCTTTTTGATAGCGCAGGATCATAGCTTCTGCTCCGCACAGGCAAATGCATTTATTGACTACTGCAAAGAGCAAGGGATTGAAATCACCGGCACGGAATATAATAAGCAGGCAGATATGGATATGAAGACTCAGCTGACAAAACTTAAAAACAGCGGCTGTGATTTTATTTTTAACGCTAACCCTACACAGCCGCTAGTGGTATCCTCAAGCCAAAAGTATCAGCTCGGCATTGACATACCTCAGACAGGCAGTCTTGACTTCTCTTCACCTTTTGCAACCTTGGTTTCCGACCCGGCAATGTCATCCGATATATATTTTGCATCTAATGTTGATTATGGTGACTCAGAATACGTTGAGCTTAATGAAAAATGCCAGGCTTCATTCGGACAGGATGCAACGGTTAAGACAGCTCTTGGATACGATCAGGTTCTTATAGCTGTTGCAGCAATTCAGAAGGCAGGCAGTCTGGACCCTAAAGCAATCCGAGATGCATTAGAGAACATACAGAGTGTGGATACTGTTATTACAGATGACTTCAACATGGATCCTTCAACTCATATGCCCAAAGGTCTTGAGATGTGTATGTATAATATCGAAGATGGTCAATATAAAATGGTTGAATGGTATGTTCCGGATTATCTTAAATAATATTAAAACGGCCGAAACCTCTTGTATCGCCTAAAAATGCAGGAGGAAACCTTAATGACAGACTCTTTGATTTTTAAAGAGTCTGTATATGTAAAAGGAGACATACTATATGAATTATTATATTCAATTGCTGATTAATGGTTTTTCAAATGGCGCCGTTTATGCAATTATAGCGGTTGGCTGGGCATTAATATTCAGTATTCTGAAATTCTCGAATTTTGCTCATGGCGGTACAATGGTATGCAGTGCTTATATCGGTATGATGTTTACTCAAGTAATAGGTGCTAATCTTTGGCTTACTATTATTTTGACTGCTGTTTTTGGCGGTCTTATTAATATGGGAGTGGAAATTATCAGCTTTCATCGGCTGCGTAAAAGTTCTAAGCAGGTATTGTTATATTTTGTTTCCTCAATAACTATGGGAATGCTTCTGCAGAATATTATTGCTATCAAATTCAGTGGAATCTTCCATTCCTATCCTAACTTTTTTAAAAAAGTAAGATATCTTAATATTGGTAATCTCAGTGTTGATGTTGCCGATATTACGATGCTCGTTATTGCCAGTGTATGTATAGGTATTTTGGTTTTTGTCTTGTATAAAACCAGGCTTGGGATCGCTATCAGAGCTTTATCCATGGATCCGAGAGCAACCAGTTTGATGGGCATAAATGTAAATCGTGTTGTTCTTACTACATTTTTTGTTGCAGGAGCACTTGCCGGGGTGGCAGGAGTATTTGTCGGTATCCGTACCATTCTATCACCGCAGCTGGGAAGCATGTATACGGTCAAAGGCTTCATGATTTGTGTAATAGGCGGATTGGGGAGTTTAAACGGTGCTTTGTATGCCGCAATTATACTTGGTTTAGTTGAAACCTTTTTTACATATTTAATCGGAGCAGCACTTGCCCCGGTCGGAACATTTTTATTTATGCTTTTGTTCCTGACATTAAGACCACAAGGCCTGTCAGGTAATTTTGCCGGTGAAAAGGCTTGATCGGATAAGGAGGATAAACTATGAGTTCGTTTCTATCTTATATGCTGTCTTACCTTATCAATAATGTATTTATTATTATGATAGGTATGCTGGGCGTATATGTTTTAACAGGCCTTACAGGAATGTTTTCAATGGGACAGGCATCCTTTATGGCGGTCGGGGGATACACCTCCGCAATACTTGCTAAATATATGGGACTTCCACTGGTGATTACTTTACCTGCTGCGGTCTTAATGGGTGCATTGTTCGGATTTCTTATAGGACTTCCGGCTGTCAAGCTGCGGCGTGATTATGTTGCAATAGTCAGTCTTGGATTTGGCGAAGCACTTGTTGCCATATTAAATAATTCGGCAAGTATTACGGGAGGATCTCTTGGTCTTACAACGATACCGAGATATACTAATAAACCGATGATAATAATTGTTCTGATATTGGTAACCGCAGCCGTATGGAATCTTAAAAAGTCAAGATTCGGACGTGAATGTATTGCAATAAAAAGTGATGAGCTTGCAGCCGCTTCAATGGGAATTAATGTTGCCAGAACGAAATTGCTTGTATTTACTTTGGCAGGAGCAATTTCAGCTTTAGGCGGAAGCATATATGTTCATACGACGACTTATCTTGATCCTGCTGCCTTTGGCTGGGATCAGTCTTCGATGTGGATTATTATGGTATTCTTCGGTGGTGTCAACAGCTTAACCGGTTCGGTTTTTGCAGGAATTATTCTTGGGATACTTCCTGAAATATTCCGCTTTTCAAATGAATTAAGAATCATATTTTACTGCGTCATAGTTCTTTTTGTAGTAAATTTCAGGCCTCAGGGATTATTTGGCGAGACAGAGTGGGATATACCAACATTAAAAAAAGGCTTATTCAAGGTAATATCATTTTTTAAGGGAAACCATAAAACAACCGGCAGAAATGAGGTGGGATAATGTTACTGGAAATTAAAAGTTTAGCGAAAAGCTTCGGTGGTGTACAGGCGGTAAAGGATGTTTCGCTAAAGGTGGACAAAAACCAGATTATCAGTATTATTGGTCCGAATGGTGCAGATAAAACGACAGTTTTTAACCTTATTTCCGGCATATATAAAGCAGATTCAGGAGAAATATTATTTAACGGAAAAAATATCATAGGATTGCCGCAGCATGAGATCTCGAAGCTTGGAATATCCCGTACCTTCCAGAATATCCGTCTTTTTATGGGGTTATCCGTGTTAGAAAACGTTATGACGGCACTTGATTCAACTACAAAATATTCATTATTCAGCGCAATGCTATCGCTTCCGAATAAACATAGAAACGAAAAGAAAAACAGGGAAAAAGCCCTTTCGGTGATTGACTATGTAGGACTTAGCGATTTAAAGGATGAATATCCTCATAATCTGGCATATGGATTGCAGCGGCGCGTAGAATTGGCCAGGGCAATTGTGAATGATCCTCAGCTGTTAATGCTTGATGAACCGGCTGCAGGTCTTAATCCGAGCGAGGTAATTGATTTTATAAAGCTCGTATCAGATCTTCGCGATAAATATCATTTTGGAATACTGATCATTGAGCATCGTATGCAGGTAATTAATGAATTATCAGAAAAAATCTTTGTAATTAATTTCGGTAACCTTCTTGCGCACGGTACTTCTGACGAGATTATCAATAATCCCGAGGTTATTAAAGCTTATATTGGCGAGGAGGGAAATTAATGCTGGAAATAAGAAATCTATCGGTTAATTATGACCACATTACGGCTCTTATTGATGTATCTGTTAAGATAGAAAAAGGTACAATAGTATCTATTATCGGTTCTAATGGAGCAGGAAAAAGTACACTGTTAAATACAATATCAGGTGTAGTTAAGAAAAAAAGCGGTGAGATACTTTTAAATGACAAAGTACTTCCACAGAGTGCGCATAAGGTAGTAAAAACAGGAATTATCCAGGTACCTGAGGGACGCAGGGTGTTTCCGGCATTAACTATAAAAGAAAACCTGATTATGGGCGGGTGCCGGATATCAGCGGCGGCAGCCAGGGCAAAGTTCGACCATATGTATGAGTTGTTTCCAATTCTTAAGAAGAGAAGTGAACAGATGGCGGGAACTCTTTCCGGCGGAGAGCAGCAGATGCTTGCGATCGCACGAGGTTTAATGGCCGAGCCGGAAATACTGCTTTTGGATGAGCCTTCTTTAGGGTTGGCGCCGATAATAGTGTCGCAGGTTTTTAGTATAATAAAAAAAATAAATGAGTCCGGGATTACCGTCTTGCTTGTTGAACAGAATGCAGGACAAGCAATGGCAGTTTCCGATATTACATATGTATTGGAGAATGGCCGGATTATTGCAGGCGGAAGATCTGAAGATTTACGAAACAATGAGGAAATCCGCAAAGCTTATCTTGGAAAATGATGAAAGGGGTATAATTATGACAGAAAAAAAGAAATTAAAGGTAGGAGTGATAGGTGCAGGTTCCATTGCTTATGCTGCTCACTTTCCTTCCTTATCATCTTTCGATGATGTTGAGATATCCGCTATCCTTGATTATAATTTTGAACAGGCAGAAGCGGCATGCCAAAGATTCGGCGGTAAAAGGGCTGTTAGAAATTTAGACGAATTTCTTGAACAAAATTTGGACGCGGCAGTACTTCTTACTCCTAAAACCATTAGGGAAGAATATCTGGTTCCGCTGCTTGACGCCAAACTGGATGTTCTTGTAGAGAAGCCGCTGGCTTCAACCATGCGGGAATGCGATTACCTGGCTAATGCTTCTGCAAAGTCCGGACAAATTGTAATGGTAGCCTTTAACAGGCGTTTTTCAACAGTAAATCAGATTGGCATGAAAGAATTCGGCAGCACACCTCCCCACTATGTATTTGCAAGTAAATCCCGCGAATTCAAAGAATACCGTGCTACTCTTGAGAATTCAATTCATATGGTCGATATGCTGCGCTACATACTTGGTGAATGTGTTGAGGTTAATGCTAAAGCAAAATGGACAGATCCGCTTTATGAGGATTTGTGTACTGCACAGCTGACATTTGAAAACGGTTCTCAGGCGTTGCTGGGAGCAAGCCGCGAGGCAGGGCAATGGTATGAAAGAATAGAAATGTATGGCGGCAATAGAACAGTGATAATGGAATCTCCGGACAGGGTTACGATAATCAGGCCGGATTATGAGGAAGTCAGAAATATGACTCCGATCAGTAAGGGCTGGTCAAATTATCTGGATACCATCGGCTTCAGGGGATGTGACCGTCACTTTATTGATTGCGTTATTTCGCGTGAAAAACCTCTTACCAGTGCTGAAGATGCTTATAAAACGATGGAACTTATGAATAAAATATTGCAGTCGGCAGGACTGCCCGACATGACACAGGAATGGAGTAATCACTAATGAAAATTTCAGGACATACAATGGGTACCCCTGAGTATTCTTTGTTTGAGGCAATTGATTTATTTGCGAAAATAGGACTTGACGGTATAGAAATAATTGTACAGACAGACGGATATCCATGTGCTATACCGCTTGAAGCCGATAAAAGACAGTTGGAGGAGGTTAAGAAAAAGGTTAAAGAGGCGGGGCTTGCCGTAGCCGGTCTTACTCCCTATCTTAATCTTTTTAACAGTATGGATGAAGCTGTACGTGTTAAGGAGTGTAATGATTTAAAGAAGGTAATTGATATGGCACATTTTCTGGACACAAAGCGTATCCGCATTTATGGCGGTAAATTCGTAGATGGTGAAGATGATTCTGATGGGAAGAAGATGGCGCAGCTTATTAAATCAATGCGCGAATGCGGTGATTATTGTTCACAATACGATATTAAGCTTTGTCTGGAAAACCACTTCGGAACCATGACCACATCGGCTGAGAGGACAGCTGAAATAATAAAAGCAATCGATCATCCGAATGTTGGGATATTGTATGATCAGGCGAACATAGCATTTTTCCCTGCGGAGGAATATGAAGAAGCAATAAGGCTTCAAAAGGATAAGATATATTTTGTACATTGCAAGGACCTGGTATACCGCGGAGGAAAGCCGCAGAAGCCTAAATTCACCATGGTATCTCATATAAATGAAAATGAGAGAACTGTGAACTCCCGTATTCCGGGTCAGGGAATACTTAATTGGCCTGCTATATTAAAAGGTCTTAAAGCGAATGGGTATGACGGCTGGATTTCCCTTGAATATGAAAGAAGATGGCAAAAGCTGGATCTCCCCGATGCAAGCATAGGTATGGCCCAGGCAGCGGATTACATAAAGAATATTATAGCGGCATTATGAATGAGCTGAGACCTATTTGATATATTAGAAAGTCATAATAATATGGAAAGGCAGGAACATTAATATGAATATGACAACGGTTTATGCCGGGGTAAAATTAAAGCATCCAATTCTTGCTGCATCTACCGGAGCTACAAGAGATGCAGACCAGGCAGTCAAATGTGAAGAAAGCGGATATAGCGGAGTTGTACTTAAATCCGTTCAGGAAGAGGTCTTGATGAGATACAATCCCTTTCCGAGGTTTGCTGTCCTTCGTAATGGTATTCCGGGATATAATTCAACGACCTTCTACAGCTACGAACAGGCATACTATGGTGATATCGACCAATATGCCGAAAGTATTTTCCAATCAAAAAAGAGGGTATCAATTCCGGTTATTGCAAGTATAAACTGCATCAATCCCGAGAAGTGGGAGGAATATGCAATTGCCTGTGAGCAGGCAGGCGCTGATGCGCTTGAGATTGTTCCAAGCTGTCCCTCCGGGCTTTTGATTCGAGATCCTTCCAATGACATACATACGATATCGATAGCAGCTTTAAAATCCTGCAAGGAGAGGGTAAAGATCCCGGTAATCCCGAAGATGACCAGCCAGGTAGCCAACCCTGTCTATACGGCCATGTGTCTGGATGAAGCCGGAGCGGATGGACTTACAATGTTAAACCGGAATACCGGCATTGACATTGATACAAAAACGATGGCTCCGATTCTTCACGGCGGGTTTGCAGGACACGGCGGACCGTGGGCAATTAATTTTATACTGCGCTGGATAATCGCTGCATATCCGAATGTTAAAGCCTCCATCAGCGCAACAGGAGGTGTTACGGATGGAAATGATGTAATTAAAGCACTTCTTGCCGGTGCAACATCGGTGCAGGTTGGAGCTGTCATGTATCTTAAGGGATATGACTATGTTAAAACTATGCTTCAGGAAATTGAAGAATATATGGAGAAGAAGAACATAGAAGAGCTTTCCGGTATTATAGGAAAGGCAAGTAAAAATATGCTTAAGATGACGGAATATGACAGGATTACCCGCTACTATGCAACTGCCGTTCATAATAAATGCATTAAATGCAAGCAATGCCAAAATGTATGTATATACGATGCTCTTAATTATACGAATAACGGCCCGGTTATTGATAAAGACAGATGTAACGGCTGCGGCTTGTGCTCTAGTGTATGCAGCAGAAACGCAATAAAAATGAATAAATTTTAAATTATAATTACATTTGATTCTTAGTTAAAATAGTGTCGGCATATTTTATATCTTATTAACCGCTCAGATAGGAGAAAGAATGAGATCAGGATATCTTTGCTACGCATATAGTAGTCCGGTCATGAATGAACGTTTCGAAAGAGCTTTCAAATTACTCGGGAAAATAAATATTGAAGATTATACCAATGGACGTTATGAAATAGATGAGGATATGTTTATTTTAGTTCAGCGATATAAAAGTAAACCGGCGTGTGAGGTACAATATGAGGCACACAGAAAATATGTGGATATCCAGTACATTGTATATGGAAGGGAAGCCATATATTGTGCCGATATTAAGGATATGGAAGCGGCATGCGTCTTTGACGAACAAAAGGATATAGGCTTTTACAAAAACACTGACCGCTATACGAAGATCATGCTTGATCCCGGACAATATGGACTTTTTATGCCTGAGGATTGTCATAAACCCTCAATTCATGAGGAGGATGAAGAATCGTGTTTTGTTGAGAAGATTGTGGTTAAAGTAAAAATAAATTAACAGCTTATAGAGGCTCTTAAGATTATGATATTCTGTATAATAATGTACATAGTCTTGTTAAACGGGCTTTAAAACATGTAGGAAATTGGAGGATAATATGAAGAAATTATACGGTGTGACGGTAGCTATGGTAACCCCGTTTACAAAAGAAAATCAGGTAGATTATAAAGCCGTCGGACAGCTTACGGACATGCTGATTGAAAAAGGTGTGAATTGTTTATACCCATGCGGAACCACAGGTGAGATGCTGAGGCTTAGTCTTGAAGAACGGATGAAAATAGCAGAGACAGTAGTAGAGAGGGCTGCCGGAAGAGTAACGGTATTTATCCATTGCGGTGCAATGAATAAAGAGGATACAGTCGCATTATTAAAGCATGCTGAAAAAATCGGTGCGGATGGCGCCGGTGTGGTTACGCCTGAATTTTTTGCAATTAACGACCGCGAGATGGAAACTTACTATGAGGAAGCAGCCTTAAGTGTAAGCGGTGATTTCCCGATTTATCTCTATAATATACCGCAATGTGCCGGAAATGACATAAAGGCTGATGTAGCAGCGAGAATTGCGGAAAAATGTCCGAACATAATAGGGATTAAATACAGTTATGCTGACATAAATCGTACGGTAGATTATCTGAAAATAAAGGATTTCTCAGTATTGCACGGTTGTGATCGGATATTTATGGGCCTTCTTACATTAGGCTGTGACGGAACCGTATCCGGTATAGCAGGCGTATTCCCTGAACCGTTTGTTGCTGCATATAAGGCATATACTGAGGGTAATCTTAAAAAGGCACAGGATTTGCAAAAAATCTGTGTTAAATTCTGTGATACGCTCCGTTGCGGCAGTAACATGTCATATTTTAAGGAGGCATTAAAAATGCGGGGAATAAGTGCGGGTTATATGCGCAAGCCCCAGCTTGACCTGCCGGATAATGAGGTAGCCGACCTAAAGATGGCACTGGAGATTATCTGTAAGGAAGCGGAGATTAATATGAAGGTTTGTTGAGTCATATCAGTGTGAGGAAAAAGCATCTGATTTTAATGAGGTGCTCACTGCTTTTGAACACATAAAATCATCAAAGAACAGGAGGAAAAGATATGAAAAAGATAATTAATAAACCTGAAGATTATGTAAATGAAATGCTTGAGGGGATTTACATTGCACATCCGGACTTTATGACGTATACGGCAGACGATCTGCATTGCCTTGTCTCAACCGATAAGATAAATGGAAAAGTCGGAATTATGACAGGCGGCGGATCGGGTCATTTACCACTGTTTCTTGGATATGTAGGGAAAGGAATGTTGGATGGATGCGCGGTCGGTGATGTATTTCAATCGCCAAGCTCGGAGCAGATACTTGCAATAACAAAGGAAATTAATTCCGGTGCCGGAGTTTTATACATTTATGGAAATTATAACGGCGATATCTTTAACTTTGATATGGCAGCTGAGATGGCAGATTTTGAAGAGAGTATAAGGACAGAAACAGTTGTTGCCGGTGAGGATGTGGCATCGGCAGCTCCAAAGGGGCCCGGCGAGAAGAATACAAGAAGAGGTGTTGCAGGAATTTTCTTTGTGTATAAATGTGCAGGAGCTGCTGCGGCTGAAATGATGGATTTAGACGGGGTAAAAAGAATTGCAGAAAAGGCTGCATCAAATGTCAGGACAATGGGTGTCGCATTAACGCCGTGTACGGTTCCAAGGGTGGGTGCGCCAAGCTTTGAGATCGAAGCAGATGAAATGGAAATCGGAATGGGAATTCACGGAGAGGCAGGCATCAGGCGTGGGAAAATTGAACCTGCTGATCAAATTGTCGACGAAATGCTTGATAAAATAGTAGCCGACCTCCCTTTTGTAAAAAATGATGAAGTGGCCGTATTGGTTAACGGTTTAGGTGCAACCACTCTTGATGAGCAATACATAGTTGCAAGAAGAATCAATCAAAATTTAGTCGGCAAGGGAATAAAGATATATCGTTATTATGTCGGTGAATATGTAACATCACTTGAGATGGCAGGCTTTTCAATTTCTCTTTTGAAGCTGGATGACGAATTAAAAGAATTGCTTGACAAACCGGCACAGACACCATTTTTCAGACAATAGAGACCGATTGCTTATTTGCTTCTGATAAAATTTGCTGATTTATTAAGCAAGCATGAAATCATGCAAAGATAATGTGAAAGGAAGAAAATCTGCTTATCTAAGGCAGAACGGAGTGATAAGCAGATGTGGTGAACATCTCTATGGATAATACGGATTTGATTAGGTTCTTTGATGAACTGCAAAGCATCATGCATAATAATAAAAACTACTTAATCCGTCTTGACAGTGTTGTCGGGGACGGGGATTTAGGGCTGACTATGAGTGACGGCTTTCTTGCTTCCTATAAGGCTGTTGCAGGTACGGCAGAAAAAGACTGCGGGAAATTACTATACACCGCGGGAAAAGCAATGGCAACGGCAGTTCCATCCACAATGGGAACGCTTATGGCATCAGGCTTAATGAAAGCCGGTAAAGTGCTTAAGGGTAAATTAAATTTGAGCCCTCAAGATTTTATTATACTATTTCAGGCTTATGAAGACGGAGTGGAAGAAAGAGGAAAAGCCAAAATAGGCGATAAAACATTTTTAGACGGCTTACATCCGGGGATTTCTGTGTTATGTGACAGGATAGCGACTGGAGATACACTAAAGAAGGCTGCGGAGAAAGCAGCCGAAGCAGCTAAAGCTGGTTTCGAAAATACTGCAACAATGGTTGCTGTACATGGAAGGGCAGCGACAAGAGGTGAAGCTTCAAAGACTTTATTGGATCCGGGAGCCGCGGTAGCATCACTGATTATGGAAGCATTCCGAAACAGTATAAAGGATTAAGGAGTGGTAAGCAGAACGGAGAATGTGCTTTGACACATTCTCCGCATAATGTATATAAAAAATAACTCTGGGCTTAAGCTTACCGATTGGGGTTAGCTGTTTATTTACCGCAGTTGGGATCGTTTAATACGTCTTTATACATCTCGATATACTTATCGGGGCGGAAATCAGGACCGCCAACGGCCGGATTGTGCTTAAAGATATCACGGCCCGCAAGAGAAAGATCGATTGTAGCCGTGAACATTTCGGATTCGATTGCAACCGGATCGGTGAACCTGTGTCCTGCGTAGTAGAAAACCTCCCAGAAATTCCGGCTTGGTCCGATGATACTGCTGCCGCCCCAGAATTCATTGTATAAATCCTTTCCGCCGAGATTAGAAGATACAATAAACATTTGATTAACGATACATTCAGCCTCTAAAGTAGTACTTCCCAATGCGATACCGTGACATTTGGCAAGAGCGGTACTGTTGATATGCATTCTGCAGCCCTTTGCTCCGTAGTAACGCATCATCTCGGGGAAGCTATAGGAATCATAACAGATGGAAATACCGATCGGGCCCCACTCCGTATCCAGAATAAAAGGCTTGTCACCGCGGGTAGCCCAGTTGGGCTCAGGCGGAGGAAGCTGCATTTTACGGTAGGATTTTATGGTTCCGTCCGGTGAAATGACTGCCAGTGCATTATATATGGTAGAAGGATCCTCGGGATCGCGCTCCGGCATACCCATAACACAGTACATGTGCTTTGCTTTTACAAGCTCTGCCAGGTCAAGGGTGGAGGGCCCGGGAATCAGTTCGGCCTGAAGGGTTTGCATTTTATCCGGCTTTGCTTTTTCACCTTCGTCATCATATCCCGTTAATGCCATCTCTGGAAATACAATGATATCGGAACCTTTTTTTGCGGCAGCTTCAACATATCCCTTAATACGGTTTATGTTGATTTCTTTTTTGCCCCAGGCAGCGTTTAAGGTTACACAGGATACGGTAATAATATCTTTCATAATAAACCTCCTTAAAAAAATAGGACACAGCGATGTGCGTCACACATCCTTGCGTCCCTGTTATTATTATAGAATATATTATAGCACCGCTTATTTCTAGGAAGCACCGAATAATGTTTGAAAACACAGTAAAATTGTTAGGTTGCTTCTCAGGTATTGAATCTTTCTGCAAATTCTGTTATAAATAAAGCATACTAAAATTTTTCCGGGTAACTGCAAATTATTTTCTGTTTACATCAAATGCGGAATCTGTATAATTTAGGACAACACAGGCGATAGAGCAAACGAAAAGCAACATCGTAAGGAAAGTAAAGGCGCTTCTGAAATCATAGAAGCGCCTTTTTAATTCCACATGTGAGTAAAGCGGAGGTAAATGAAAGGAGAAATTTTTTATGGGAAAGAGTTTGAAAAAAGCAGTTTCTCTTGTTCTGATTGCGGCTATGGTTGCCGGTAGCTTAATCGGATGCGGAAAAAGCGGTTCCTCGGAAACAGGTTCCTCGTCGGGAGGAGATACTATTAAGGTAGGTGTTTTACTGGATCAATCCGGCGAGAATGCCCAGACGGCATCCACTCACGGATACCAGCTTGCATTTGATGAAATCAATGCGGCGGGCGGAGTACTCGGTAAGAAGATTGAGCCTATCATTGTTGACTGCCAGTCTAATACCCAGAAATATCAGGAGATGGCAAAGAAGTTAGTATTGAATGATAAAGTGGATGTATGCTTCTCATCCGGTACCAGCGCTTCCCGTGAAGCGATCAGACCGATTTTTGATGAAAATAAGAAGCTTTATATTTATCCGACCTTTTATGAAGGCGGTGTTGCAGATAAGTATAACCTGTGTACGGGTTCCGCACCGGAACAGGCCATCCTTCCCTTACTTCAGTATGTGAAGGATAACAGCATAGGCGGCAAGGTTTACATTCTTGCGGCAGATTATAATTACGGACAGATTTGTTCCCAATGGGTGCAAAAGTATTGCGATCAGTTAGGAATGGAGGTTGTCGGCACGGAATATGTTCCTCTGGGTGTTTCGCAGTTTAACAGCTCGATCAGTAAGATTCAGAGCTCAGGAGCGGATATGGTATATACCTTATTGGTAGGTTCCTCGCAGTTTTCCTTCTTTGAGCAATGGGGTACGGCCGGACTTAGCAATGTAAAATTAATGTCTACCTGTAATATAGCATATTCCTATGATCATAAGCGTGTCAAGGCGCCGATCCTGAATGGCATGCTTGCGGCAAGCACCTTCTTTGAGGAAATGGATACGGATGCCGCTAAGGCCTTTGTTGAGAAATTCAGAGATGCATATCCTGACGAACCTTATATTTATAACGAAGCAGAGGGTGCATATTCGGCGGTTTATCTGTGGAAGGCAGCCTGTGAGAAAGCGGGAACATATGACACGGAAGGTGTTATTTCGGCCTTCCAGAAGAACGAGATTGGCTATGATGCTCCTTCCGGTAAGATGACAATCGACGGAACAACCAATCATGCAAAGTTAACGGTTACCATTGCAGAGGTCCAGGAAGATCATACACTGAAAATGGTTAAGACTTGTGAGGATATGGAACCGACCTATCTGAAGGAACTCGGAATCGATTTAACCAAGGAAAATCCTTCGAAACAATATTCGCCGCTGGATCAATAGGAAACAGATAAAAATTCAATGAGGGATGCACCTGCGAAAGACGGAGGTGCATTCTCATTTCACTAGGCAATGTGATAAAGTACAACCGTTTGCGAAACTCTGTCTTGTTTACAAGAAAATGCGGATGAGGTGATGATATGGATATTTTAAACATAATTTTTTCCTTTGTGTATCAGATACTGGAGAGCTGTTCATTTCTGATACTTGCAGCGATAGGAATGGCTATTATATATGGAATGATGGGTATAACGAATCTGGCACAGGGAGAATTTATCCTGATTGGAGCGTATTCCTCTTCTATCTTTGTCAATAAATTAGGCGTTCCGCTGCCGGTTGCAATTCTTGGCGGAGCAGCCGTAACCGGAATCTTCGGGCTGATCGTCGACCGGGTGATTATGAGACGCCTGTATGACAGGCCGATGGATTCGGTCGTAATAACCTGGGGTATCAGCATCGTATTGGCGCAGGCCTGCTTTCTTGTCTTCGGTCCCACCTATACGGGAGTATCCATTCCGCTCGGCGCGATCAGTGTGGGAGGAAGAGATTATCCGGTTTACCGGTTCTTACTGATGATCATAGCAGCCTTGTTGCTGGCCGGAATGTACTGGCTGTTCCATTATACAAGATTCGGACTTCATTCCAGAGCAACCATGCAGAGCCGGACTATGGCAAATGCCATGGGTGTAAATGCAAATAAAATCAATGCCCTGACCTTTATGATGGGCTCCGCTCTGGCGGGTCTTTGCGGCGGCCTTTATATGCCGACGATGTCCTTAACGCCGAACTATGGGCAGAACTTTCTGGTCGAAAGCTTTGTAACCGTATTGGTCGGCGGCGGCGAACCGTTAACCGGGACAATCCTTGCAGGAGGTGCACTGGGTTCCGTTCAGGGCTTCCTGTCTCTGGCGTTTAACACCTATTACGGCAAAATTGGCATCCTGCTTATGGCTATCGTATTTATAAGGATACTTCCGAATGGCTTTTCCGGTGCCCACAATACATTAAAAATGAAGAAGAAGGTTAAGGCGGCAATGAAAGCGAGGGAAGCGGAATGAAAAGCTTGACATCCATTTGTACGGAAAATGCGGTAGGAGTTGCCATACTGATATTTGCGGTTACCTTTCCGGTATTCCATGACGGATACACGGTGGACCAGTTTACGAACTTTTACATCGCCTGCATCCTTTCCTTCAGCATTATGTCAATCTGGGGATATACCGGTATCTTCAGCTTCGGACAGGCGGCTTTTTTTGGAATCGGTGCATATGTTTATGCAATCGTAAGCCTTTGTACGGATAAGAATTTAACGCTTCCGGCTGTTCTGGCCGGTATTCTGGTGCCGTTTGTTATGGCGTTGATTATCGGTTATTTTATCTTTTACGGAGGCGTAAGTGAAATCTTTACCGGAATCATAACACTTTGCATTTCACTGGTATGTCAGAGCTTCATGGTTCAGACAAGCGGCCCGGAATGGAAGCTTTTAGGTGTGTGGCTCGGAGGCTTTAACGGCCTTAATAATATACCTAAGATTCAGCTTGGAGGCTTTACTTTCTCCGGCAATTCCATGTATTTTCTGGCAGTCGCAACAGTTTTTGTTCTTTACTTTATTTTCAGGCAGCTGTCACGCTCCAATCTGGGATATGCAATGTTCAGTGTCCGTGAGAGTAAGGCAAGAAGTGAGCTATTCGGCTTCCGGGTCGCGAGGATACAAACGATGACCTTTGCGGTCAGCGGTGCGCTTGCCGGACTGGGCGGCGTGCTTTTTGCATCCTGGAGCGGATATGTCGTACCATCAACATTAAGTGTAGATGCCTCGACGGTTGCCGTAGTTATGGTAGCGGTTGCAGGAAAAAAGAATATTACCGGCATTATGCTGATGACCATAATATATTCCTGGTTTACACAGTATCTTGCCTCACAGGGAAATCAGTACTCGAATATCATTCTTGGCGTTATTCTGGTATTGGCTGTGATGTTCATGCCGGAAGGCATCATGCAGGAAATCTTCAACAGAGTGGACAGATTGGGCCTCTCAATCCGTAATAAGATTAAGACTTTTGCAGTCAGTAATAAGTAAAGGAGGCGCAGATCATGTCGGAAGATATTTTATTTCTTGATAAGATATCCAAGCAGTTTGGCGGTATTCAGGCGGTGGAGAACTTTTCGATGAATGTAAAAAGGGGAGAGCTCCGGTGCCTGATCGGTCCGAACGGAGCCGGAAAGACAACGGTTTTTAAAATGATTATGGGGATTTATCCGGTTTCCTCCGGTCGCATCATATTCAATGACGAGGATATCACCAATGTTTCAGCAACCAAAAGAGCCAGAAAGCGTATGAGTATCAAGATGCAGGTGCCGGGTGTTTTTAATGAAATGACACTAAGAGAAAACATCCGTATCGCCGCTGAGAACTATGTTCCGAAAGCCCGGTTAAAGGAGGAAATAGATCGTTTGATTGAGTTGATGCATCTTAAAGATCTGGGTGATCCGTTGGTAAAAAATATGTCACATGGACAGCAGCAGTGGCTGGAGATGGCGATGGCCCTGGCCTGCAAGCCCGAGATATTGCTTCTGGACGAACCGGCGGCAGGGCTTGGGCCGGAGGAGACGGAATTTACGGCAGAGCTTGTAACCAAATTAAATCAAAGTGGTTTATCCATATTGTTCATAGAGCATGATATGAATTTTGTGAAAAGGATTGCCAGGAATGTAACAGTTCTTCATTACGGCAGGAAATTTGCGGAGGGAAGCATTGATGAGATAGCAAACAATCCGGAAGTAATTAAGATCTATCTGGGTAATTCATAGGAGGTGTCGTTATGGCAATATTGAAAACGGAAGCATTGGAATCAGGGTATGATAAGGTAATGATTCTTCATGGTCTGGATATTAATATTGATCAGGGTGAAATTGTATCGGTTATCGGAAGAAATGGTATCGGAAAGAGTACCCTGATGAAGACGATTATAGGACTCAGCAAAACCTCTTCAGGGAAGATATATTTTGAGGACAAGAATGTTACAAGGAGCAGATCCTATGAAAGAGCATGGAAGGGTGTCGGTTATGTTCCGCAGGGACATATGGTATTCCCGGGGCTGACGGTGGAAGAGAACCTTATGATGGGCGAAAATATCAACCGGGTTAAGAACAGGAAACCGGACTATGCTATGATCTATGATTATTTTCCGAAACTTAAGGAAAGAAGGACGCAGCTGGCGGGAACAATGAGCGGCGGCGAGCAGGCGATGCTTTCGATCGGACGTGTTATGACGGGTAATGTAAAGCTCATGCTGCTGGATGAACCGTCTGAAGGCGTACAGCCGAATATTGTGGAACAGATCGGTGAAATAATACTGAGAATCAATAAAGAAATCGGATTGACGGTACTTCTTGTCGAACAGCATATCGGATTAATCCAAATGGTTTCCCAGAGGTGTTATGCAATGGATAAGGGAAGTATTCAGGAAGAGTTAAATCATGATAAGGTTATGGATTATGATTATATTAAGAAATATTTGTCGGTGTAAAGGTTTCTGTTGAGCGGAAGGGAGTGATACATGATGTCTAAACTGAAAAAAGAAGATATTCTGAAGCTGGCAGCTGATAATAATGTGAAGTTTATCCGTTTACAGTTTACGGATATCTTAGGTAATCTGAAAAATGTGGCAATCAATGCGAGCCAGTTGGAAAAAGCCCTGGACAATAAGATAATGTTTGACGGTTCCTCTATTGAGGGCTTTGCGCGGATAGAGGAATCCGACATGTATCTGCGTCCGGACCCGGACACCTTTGCAATTTTGCCGTGGAGGCCGCAAAGCGACAGTGTGGCCAGACTGATCTGTGATGTTTATGATCCGGAGGGGAATCCGTTTGAAGGAGATCCCCGGTACTGTTTAAAAAAAGTATTGGAGGAAGCGGAGGACATGGGGTATACTTTTAATGTCGGACCGGAATGCGAATTTTTCATATTTCACACGGATGACGCGGGCAGGCCGACCACCTTAACACATGATTCCTCCGGCTATTTTGACTTAGGCCCGATGGATCTTGGAGGAAATGTCCGCCGCGATATCTGTCTGACCCTGGAAAAGCTGGGCTACGAAATTGAAGCCTCTCATCATGAAGTGGCAAACGGACAGCATGAGGTGGATTTTAAATATGACGAGGCTTTAAGAACGGCAGATAATGTTATGACCTTTAAGCTGGCTGTCAAATCAGTTGCAAAAAATCATGGCACCTGTGCCGTCTTTATGCCGAAGCCCTTACCCGGACAGAATGGGTCAGGAATGCATATTAACATGTCTTTGATGAAGGAAGGACGGAATCTCTTTTACGATCCGAAGGATCCGCAGGGCAGGGGTTTAAGTGAAATCGCATATCAGTTCATGGCCGGTTTAATGGAGCATATCAAGGGAATAACGGCAATCAGTAACCCTTTGGTCAATTCCTACAAAAGGCTTATGCCGGGCTACGAGGCGCCCATACATATTGCATGGTCCTGTAAAAACAGAAGCCCGTTAATCCGGATCCCGGCAACCAGAGGAAATGAAACCCGGATCGAGTTAAGATCTCCGGACCCTGCAGGAAATCCGTATCTGGTACTTGCCTGCTGCTTAAAGGCGGGTCTTGAGGGGATCAGACAGAGCCTGGTGCCTCCGGACTGTATCAATGAGAATGTTTTTGATATGGATGAGGATGACAGAAAGGAGCAGGGTATCCATAGATTACCTTCTAATTTAAAGGAAGCACTTGCGGAATTAAAGAAGGATAAAATGGTAAGGGAGACCTTGGGAGAGCATATCTACGATAGCTTTGTCAAGATTAAGAAACAGGAATGGCAGGAATATTCCAGCGATATCTCGGAATGGGAAATCAACAAATATCTGAAGAGATATTGATAAATTTGATAAGATTCGGCAGAAGGGATGGCTGCGAAATTTTGCGGCCATCTTAATAGACAATGGAAAGGATGGAGAGATCATGTATAAAATTCTGATTGCGGATGATAAAGAAATATTTCGTCGTAAATTGAAACGTATCAAATATTTCACGGATAATCCTGAATTTGTGATTGCCTATGAAACCCAAAACGGACAGGAAGCACTTGAAATTCTGAATAAAGAAAGGGTCGATATCATAATTACCGACATACGGATGCCGATTATGGATGGGATGGAGCTTTTGAAGGAAATCAGGCGGCAGTCTTTGTGTGCCTGTACGGTGCTTCTCAGTGAGTATACGGATTTTACCTATGCAAAGGACGGTCTTACCTATGGAGCCTTTGACTATGTGATAAAGCCGGTTACGGAGGAAAAGATCAAGGATTTACTGGATCGGGTAAGGATATTTCTGGACAATGAAAATGATAAACAGATATTCAGCAGCAGTGAGCTGAAAATTGCCAGGAACCTTATCATAAACGGAGACAGTAAGGGAATAGAGCTGTTTGATAAAATCATCATGCAGCTGGAAATGAATCAGAAGTATTCCATAGCGGAGCTCCAGAATATTCTCTCGGATATCATTACAAAAATCGTTCGGGAATTATTTTCACAGCAGCCATATCTGGAAGCATATGTGGATATGAAGCGTCTGAAAAATATGTCGACGCAGCTATATACCAATCTGAATATGCTGCGGGATGAATGTCTTGGAATCGTGGAAATGCTGGCACGGCTGATATGCCGTTTCAGACTGAATACGAAAAATGCATTGGTGCTTAATGTAAAGGACTATGTACTGGCCAATATTGACAATAAAATCAATCTGAAATCAATCGCGGAGCATTTTTATGTCAACCGTACTTATTTAAGCCATCTGTTTAAGCAGGAGACCGGTATTTTCTTTGTGGACTATATCACAATGGTTAAAATGGAACGAAGCAAGATTTTCCTTTCCAAGGGAAACAATAAAATATATGAAGTAGCGCTTGCAATGGGTTATGAGGATACAGAATATTTCAGCAAGGTATTTAAAAATTATACAAGATACAATCCCATTGAGTATAAGAAAATGAAGGAAGCAGCAGATCAGGTGCTTATAATCTGAGAGAAACAGAAGCATCTTATTAGCAAATAAACGTAAAGGACAGATGACCATGATTAAAAAGCTACCGTATAAAAGGGTGATAGTTGCAATCGGCTCCGGCTGGCTGTCCGTGCTGCTGGCAAAATCCTCCATACCGTTGGATAATCTGTATGATACGAAGGTGATCTGGAGTCTGATATTCCCGCTCATCATAGCAATTGCGTGGGAATGGCGGTATGCCCTGATTGTCTCGGTGGCAGGCGGGACTTTTCTGATACCGTTTCTTGTTTATCCGAGGCGCGGCTACGGCAATCTGGTTTTTGCCGTGTATATCGTAATTTTTCTTGTCATGACCGGCTTAAGCGTTAATATGAATGACAAAAGGAACCGTCAGGAATTGTACCGCCTTAATCTTATCGGCAGTATAATATATACGATTCTGAATAACATACTGTATCCGAAATTACTGCTTTTTAACGACAGTGCGGTGAATGCCTGGCGGTATATGCCGGAAACAATCATAATCATTCAGGCACTGGATAATATCATCACACTATGCATGCTGTGTGCAATTATATCCGTTATATTAAAAATATCCTTTGTAAGAAAACTATTTGCCTTAAGACCGCTCGAAGATGGGGTATCTTCGGGCTCATTTTTTTTAAAGACCATTATCGGGGTATTTATATTCTACCTCATAGATACAACGGTTGACCATTTATATACCTCGGTAAACGGGGTGCATATGTCCTTTTTTGTGGCCTACACCGGCGGCAATATTAAGATTCTGACCTGTGTGACGGTCGCTTTTTTTGCCTGTGATTATTTTTTTGACAGCTTCTGCAAGCGTGAGGTAGCCAAACATGAGCTGATGGAAAGTGAGGAGCGTTACCGTCTGATATATGAAAATCTGATTGATGTTTACATTGAAATTGACCCTGACGGTAATATTGACAATGTTTCCCCATCGATTACAAAGCTTCTGGGGTATCTGCCGGAGGAAGCGATAGGCAGGAATCTTGTGGATTTCTTGTATTATGAAGAGGATAAAAATAAGATCATCAATACTCTTTATAAGAATAAATTTCTGCCAAATATTGAGGTCATCGGGCGGGGAAAAAACGGTGACAAGGTATACATACTGCTGGTAGGAAAGGTTTTAAGCAATACGATATGGAAGCGGAAGATCATTCTGATCGCCCGTAATATTACGGATTATGTATTATCCGAACACAACCGGATCGATCTGGTGGCAAATCTGAACGCATTGTTTGAATCCTACGATGATTTTGTCTGGATTGTCTCAGGCGAGGATTTTAGTATTTTGTCCTATAATAAGAAATTTTATGATTATGTTTATGAGGTGGTAAAAAAGAAGCTTCACCATAATACAAAGGTACTGGATATCGTACGCCCCGAGATAAGGGAAACCTGGAAAGGATATCTGCATAAGGTCTTAGAGGAAGGCAGATATACGATAGAATACAACCTGGACGGAAACGGCAGAGTTTTTGAAATCTGCTTTTTCCCGATTCGCCTTTACAACACAAAGACGAATATTGCCATAGTAGAGCGTGAGATTACGGAAAAGAAACGAATCGAAAAACAGATCCGAATGCTGAATGCCCAGCTGGAAGCCAAGGTATATGAGCGGACGAAGGAACTGAAAGAGGCCTACCGTGATTTGGAATCCTTCAGTCATACGGTGTCCCATGAGCTAAAGACTCCGATCCGGGAGATACTTGCATACATCGAATGCATCGAGGAGGATAATGAAGCCCTGCTGATGCAGCAAAGCAAGCAGGATATCTTTGACATAAAAAAGATATGTAATGATACGATTAATCTGGTACAGGATATGATGTATTATTCCAAGGCGGGCTATACCATACTTAAGAATGAGGAAATGGATTTGGAGCAGCTGGTCAGGGAAAGCTTTGACAGCCTGGCACTGGCTTATGAAAATAAACAGGCGGACCTGGAGCTCTATAAGCTTCCGGCGATACGGGGAGACCGTTTTCTGATCAAACAGGCGGTTTTTAATATTATGTCAAACAGCTTCAAATATTCTTCCAAACGGAAACAGCTTAAAATCACGGTGGGCTGTATGATGGATAAAAATGAGTACTCCTTTTATTTTCATGATAACGGAATCGGCTTCGATTACGGCCTGTCCGGCAAACTCTTCACTTTATTTGAACGTGCGCATAACCAATCGGAATATGACGGAAACGGAATCGGCCTGGCCACAGTTAAGAAGATTATTGAGCGCCACGGCGGTACGGTCGGCATTATGGGCTATTATAATAAAGGCTGTACGGTATTCATTATAATGAAACGCAGACTGGTCGGCCATTAGTACATCTAACATTTTACCGGGTATTACGAAAAACAATTCTCTGTTGGCAGACAGGAAATTTATTTATAATAAAACCAACAGAGGAAAGGAGGATTTCGGATGAAGCTTACATTAAAGGAAGAGGAAAGGCTGATTATATTTGAAATAGCGGAGATGTCCAGAAGAAGATGGCAACGGGGTGTTAAACTGAATTATATCGAAGCAAATGCGATCATTTGCGATGAAATATTGGAACGGGCCAGGGCAGGGTCAAATAGCCTGGCGGAGGTTATAGCAATAGGCTCACAGATAATTTCGCTGGAGGATGTGATGGAAGGAACACAGATGCTGCTGCCCTTTATTCAGCTGGAAGCCCTGTTCCCGGACGGAACCAAGCTTGTCAGTATTCATGATCCGATCCGTATTGAGAAGAAGGAAGATACCATAAAAGATTTGCTGTCAATGCAGTAGAAGGCGGGTGCAAAAATGAGTAAATATAAAATTGGTGATATCATTGCGGGGAAAGACGCAATTATTTTAAGTAAAGGACGAAGGACTCGGGAGATCGTTGTAATAAATACGGGAGACCGTGCGATACAGATAGGTTCGCATTACCATTTGTTTGAAGCAAATAAGGCACTTAAGTTTGATCGGGAGATTGTATTCGGAATGCATCTGGATATTCCGGCCGGAACAGCCGCCCGCTTTGAACCGGGTATGGGAAAGAAGGTTACCTGTGTGGAATATGCCGGTAAGCATAATGTTATGGGCTTTAACGGACTGACGATGGGCTGTGCTTTGGATGAGAATGTAAGGCGAAAGGCAATTCAAAGAGGAAAAGAACGCGGTTTTCTATAGGAGGATTAAAATATGGCATACAGTATGAAGCATGAGGAGTATATCAATGTCTTTGGACCCACGGCCGGAGATAAAGTCCATCTGGCGGATACGGATTTAATCATTGAAATTGAGAAGGACTATGCGGTATACGGTGATGAGGCTATCGCGGGAGGCGGGAAATCCTGCCGTGACGGTATGGCGCAGAAGCCTGGGGTTACCGCGGAAAAGGAAGGTCTTGATCTGGTTATTACCAATGTGATCATTCTTGATCCGATACTTGGAGTAATTAAGGGAGATATCGGGGTCAGAGACGGTATCATTGTCGGGATAGGAAAGGCGGGAAATCCTGATACTATGGATATAACACCGGGACTGGTTATCTGCCCGGAGACGGAGATTATTGCGGGAGATTGCGGCACGATTGTTACGGCGGGAGGAATCGATGTTCACGTACATTTTGAATCTCCGCATCAGGCCTGGGAAGCATTGAGCAACGGCCTTACAACTATGATCGGAGGCGGCTGCGGGGCAAAGACCTTAAGTATCGAAGCGCCGGGAGCCTTTAATCTGAAGAATATGATCGAATCCTTTGAAAATGTTCCGGTGAATATCGGTCAGTTGGCAAGAGGTAATTCCTGCCTTCCGGAAGCAATCATCCATCAGGCACAAAACGGCTGTATCGGAATGAAGATTCATGAAGACTGGGCGGCAACTCCGGTGGTAATTGACACCTGCCTTAAGGTGGCGGATGAAATGGATTTCTCGGTACAGATACATACGGATACCCTGAATGAATCCGGTTTTGTCGAAAGTACGATCGATGCCATTAATGGAAGAACGATGCATGCATACCATACGGAGGGAGCGGGAGGAGGACATGCGCCGGATATCATTAAGATCTGCGGTGAGCCTAATATTCTTCCCTCTTCCACGAACCCGACAAATCCCTATACGGTCAACACGGTAGATGAGCATCTGGATATGATTATGGTTGCCCATCATTTGAATCCAAAGGTTCCGGAGGATGTAGCCTTTGCGGATTCCAGAATCCGCAGCCAGACCATTGCAGCCGAGGATGTTCTGCATGATATGGGAGCTATCAGCATGCTGGGCTCTGATTCCCAGGGGATGGGACACATCGGAGAATCTGTACTTCGTACCTGGCAGCTGGCCTCCAAGATGAAAAAGCAGCGGGGACCGCTGCCGGAGGAAACCGGAGATAACGATAATCAGCGTGTGCTGCGCTATCTGGCAAAATATACAATTAATCCCGCGATTACCTTCGGCATTGATGAATATGTAGGTTCCCTTCAGCCAGGGCGTCTTGCCGACATTATTGTCTGGAAGAATACCTTTTTCGGAACAAAGCCCGAGATGGTCATAAAAGCCGGATTTTTAGCCTGGGCTCCCTGCGGCGATGCAAATGCCTCCGTCGCTTGGGCAGAACCACTGATTTATAAAGCACAGTACGGCGGTTTCGGCGGTTGTCCGAATACCTTGTCAAAGGTGTTTGTTACCAAAGCGGCAATTGAAGACGGACTTAAAGATCGCCTGAAAGTATCGGGAGATAAGCTGCTTCCGGTTAAGAATACAAGACGTATAGGCAAAAAGGATATGATCCGCAATGCTTACTGCCCGAAGATCGAGGTTGATCCGGAAACCTATGAGGTATATGCGGACAGGAAACTGATTATCTGTGACCCGATTGAGGAAGTATGTCTGGGACAAAAATATTATTTCAGATAGGAGGAAGAGGCATGTTAGTGGAAAAAGTTCTTGGAAAGTATGAAAAGGGTAAGCCGGAGAACAGAATTATACACCGGGTGCTGCTGGATGAAACGGGAATGCAAAAAAGGCATCAGCGTACGTTCAGTGAAGACGGAATGGATGTTGCAATAACCCTGAGAGACGATGAAGTACTGTCGGACGGAGATGTGCTTTATATTGACGATACGCAGATTGTAGTGGTTGAGGCCAAAGAGGAAAAAGTATTTGTTCTCCGGCCGCAGGATTACCGGCAATGGGCTAAGGCCTGTTATAATATAGGGAACATGCATCAGCATGCTTATCTGACACAGGAGGAGATTCTTGTTCCGTATGATCCTATACTGGAAACGGTAATAGGAAAGCTGAAAGTGCCATATCGCAGTGAGATGAGGAAGCTGATAGGAGAAAAAGCGAATATTTCGGCCGGCCAGCACCGGCATGCCCGCACGCACGGGCAGGTACATCACCATGAGCATGAAGTATAATTTTCTGCGCCTGCTGCAGATAACCGGAGGGTTGTTTCCGGTGGGAAGCTTCCATCATTCTTTCGGTTTGGAAACCTATGTAACCCAATATGGGGTAAAAAGTGTCGGAGAGCTGAGGGAGCTCCTAGCGGCCTATCTTAAAATGTCTCTCCCTTTAGACGGCAAAGCCCTTTCCCAGGCATATGAAATAGGTCTGCAAAGAGATTCAGAGGAGTTGTGTGAATATGACGAGAGCATTACGGCTATGCGGCTGACCCGTGAGACCAGAGAAGCAAATCTGAAAACAGGAAAGGCCTTTGTCCGTATGGTAAGGTATTGGAGCAAAGAGTTAATGAAATACTATGAACTGCTTCGGGAAAATGACAAGCTTGGAAACTACAGTGTTGTACTTGGCTATGCGGGAGGCGTCTGGCAAATGGATAAGGGAGAACTTCTTAAGGCTTTCTTATTCAATAGCCTTAACGGAATGCTTCAGGCCGGGATAAAGCTGATACCTTTGGGACAGACGGAGAGCCAGATTATGCTGACCGGTCTTTTTCCGGCAATCGAGGAAACGGCGGAGGAAATCCTTTTGCATCCGGAAGACGGGCCGTCTAATTTTGCACCGATGCTTGATATTGCGTCCATGCGGCATGAGACGCTTTACAGCAGATTGTATATGTCTTAAGTAAAAAATTGCCGAAAAGTAAATTTGTGTAGCGTGGAGGTTCTATGAAAAAAACGATTCGAATTGGTGTCGGCGGACCGGTCGGCTCCGGAAAGACCATGTTAATTGAAAAGCTTTGCGGGCATATGTCAAAGGATTACAGTATAGGTGTCATTACCAATGATATTTATACCAAAGAAGACGAGATGATTCTAAATCGTGCCGGGGTTCTGGAACAGGACCGGATTATCGGGGTGGAAACCGGAGGATGTCCGCATACTGCCGTCAGGGAAGATATTTCAATGAATATGGATGCGGTAGAAGAGCTGATGAAGCGGCATGACGATTTGGAGATTATTTTTATTGAAAGCGGCGGAGATAACCTTGCCGCAACCTTCAGTCCGGAGTTGGTGGATGGTTTGATATTTGTAATTGATGTAAGCGAGGGTGAGAAGATACCCCGGAAAGGCGGGCCCGGCATAACTCAGTCGGAGCTTCTGGTTATCAACAAAATCGATATTGCGGAATATGTGCATGCAAGCCTTGAAGTCATGGATCACGATGCCAGATGCATGAGAGGTACCAGGCCCTATATATTTACCGATCTTTACGATGAAATAGGATTGGATAAGGTTATTGCATGGATCAGGCATGATATGCTTTTTGAAGATATTCGGTATGCCGGTAAAGGGATGTGAAAGGCGGAGGAAGATGATATCCGGAACACAGGAGGAATTTAACGGAGTGCTCCTGCTTACCGTTGCCGAACGGGGGCAGGAGCACAGGAGCTATATCAAAAAACAGTATTATAAGCTGCCGCTGCAGGTATTACCGCCGTATGACCCGGATGGGGACGGTACATTATGTGTGTATCTGCTTAATCCCAGCGGGGGAATCCTGCAGAATGACAGGCTGTTGATTGATGTTGAAGCGGAGGAAAATTCAAGGATCTGCATTACTACGCCTTCTTCGACCAAGCTCTATAAGATGAAGGAAGGTGAAAATGCAAGGCAGCATATTCATATACGGGCTGCAAAAGGCAGCATAATAGAATATGTTCCGGACGAAAATGTGCCGTACCGTGATACGGATTATATTCAGACGACCGAATTTGATATTACGGAGGATACGACATTATTTGCATGGGATATCCTTAGTGCCGGGCGTATTGCCAGAGAAGAAATTTTCAGCTTCCGGCAATATATATCCAAAACCTGTATATATATTGATGGGAAGCCTGTCATGATTGACAGCACACGGGTGCGTCCGGGGGAGATGCCGGTACGGAGTAAAATCGGTATGGAAGACTTTACATTTACCGCTGTGATCTATATCTATGCAAAACAGGCCGATGAGAATTTACTGCAGAAATTAAGGGAAAGGGTTCCGCTCTATGAAACCCATAGGATAGGCTATACAAGACCGGATAATAAAGTGCTGGTCATCCGTTTGCTGGCAAAGCAGATATGGCAGCTTAAGGAGGAAATGTTTGATATCTGGAATCTCGCACGTAACCATATTCTTGGAAAATCTGCGGTGCAAATACGTAAATATTAAGAAGGTTCGATTGTATCGGGGGTATTATATAGTAAAATAAGTGCAGGAGTAATCGAATATCGGGATGAACCGTATGAAATAAAATGTGATGGTTTGGAAAATAATGCGATTGCCAAGTATTATACGATTAATAAAGGAACATACTATTTGGAGGTTGATGCTAACTTTATTCTTGACAAGAGACCTGCTTCCTTTTTAATTAAGTCATACAATGGAGACTATTAATGGAGAAATTATTATTTGGAATATCAGGTCTGCCGATATACAGCGGGCTGAAGAAAATGAATTATGCCGTCGGAATCGAATATATAAAGTCCATAGGACTGGATGCTATGGAGCTTTTGTTCGTGAGAAACGTTAATGTTACGGATAATAATAAAGACTTGATATTAAAGGCGAAAC
>JAEWSD010000169.1 GCA_023398615.1 Bacillota bacterium
ATACGCCTTTCTTTACTGTACCGGAGACATTTTCCGTATTCATTGCTGATATGGTATGATTGTCCATTCTTTCTAACTCCTTTTAATGGTATATAAATATCATATATGCAAATCTTTACAATGTCAACGAACGAATACAACTTTATAACCTTCTCCTATCCGCCTTTTACTAATGCTCATATGACTTCATCCCCATCGTATATTCCTGATGAAATCCCTCTGTCCGGTATTCCTTATCCCTGACATGGTCTTCAAAATCCTCCTCAGACTTTAAGAAATAATCGTACACCAATAATTCTTCCCCGTCCCAGGTGATCGGGTCATCCCAGGTACAGTCAAGGTTATACCATTTTTCTTCCAGCATTACGATATTCCAACCGTGGCTTTCTTTACCGGCCGTTCCCGATATGATGCGACAGGGGACCCCTGCTTCCGTCAGCATTTTATAGGCCAGGCTCATATAGCCCTGGCAGGTGGAGCTTTTATTGATCAGGTTATCGTAAGCGGAATAATATTGCAGTGATGTGTCATAGGAAGCGTTATTTATGATGTAGTCATGGATTTTCTTAATCTTCTGATAGTCCGACAGCTTTTCTATCTCCCACTTCCGGAATAAGTTCCTGATCTTCTTATCCACTTCATCGGTTTCCGATTTCGATTCATTATAGGAGAAATCATAGGTAATCGTCATAATATTGCCAAGTCCTACAATATGGGAAGCAATACTCTCCGTCTTATACTTCAGATAGTCATAATCGCTTGAGGAATCCTTATCATCGATTGTATAAACCATATCAACGGCTTCTTCCGTAAACCAATCCAGATCATTCGATTTACCGACATAGGTAAGGGTTACATGCTTCTTCCCTTCCAACATGGCTTCCCGCAGTTGACCGATGAAAGCGTCCGGATTATCATGGTTAAAGGCTGCGTTCATCTCAACAACCCACTCCACCAGATTGTACCGGTCATTTACATAGTACAATATATATGCTGTTATGCCCAGCAGAATTATAGTCTTTATCAGTCTCTTCATTTACACTCCCTGAATTTATATAAACTGTTTTTTTTAATAAACCTATCTATAATAATTCTAATATGATATGGAACAGAATTCAAATACAAAAGATGATTATAGTATCTTATATTATTCACCCGATTTTCAGAAATAAGACATCTCTTTTGCAGAGACACTTTGCACCATAAAGGAAAACAAAAAAGTGCCAACAATTACTTGGCACAAACTAAATAGGAAACAGACTGGAAAAACTATGATTTCTATAGTATAATAAGTACTATGCAATACATTCATTATATAAATAATGCTCCTGGCTTATGTGAAAATGTTATCAAAAAATATTAAAAGTGAATATATTAGAAATTTTATTACACAATATTGGGAGGAACGCACATGCCTATACCACAAAAAAGTGAAGAAACAACTGTAAGACTATCCGCAAAAGAAATTACTTATGAAACATTGAAGAAATGGATAGTTGAAGGAACTCTATATCCGGGAGAGAAACTATCAGACAGTGATATGGCAGATTATTTTTCTGTAAGCCGTACACCGATACGAGAAGCATTTCAACTATTAGAGGAACAAAAATTGATAAAATCTTTTCCAGGCAAAGCAACTATAGTAACTGAAGTTGAAACTAAAAACATCGAGCAGTGGTACCATCCGTTAATGGCATTGCAAAAGCTTGCGGCAGAGTTAGCTACAGAAAAATCAACATCAGAACATATCAAAACATTAAAAGATATTAATTTAAACTTTTTACAGGCAGTCGAAAGTAAAGATATTTATCAAATTTCATATGGAGATAAAGAATTTCACGATTATATAATGGAAATAACAGAAAATAGTTATATTCTGGATTTTTGCGATATATTAATGAACCATATTCAAAGATTGGAATTTATATTTTTTAAAGAAAATACAAATATTATCGAGTCTGTCACTGAACACGAAAAAATTATTAATGCAATGGAACGAAAAGATGCTTTTAACGCATCATTATTAATACAACAGCACTGGAATCGTACAGTTATGCAATTAAAAAATATAATGAAAGATAAAAATAAATAGAAAAATTTTAATTAAGTTGAGCAAAGCAAAGATATACTCACAACCTAAATATTGGGCTTTAGCGTATCTTTTATAGTAGCTATTAATAATATTAAAAAGTGATTATATTCCAAGATAAAATCCCTGACTTAGTATTTCTTCGGTTTGTTTTAAAATCTTCTTAGATTTTTCAGGGCTTCTTAAAGCACAGGCGTTTGCAATATAATTAATCAGACAAAGTGGTGCTGCAAAGGAATTTTTATATGAAATTCCAGAAACAGCACAGGGCAAAACTACATCTCCATATCCTTCTACGATAGAGTAGTTTAAGCTGGTAAATAAAATAATTTTCACATTATATGCTTTTAACCAGGAAAGTAAAGTGGTAGTAGTTTTTGAATAACGCGGAAATAAAAATGCAAGACAAATGTCCCCTTTTCCTGCACTCACAATTTCTTCAGGATAAATCATTCCGGTTGCCTGAACTAATTTTACATTCTTCCGAATCTGAGCCAATCTGGATGTAATATAATGCGCTAAAGAATATGAGCTGCGCAATCCTAACACGTAAACCTGATTGGCAGTACAAATAGATTCAATTGTATCGTTTATACTATTCTCTGAAAGAAAGCTCATCGTATCTTCTATATTTTTAATATCATTTTGAAAGGTTTCCTTCATTAATTCATTTTTGGAGATAGACTTGCTGTGGTTTAATCTTTCAGGCAGCGAAGATTTATGAATAATATTTCTCTGAATATCCTTTTGCATATCAGAGTATCCGAAATATCCCAATTCTCTTGCAAAGCGAATAATGGTCGTAGTACTTACATTAATCTTATTTGCTAACTCTTTTAAAGTATCGAATGCGACATTTTCTAAGTTTTCCATAATATAACTTGCTACAATTTGCTGGTTCCTAGATAATGAATTCATCTTTTCAGGTATTCTATTTAGAAAATTAGACATTTGAATCTCCTTTCATTCACATTTTAATATAAATCAGCTAAGACTGCATATTTACTGTAAATTATAGTTGCTAAACTATTAGAAGTCAATATAAATCAAAATATGAATAAAGAAGCGAAACTGCTTTAAAGAGTAGTAATCGGGTTTTCTATTGATGTAATCAAAGATACATATGAAGTTTTATTTATAATGTCTTCATCCGTAATATAATGAATATCTAAAAGATAAGTAGCATCAAGCCCTGTATTAATTATATTTATTGTTGATAATATTTGATTCCATTTTGTCAACCATTCTGTTAATTCCGAAAAATGAGGTTTATCCTTTGTAATATGTATCAGAATATCTATATCACTGCCTTCTGTTGCCGACATAGTATTAGTACTTCCAATTAAGTAAATGCAGTGTATCCCAAAGTAGGGACGCTTTATAGCATTAGCTAACTTTTGTGCCATATTATATCTCCACTGCCAGCCATTTTGATTAAAATTATCGGAATAAGAGGAAGGCAATATACTATTAGAATTATATTGTTTTTCTATTTTATGTAATGTGCATTTATTTAAAAAGGGATATTCGGTATTTAGTAATATATAATTCTGGTATTCTAACTCTATTTTTTCTAGCGAAATATTTTCTTCAAATAACATATTTGAAAAAAGAGAAAGATAATCTTCATATAACCACAAAATAACGCATGAAGTTAATTCTGCCGTTGGTATAGTAGAACAAGAAAGATGAATCAGGTATAAGCTTATATTGATTAGTTCTGTCTTATTTAAGCTATATATTAGCTTAACAATTTTCTTTTCCTGTTTATTTTGAGTAATATACTTATTAAAGTATACTTCTTCGAACACGAAAGGATAAAAATCATACAAATAGCAGTATAAGTCGGAGGTTAGTTTACATAGCAGACCCGGCTTAAGCTTTAATACAGTAGAAAAAAATAAATTCCAATTAATACAGAGAACAGATGAATTATATTGTGTATAATGATGCAACAGATAATAGAATAACTCTCTTTTTGAATCAAAACTTATTTCATTTTGAAATCTTCTATTTGAAAGCATATGAAACCCTTCTTTATTTGAGTAAAGCAAAGCGAAAGTCACAGGAAACCTGAGACTCGTGTGTGAGAAAGGCTGCAAAGCAGCCTTTCTGTGCATCAATAGTCATTATGAAGCCGTGAAGCTTCATAATGACTAAATGTTTAAAATTCGCTCTTGTTTTATCCAAGAGCGAATTTTTAGGGAGTGGCTGCAAAATGATAAGTTGATGAAATGACATTTGAATCGAAAGGCAGATTTTACGGCCAAATACCTCTGGATTTCTTCGCATCCACAACACGCTTAACAGCGATTAAGTAAGCACCCGATCGAAGAGAATTCTTTTTTTCATTAGACATTTCAACAACGGAATGAAAAGCATTGGTCATAATAGCTTCTAATTTTTCATTTACCTCGTCTTTTGTCCAATAAAGAGATTGTATATTCTGAACCCATTCAAAAT
The DNA here is from genome assembly GCA_023398615.1 of Bacillota bacterium. Classification (GTDB taxonomy): domain Bacteria; phylum Bacillota; class Clostridia; order Lachnospirales; family Lachnospiraceae; genus Anaerocolumna. The sequence goes on from JAEWSD010000169.1 coordinate 4,553, forward strand.
AGGATACTATTACACCACCGGTATTGGCTAAGATATCGGGAACAACCGTAATCCCTCTTTTCTCCAATATTGCATCAGCCTCTACTGTTGTAGGGCCATTAGCGGCTTCCACTATAATTTTTGCCTTTATATCATTTACAGTATCCATATTAATCTGATTTTCTAATGCCGCAGGAATTAGTACCATAGTATCTAATGCTAATAATTCCCGATTGTTAATAACCTTGTCCTCTGTAACGAAATCTTTAAGTAAGTTCTTTTTAGACCGTCCCAAATATTCAATAATGCTTGGTATATCAAGACCGTCCGGATTGTAAAGACCACAAGAAACATCACTAACGGCGATTACTCTCATTCCGGCTTCATATAAATACTTAGCAGCGATACTGCCGACATTGCCCATACCTTGAATCACCACAGAAGTTCCTTTAACTGAAATGTTTTTTGTTTTTAAAATGTTTTTTGTAATAATACTGACACCAAAGCCGGTGGCTTCATTTCTCCCTAAAGATCCGCCTAACCCGATTGGTTTTCCGGTTACGACACCCGGAATGGAATGACCTTTTAACATACTATATGTATCCATAATCCAACCCATTATTTCAGGAGTAGTACCTACGTCCGGAGCAGGAATATCCTGTTCGGGTCCAATAATTGGAGCTATCATGGAAGTAAATCTGCGAGTTAATCTGGATAATTCTCCAGTTGATAATTTGGATGGATCGCAGACAATACCACCTTTGGCACCGCCATAAGGAATATTAACAACAGCAGATTTAAAGGTCATCCAGGCCGCAAGTGCTTTTACTTCATTTTCATTCACATTGTAGTGGTAACGTATTCCGCCCTTTGCAGGACCTCTGGAGGTAGAATGCTGAACTCTGAATCCTTCAAAGATCTTTACTGTTCCGTCGTCCATAGTAACCGGGACAGAAACTTTTAGTTCACGCTCCGGGTATTTAATTGCCTCATAATCACTTTCTTCATATCCAAGCATTTTAGCAGTTTTATAGAGGATGCTTAATACATCATCATATGGATTATAACTTTTTGACATGATTCAACCTTCTTTCTATAAGGTATTAGTTACATCTTTCAATAATAGTAAACTTAATTCATAATAAAAGCATGGCAATTCCGGATAAAGCCAATTAGTGCGCGCATTCTAACTGTACCTTGTCTAACACATAGCATGTAAGAGTAAGAAATATACCTTACATGCTACAACATGCATTTTGATATATATATTAAAACTTAATAATATCCGATATATCGGCAAGTTTACAGCCTGGATTTGACTCACAGGCACGTATTAAAAAGTTTAATTTCTCAATACGTTCACCTGATTTTGGACAACCATTCTTAATAAATCCAATTTGTAGTCCCACGGCAAGATCCATTACCACATCATCTATTACACCGCCGGAACGCCCAGAGGGTACCGACAACAGGTTGTGGTCTTTTGCAAAATGGTAAGTATCTAAAGCTTCCGTAATGGTGCCGACCTGATTCGGCTTCAGTATAAATCCGTCTATCGAGTGATTATTATAGGCTTTGGTTAAACGTTCCCTGTTGGTCACAATAAAATCGTCTCCCAGTAATATCGTTTTTGTGATCTGCTCTTTTGCTTTTTTATATCCGTCCCAGTCATTTTCATCCAGCAGATCTTCTACAAAGATAAAATTGTACTTTTCTGTAAGATATTTCATATAGGAAATCAATTCATCAGAAGAAACTCGTTGTTTTTTTAAATAATAAGTATTTGATTCAGCATCATACATTTCACTGGAGGCACAGTCAAAACAGAATCCAAATTTTCCATCATATCCACCGATATGGATTGCTTCATCAATCAGGCCTAAGATTTCTTCCGGATCTTCCGAAGGCGCAGCATAACCATAGGAATTAGCAACTTCCGGAGTCCTTCCCAGATATGCTGCTATTACATGTTTTAATTCATGAAATGTATTAACACTGATTTCAACCGCCTCATAAATACTAGCCGCTTTGTAAGGCATTATAATAAATTCGTTAAAAGGCTGAGTTAAAGAAGCATAGTGTCCGCCATTAACTACATTAAAACTGGGAATTGGGACGGATTTGATCTTTTTACCAGCTAAATATTCATATAAAGGTACTTTCAAACTGGCAGCAGCGGCTCTCAAACATGCAATAGATGTAGAATATATAGCATTGCCTCCGAGATTCTGTTTGAATTGTGTACCGTCTAAAGCTATCATTATATTGTCTAAGTCCCGTTGATCTGTAACCTCTCTGCCTATAAGGGCAGGTGCAATGATTTTATTTACATTGTCTACTGCTTTATGAACACTCATTCCATGGTATTCTGACGGGTCATTATCTCTTAATACATAGGATTCATACATACCAACAGAAGAACCGGTAGGCGCAGAACCTCTTCCCATACTTCCATCTTCAGTAATGACATCCACCTCTACCATAGGACGGCACTTACAGTCAATAGTTTGTCTTGCATGAACTGATTTAATCTTTGTATTCGGCATAAGTTTCTCCTTGTAATAATTCGTAATCATTTATTTTCTATGGCAGGAATATACAATACATTAAAGTCACATAAATTAGTTCCTGTGTTTCCGGTCATCACTGCGCCGTCTATCTTGCTTAATGCTTCGTAGCAAGCGTGACCTCTTAAAGCGTCATATAGATTAACATTATGATCTATTGCTCTCATTAAAGTTGTAGAATCGGTAATTCCTCCTGCTATAGGAGTTGTTCCGTCTGTTCCCTCCGAATCAATAGACAGCATACAGGCACCTTTTGTTTTAGAAGCCGCAATAGCAAAGCCTACAGTAAGCTCCTGTCCAGGACCGCCATGACCGGTAATAAGACTATTATCCAGAATTTTAGTTGTAGTTTCTCCGGAACTGAGTATTACGCACGGAGGCTTAACAGGGTTGCCATAAGCTTGAACTTCCCTGGCAATGGATGCAAAGATAGTACCGGCATCTTTACTCTCACCTTCTAAGAAAGAAGAAAGGATGATTGCAGGAATTCCCATAGATTCGCAAACTTCTTTTGCATAAATACAGGAATCAGGCAGTGTATTCAATAAGAAGTATGTATTATCAGGAAATGCTTTTGGTGTTTCGCCTTCCGGACCAACAGTCATCAGGTAATCTACCACAGCTTTTGGAAGACGGTCTGCCACATCATAATCACGTATAACGCGTCTTGCATCTTCTAAGGTTGTTTTATCCGGTCCCATAGGTGTACTTGCATATTTTGCATAAGGAATTCCGATATCAACTGTAGCAGGATTTCCCACAGCATCACTAATTCCAAAACCAATTAGTTCTGCACCTACCGCTTGGATTCTTTTTGCTAACATTCCGCCATTCATTTGTGAGATGTGTCTTCGAATGGCATTGACCTCGTAAATTCCCGCACCGGATTTTAGCATAACATCTGTGGTATCAATTTCATCCTGTAGACTAATCCCTTCTACAGGACAGCTCATAAGTGCAGAACTTCCTCCACTTATTACAACAATAAATAAATCATCCGGACCTGAAGCATCTACCAATTTTAATATTTCCTTGCAGGCTTGGTAGCCTGTTTTATTTGGTAACGGATGACCGCCGACGTACACCTCCGTTTTATTAAAAATGTCGGTATCCTCCATCACTTTTACAATAGCGATTCCCCTGCTCAGTCTATTTCCCAAAATCTCATCAATTGCTCTTGCCATATGATTGCAAGCCTTTCCCGCACCTAAAAGATAAACATTTTTCTTCTTGGACAGATCCCAGCTTTTATTTCCGATATGCAATATATCGCGTTCGACATAAGTAATGCTCTTAATTCTCTCATAGGCATCTAATCTACGCAGAGTCTTTTCTGTAATAGAAAGAACAATTTTTCGCGATTCAATATCACCGTATGAAATTAAATCTTGATAATTGCGGATTTTTTTAAATTGTTCCATAGTATTTACCTCCTTATATTGTATATAATGCAAACAAATATTTCATTTAGAACTTTATGTATTAAATACTGCATTCAGTATAGTGCTATATATTGCATATGTCAATATCAAAATCCAATAAAATAAACATTTTTAACAAATCCATCATATAGTCGTGGTTATAATTAGGCAATATTACGTAAATATAATAGATTTATAATAATTATTATGCAATATGCATTATATCATTGACAATAATAATAAAATGAAGTATTCTAAATGTACTGAATGGTACATTTTATAAGAGTTATTTAAAGTCAGTAAAACAACACCGCTTGTCTTAAGCAGCCGGTTTAAGTTTTACGAAAATCGAAAGGAGTAATTGTTATGGGAAAGAGAACTGATTTTTTGTATTTATCAGAACCGGATATGATCGAGGCCGGGGTTCTGGACAGGGAAGGCTGTGTAGGCATTTCAGAAGAAGTATTTAAGCTTCTTAGCCAAGGTGACTATCTGATGGGAGGAAGTAATCATAATAGTCACGGTATGGGAATTGTATTTCCAAAAGAAACACCATTTCCTAACATGCCGGTTGCCGGACCTGATAGAAGATTTGTTGCCATGCCTGCATATTTAGGAGGAAGGTTTGATTGCTGCGGTAATAAATGGTACGGATCAAATGCGGCAAATCCGTCAAAAGGACTTCCGCGCTCTGTATTAACTGTATTATTAAATGATAAGGATACAGGCGAACCTCTTTGTCTTATGTCTGCAAACTTATTAAGTGCAGCAAGAACCGGAGCTGTTCCGGCAGTCGCAGCAAAATATTTAGCGAATAAAGACTCTAAGGTAATTACAGTCATAGGTTGCGGACCAATTAATAAATCCTGTTATGAATCTATAATGACACAGACACCTAATATAGAAGAAGTAGTATGTTATGATATTTTTGAAGACAAAGCTACTGAGTTTGCCAACTGGGCTACAGTAAATAATGGTATTAGAGGAAGAAGCGTTTTTAGTTTAGAAGAAGCTGTCAAAGTTGCAGATGTTATTACAATCGCTGCATCCAGATTAAAACCATTGCAGTTAGACGAGAAATGGTTTAAGAAAGGTGCAACAGTGTTATTTACAGGTCCTGGTAAATCAGATGAGGGCTTTTGGACAAAGAATAAGATTATCTATGATAATGTAAAACTTCACGAGGCCTATATGGAGGAAGCCGTTGCGTCCAACGATAAACAAGGCTATTATGATGGAGTAATCGGTGGTCCATTATACCGATTAATAGATGATGGTAAGTTACCTGCATTGAAGGATTCCACAAGTATTGGAGATGTCATTCTTGAAACAAAAAAAGGAAGAGAAAGCAAGGATGAAATAATTATCTTTATTGCTTGTGGAATGGCAGTGTTTGATGTTGGCTGGGGATACGAATTATATCAACGGGCATTGCAAAGAGGTATTGGAACTAAGTTAAATCTTTGGGAAGAGCCTTACCAGATGAAAAATTGAGTTTCGATTAAGCTGTAAAAATATTGATAGATAGTCCTGTATTTATATTATTAATTTATTTAAACAATAACAATTTAAGGAGAGGGTTTATTATGTTTAATTCATTGGCAAATGTTATGAATTTCTTATGGGGAACACCTTTAATAAGCTTTATGGTTGCAGCCGGTATCTATTTTTCCCTTAAGACAGGAGTTTTTCAATTATCACATGCAAGACATATTTACAGGAGGACATTTGGGAGTTTATTTGGGAAATACAAAGAAGAAGCGGAAGGTGAAGGTACTTTAACACCATTTCAATCCATGAGTGCCGTGTTAGCGGGCACTATAGGAAGTGGTAACATTGCCGGTATTGCATCCGCTATTGCAATTGGCGGACCTGGTGCTGCTTTTTGGATGTGGGTCATTGCATTTGTGGGAATGGCAATAAAAATGGTTGAGACTTCACTATCTGTTCAATTTCGGCATAAAGGTGAAAATGGCGAATACTACGGTGGACCAATGTATTATATGAAAGAAGGTATCGGCGGACAATTTGGTAAAGTATTGGCGGTTATCTTTACCATCGCTTTGCTTGTCATAGTACTTGTTGATGGTACTTTTGTACAGCCCAATACACTTGCAACTACTTTATATGACGTAACTGGCACTTCAACAGTTATTGCCGGTATTATATGTGCGGCTATTGGTGCCGGTGTAATTTTTGGAGGACTGAAAGGTATCGGTAATTTCTGTGGAAAAATGGTTCCTCCTATGGTCGTAATTTATATTATTGGTACTTTGGGAGTTATCATTGGCCATATTGATCAGATTCCGGAAGCATTTGGGATGATTTTTAAATATGCTTTTGCACCTGCACCTGCGGCCGGTGGATTCGTCGGAGCAACTGTTTCAATGGCTATGGCTCGTGGTGCCGCCCGTGGTATCTTCTCAAGTGAAGCAGGTGAAGGTACTTCCGTTACTGTTCATGCAACAGCCATTACCGAACATCCGATTCATCAATCCATGTGGGGTATTGTTGAAGTATTCATAGATACCTTTTTGGTAAGTACCCTGACTGCATTAACTGTCATTGTCAGTGGTGCCATCGAAAGCGGAGAAACCGGCTCAATTCTTACTTTCACAGCCTTCCGTACCACTTGGGGCAGTGTAGGTGTCGGCCTATTATGTGCAGCCGTTATCTTGTTTGCTTTCTCTTCCTTCTTAGGTTTCTATATTGAATATAAAACTTGCATTGTTTATCTGTTTGGCGAAAAGTCATTGAGATATTTGAAATATTTATACTGTGTTCCTCCGCTGCTTTCAGCGACTATGGCAATTGAATCCGTTTGGACATTAGCTGATATGGCTGTCGGAATGGTTTTTATACCAAATCTTATAGGTCTTATTGCACTAAGGAAAACATTTTTAAAATCATTTAAGGAATACAAAGCTAAATGGAACCTGTAATATTAAATACATAAAAATAAAGCCAAAAATTATATCTGTTTGAAATGTATATATTTATCATTTTATACAGATATAATTTTAATAATGAGATAACTGTGAAACGGGAAATAAATAGGTAAGCAAAAATTCACATACAAATTTCAGAGATTCAATGAAGCTCATCACGCAATAGAATCGAGGAGTAATATGTATACTGTCGATAGGAAAAATGATACTTATATTTTTACTGATTCTACGGAATTAATAAAACTTAATATACCCAAAGACCAGTTTGCAGATATCGTTACACCTGTGAGTATACCCGGTATAACAAATAATAAGTTATTTGAGGAAGCTATCTGTAAGCCCGCATATGGAGCTTGCCTTTACAACTTGGCAAAAGAGATGAATGCAAAAAGTGCAAGCATAATCGTATCAGATGTAACAAGGAATGTACCAACTCAAAAAGTGGCAAAATATATAATAAACGAGTTAATAAGAGCCGGTATGGAAGCAGATAAAGTAGTCTTTGTTATTGCGCTGGGAGTACATAGAGCTGCTACAGAAAATGAAATAGCTGAAATTTTAGGTGAAGACCTTTATGCATCTAAAATTCCTTTCCACGTAATTAATCATGATGCCTTTGATAATGAAAAATTAACTTACTTAGGCGAAACAACACATGGTACAAAACTTGAAGTTAATAAAGAAGCATATGAATGTGATCTGCATATCAATATAGGTAAAGTAGAACCTCATGAATTTGCCGGTTTTTCCGGTGGAAGAAAATCGGTAATGCCAGGCATATCGTCTGCAAAAAGCATAATAGCTAATCACTCGCCTAAAATGTTGGCTTCACCTAATGCTATTCCGGGGAATTTAAAGAATAATCCGATTCATCAGGATATGCTTGAATGTGCCAATTTATATAGAATTGATTTTTCTGTTAATTTTGTAGTAAATGACATGTCTGAACCTGTGGCGGTTTTTTCAGGAAAACTTATGGAATCTCATCTGGCAGCGATTGACTATTTACGAAAAAAGATTTCAATTAGCTTAAATAAACCCGATATAATCATCACAACACCCGGTTATCCGCTAAATGTTGAATTTTATCAATCTTTAAAGCCATTAATTGCGCTAACAGATATACTCAATGAAGATATAATAGTAGCTATATATTCACAATGCCCGGAAGGAATTAATTCAGAGGATATGATGCGTGCTTTTAAGTTTTCAAATAATTTAGATGAAATTAATGATTTTGCTATAAAAAATTATCAAATTCAAATGGATCACGTTTTACTTTTAATGAAAATACTAAAAAAACGTGTAAAAATTATTGCCTATTCTCCTAATATCAATGCAGACGATTTTCAATCCATGCATATGATACCCTGTTCGTCTCCAGACGATATTATTCCGCTTGCCACCTCATTAAGTAATAAAGAAAAGCCACAAATACTTATATATCCACAAGCTCAAAAGTATTTAACAACTATGCGCAGTATCTGTTCTTAATGTTTTTCTTTCATTTTTTTATTTAAGTTTTTTTCTTATTTACTTTATTATTTATTGAAATGAATGTATTATATTTACTCTATTTAATATTTTTGATATAATTTCTTAAATAGTAAAGCAAAGGAGATGCTTTTATGGATCAAACAGACTTAAATATTCTTAACGTCATGAAGCAAAACGGAAGGGCTACCATATCCGAAATCAGCAGGCATGTCAGCCTTTCAATTCCCGCCGTGTCCGAAAGAATCCGCAAACTGGAAGAAGCTAATATCATTGAACAATATACGATTAAGATCAACCGCCAAAAAATGGGATACAAATTATCGGCTGTTATATTTGTATGTATTGATCAGACCGCTAATATCGATATTTTTCGGAATAAAATCGTTCAATTCTCCGAAGTAATGGAATGCCACCATATGGCCGGAGAATATGATTATATGTTAAAGGTACTTGTAAAAGACACCGACGAATTAGAGTATTTCCTCAGCAAACGGTTAAAATCTATCCAGGGTGTTTCAAAGTCTAACTCCATGATAATCTTATCCACGTTAAAAGAGACCGATAGCAGATAGGGGTATTTTTATGATTATAAAAGGATTTCGCTTTGGTATGCTGCTGCAGCTTGCGGTAGGACCCATATGTCTGTTTATTTTTCAGACTGCCTCTGTCTCCGGTTTCATAGCTGCCATGATCGGAGTAATGGGAGTCGCCGTCATTGACGCATTATTTATATTTGCTGCAATATCAGGGATTGGTCTACTGCTGAATAAATACAAACACGTTAAGAAAATACTTCAGATCTCCGGTGCTATTGTTCTGATGTTCTTTGGCTTGCACAGTATTATGAATGCTTTAAATATCTCAATTCTTCCGGACATACAACTGCTATCAGGTAAAAGCATCGACAATATTTTTCTGAAAACACTGATCCTGACGTTATCCAATCCGTTGACAATTCTTTTCTGGGCCGGAGTTTTCTCAACCAAAATGGCAGAAGAACATATGGCAAAGCCGGACATGTACCTCTATGGTCTTGGAGCAGTTCTCGCTACTGTAGTCTTCCTGACAGCAGTCTCAATTCTAGGCTATTTTGTTAATACGTTTTTACCCTTTGTCATTATCCGCTTACTGAATATTTTTATTGGATCATTTCTACTAATCTTAGGTATAAAAACGACTATATATTATAAATAGTATTTTACTTTAAGTCATACATCTTCCGCAGTCGATCTATCTGATCCTTGCTCAGGCTTTCGGTTGGTGAATTCATGTCAGATGTATCCCGGTTCTCTACGATAAGCACCATACCCTGTTTATCCAGGGTATGAGTATGCCACACTCCCCGTTTTACGTTATACAGCCGTAACGGTTCCATTGCAATACCGTCAATTTCATTGATGGTATCTCCTTTACCGCCCGCAAATAAGGTACACTTCCCGTCCAGAAGAACAAAGACTTCATCCGATTCATTATGCTTTTGCATTGTCGCCAGATTCCGCACTTCAAGTTCTTCACAGTAACGAAGTATGGCCACACGCCAGGATTCATAATCAATCACAGGTTTATAGCCTTCTCCCTCATAACTTGTAATATCGATATATTCTTTGTCCATAAGACAACCTTCCTTCCATGTCCTTCTTTACACCAGCTCAGCCACTATCACATGACCGTTTTTACTATCCAATGCCTGAATGTCACTTCTTTTTATAATCACCTTTTCGTATTCTGATACATATTCTTTACCATCAATGGTAATCCTTCCGATCTGATAATCGCCGTATTCCTTTGACTCTTTATTTACATACTGAATCTTCAAGCTTCGGTCTGCAAATACCAGGGCGGCCGAAGCCTGTTTATCCGGATCAAACTGCTCCGGGGTTAATTTCGGTTCCAGCTTCAGATCACCGAACTCTCCTTTAACTCCGAACATTTCGGTCAGCACGGTGAGCAGCAGCCAGCTTGCGGCGCCGGTCAGGTAATGGTAAAGCCCTCTGCCGTTATCCCCGATATACTCCGGAATTCCCGGATAAATTTTGCACTTTTCAAAATCATCGCAATGCCTATACAGGCTGTTAATTACCTTATAACCTTCCTTTACGAACCCTCTCCGGTAAAGCGCGTTCCCATACATAACCGCCATATGGGAGAAAACCGCACCGTTTTCCTTGTGGCCGTAAGCAAAACCAAACATCCGGCCAAGGTCCGTCTTGACCTCCTTAAAGTCGGTATTCAGCTTATAGCCGCCTATGGACGGATCATACAGATAGGCATCGGCCGACGAGACGATCTCCTTTATCTGCTCCGCATCCGCCGTTTCCGACATAATGGTGAATACCTGCCCGGTCAGCATCATCCGGACACCCAGCTCATGATCGCCTTCCACCCGCCTTCCGCTGTTGTCATAGTAGCCGTTATACCAGGAGTGTCCTTCCCTGTTTGTGATCCATTCTGTTTCCCGGATATGGTTTCTTACCCATTCCGCTTTGTTCCTCAGGTTCTTAGCCAGCCCGCGGCAGGAGATTTCCAGCCGGTTGCCGCTGACATGATGCCTGCAGGCATTGCAATACCGATACAGCAGCTCCTGCTTCTTTGTTATGTCATTGTACAGAGCGGGATCATCGGTTAAGAGTATTTCCATTTCCTCAGCCAGGGTAACACTTGCCGTCCCTTCCCTGTCCAGCGCCTCCAACAACCCGGCCAAAAGCTTTAAATTACCGCCGTAAATCGAAGTAAAGGCAACACTTTCGCCGCGTTCCTTTGCCATGTCCAGGGCATCGTTCCAGTCTGCCCCGCGAAGCCGGATATGATTGTGCTCCCCGACATCATAAAATGCGGTAAGATGCTGCAAAAGCAGATGCTCAAGTATGGACCCCTTATATTCCGTACCGACGGCCGTCTTAAGATGGCTGCCGTCCTCCGGCTTCCATAAGGTATCCTTTTCTTCCCCTCTGACTGCCTGCGGGTCCTTAAAATAAGCATTCTCTTTCAGCAGCAGTCCGAGGTCGCCGCTTTGCATGATATAAAGATTCGTAGTAAGAAACGGCCACATACCGTGATCCATCCATACACGTGTGATGTTATTGCGATCTGCTATAAACTCTCCCTGCTTCGTTCCGATAATCGTAGCATTCGTTCCGTCAATGCGGACGCCGCCGAAATTGTCAATCAGCATCTCTCTGACCCCGCCGGGATTCATGATAAGCAGAGCCAGGCAATCCTGCCACAGATCTCTCCAGCCCCGGCCGCCTTTCCCGTAATCGTGATGGGGCAGGAAGGAACAGCCGTAGATTCTTCTTAACATCGGCTGGAAGTTCACCCAATGCATCCAGGAATCAAAATTCTCCGATGCCGAGGTATAGGCTACATTAATCTTTTCCTCCCAGTAGCGTTTTGTTTCTTCCAGAGAATGCCTGCAGGCATCCTCGGAAAGAAAGGCTGCGGCGGACGCCTCAAGGCTTTCTTTTGCGGTACCAAAGCCCATTGCTATGATATAGGTCTTTTGCTCTGAAGGAGCAAGGTTTATTTCCGGAAATCGTATCCCGCCTAAGGCTTCACAACCGTCTCTGCGGTACCCTGCCTTTACCGGCTTAATGGCCGGATCAAAGACGGCCTGCGGGTTCTCAAAGCTGCCCCCATCCCCAAGGAAATTCTCCACAGCCGGATAAAAGCCCTCCGGCAGCTCCCCATCTCCTGTTCCGCCGAATACACCGTATACTACGGTATTCTTATGGTGTCCCCTCTCATCAAAGGTAAGCGTAGGATTTAAAACAACACCGTTACCGGTTGTTTCTATCCGGTGAAGAAGGGAGGTCACATGCCTGTGATCTCTTATATTATCCGCCGATCTTCCATACATCGGAACCGCTGCCGTCGGCGTAAGCTTCAACGGTTCAACGTCGTCATTCCGCAGCGTTACAACCATAAGTTCCAGCAGTTCTCCCATATAAGGAACAAAGGAGGTAATCTGTGAAGTAATTCCGTATTCAGCGGAGGTTCTGGTAAGCTTCTGCCACATAATCCCTGCTTCAAGAACCGTCTTATCCTTTCTGCCGGTAAATAGTTCGGCCTGCTGCTTCGCCGATTTGCCGGCTGCCGACCAGACACCTTTCCCTTTTATATTACACCAGAAGTTTCTCGAGGATTTATTATTGTGCAGGTCTTCGCTGCTGACCGGGGCCAGTAAAAACGTATTCTGTCCCAGCTTGCAGTCCCCGCCCAAATACGGCGTTATGCTGCTCATAACCCCGTTTTCATTTGCAATCGGGAAATAAAGATAATTCGTTAATTCCGGGTCCTCCAGCCGGAATGTTCCCCTCTCATCCATATAGTCGTAACCCTTTATAGCCATTCTTCTCCTCCGTCCGTCTCTGCGCATTGCTAAAATTTCGGGGGTATGTCCGCACTACCCGCTTTTAATCAGACATACCCCCGTTATCCTTATCAAGCAAACATTACAAAATTACCGTGATAAGTTCAATTCCATTATCATAATGCATTTTCCTGTTATTCTTCCGTCAACTCTTCTGCGGCAGCGGAATAACTTTCTAAAATTATCTTCTGAATCTTATCCCTTGTCTCAGAGTTAATCGGATGTGCAATGTCGCGATACTCCCCGTCGCCTGCTTTTCTGCTTGGCATTGCGATGAACAATCCCTTTTCACCTTCAATGACCTTGATATCATGTACCACAAATTCGTTGTCAATCGTTATGGACACTACAGCCTTCATTTTACCCTCTTTACTTACTTTCCGTACACGCACGTCTGTTATCTGCATATTGTATATCTCCCTTCAAATATTTTATCCTCTTTGTAGCTAATCTGTAAATCTGTTGTTCTTTTCTACAACGATTTTAACCTGTCCATTTTCACCGATGTATGTCGTATTTGCTCTTATGGTATCACGGCTTTCTACAATACAATTCTCGATATGACTGTTGTCCCCGATATATGCTTCATTTAAAATAATGGAATTTTTGATTGTACAGTTATTTCCTATATAAACCTTCTTAAACAATATGGAGTTCTCTACCGCAGCGTTTATGATACAGCCGCTTGAAATCAGACTGTTTCTGACATAGGAACCCCGGTTATATTTTGCCGGGGGCAGATCGTCTATCTTCGAATAAATATCCGGATATTCCCTGAAGAAATAGTCTCGGATATCCTTCCTTAAAAAATCCATATTGGTCCGATAGTAAGATTCTATAGTTGAAATGTTGCTCCAATAGGTATCCAGTTCATAGGCAAAAATTCTTTTCAGATTCCTGTACCGGATCAGAATATCCTTTACAAAATCGTGCCGTTCCTCATTTGCCGAGGTTTCCAGCAATTCGATCAGCAGGCGCCTCCGGATGACATAGATTCCGGCAGACACCAGATTCCCTTTCGCAACCACCGGTTTTTCTTCGAATTCCGTAATCCTGCGGTCCTCGTCCGTATCAAGTATGCCGAAACGGTTTAAATCCCGGCCCTCAAGGCGTTTGCTGACTACGGTAATGTCAGCCCTCTTTGCGATATGGAATTCCAGTACTTTATTGTAATCCAGCTTGTATACCCCATCGCCGGAAGCGATCACTACATAAGGCTCATGACTGTTCTTTAAAAAACTGATATTCTGATACATCGCATCGGCGGTGCCCCTGTACCAGAAGCTGTTGTCCGCCGTTATGGTCGGGGTAAATACGAACAGGCCGCCCTGCTTCCTTCCGAAATCCCACCATTTTGAGGAATTCAAGTGCTCATTTAAGGATTTCGCATTGTATTGCGTAATCACCGCCAGCTTCTGAATATGGGAATTCGACATATTGCTCAGCGCAAAATCAATGGCACGGTAGCTGCCGCCGACAGGCATTGCGGCAATTGCCCTTTTGACCGTCAATTCCTTTATCCGGCTGCTGTTGCCGCCTGCCAGTACAATTCCGATCGCCCTCATACTCTGTCACCTGCCTTTATTAAATTCTCCCCGCTTTCCAGCAATCCGTCCGGATAGTCACCGGCTTCCGTGACACCGGATATGGCCGTATTCTTGCCGATCCTTACATGGTCCGGTATGCTGCTGTTCTCCGCAACCGTTACCAGACCAAAGGAATAAATACCCGGCGCAAGCTTATTCGGCAGTTCTTCACCGATACCAAGCTGTGAGCCGGCTCCGATTACAGCCCCTTCTGCTATTATGGCTTTATATACCCCGGCACCGTCTTTAATGACAGCCGCCTTCATGATAATGGAATCTCTTACAACCGCTCCCGGCCCGATATAAACGCCGGAACCGATAACCGAATTATGTACCTCTCCATAGATTTCGGAACCTTCACCGATAATTGCCTTCTCAATTACGGCGGTATCCGCAACATACTGGGGAGGGATCGTATCGCTCTTCGTATAAATCTTCCAGAATTCTTCATACAGGTTAAACTCCGGTATCAGATCAATCAGCTCCATATTGGATTCCCAATAGGAGCCCAGCGTGCCGACATCCTTCCAGTAGCCCTTATATTCGTAAGCAAATATCCGGTCCCCCCGTTTGTGGCAGTAAGGAATGATATGCTTGCCGAAGTCACAGCCTTTTTGTTCCGACAGGGAGATCAGTGCCTCCTTTAGTACCTTCCAGGTAAAGATATAGATTCCCATCGAGGCCAGGTTGCTTCTCGGATTATCCGGTTTCTCTTCAAAATCCGTGATTTGCTTTCTTTCGTCCGTAATTACCACACCGAACCGGTGCGCCTCCTCCATCGGTACGGATATGGTTGCCAGGGTTATATCCGCATGATTGGATTTATGAAAATCAAGCATTACCTCGTAATCCATTTTATATATATGGTCACCGCCCAGAATCAGGATATATTCCGGGTTATAGTATTCCATATAGCCCAGGTTCTGATAGACCGCATTGGCAGTTCCGGTGTACCATTCACTGTTTTTCGTCTTTTCGTACGGCGGAAGGATGGAAACTCCCCCGATATTGCGATCCAGATCCCAGGGAATACCAATCCCGATATGTGTATTCAGCCTTAGAGGCTGATACTGGGTTATTACGCCTACGGTATCCACGCCTGAGTTGATACAATTACTAAGCGGAAAGTCAATGATCCGGTATTTTCCTCCAAATGCAACCGCAGGCTTTGCAACATTTGAGGTCAGTACACCCAGTCTGGACCCTTGTCCACCAGCAAGAAGCATCGCTATCATTTCTTTCTTAATCATGTAATCACCTCTTGTTGTTGATTTTGACATTATTATATCATTGTTTTACCAAAAAGTGAACAAATTTTACAAAAATTTGATAATAATTATTCTGCAAAATTAGAGTAACAAAGGGAACTCAAAATATATTTCAATTCCGTCCGGCCTGATTTCCGGCCGAACAGAGGCTTATAAAAATGTAGTATTCGGGGTTAAGGCCATAAATGGTCAAGATTCAATAATGTTATTTATTACATATTATGTAGGTATGTCGAAATTTTAATTGTATTTTTAAAGGAAATGTTTATAATAGCTAATAGGCAGTAATAATAATAATATCTTAATAAAATGAAAAAAGAAGATAGGAAGTGCAGGTCTATGTATAAAATTAATTTTAACAATCCAATTAAGATACATTTCATCGGAATCGGCGGTATCAGCATGAGCGGTTTAGCCGAGCTTTTACATACTATGGGCTTTCAGGTAAGCGGATCGGACTCGAAATCAAGCAAGATCACAAAGCATCTTGAGAATTTGGGCGTTACCGTATTATATGGACAACGACCTTCGAATATTACACCTGATTTGGATCTGGTCGTTTATACCTCGGCAATAAAGGAAAATAATCCGGAGTATCAGGCGGTAATTCAGGCGGGAATCCCGATCATGGACCGGGCCGAGCTTATCGGCCAGGTAATGAAAAATTACAGCAACGCCATAGCCGTATCGGGTACGCACGGAAAAACCACCACCACCTCCATGCTTTCACTTATTTTGCTGGAAGCAGGCATGGACCCTACCATATCCGTAGGCGGTATTCTGGATAATATCGGAGGCAATATCCGGATCGGGAAGTCGGAGCACTTCATAACGGAAGCCTGCGAGTATACCAACAGCTTCCTGAAGTTTAATCCGACCCGCAGTATTATACTTAACGTTGAGGCGGAGCATCTGGACTATTTCAAGGATCTTGACGACGTACGCAATTCGTTCCGCATGTTTGCAGAGCTCCTGCCAAAGGAAGGTCTGCTGGTAATCAACGGGGACATTGACAATGTTCCTTATTTCACCCGGAACCTGGCCTGCCCGTTCATAACCTACAGCATAGATTCCGCAAAGCCTCCCGTTCCGGGCGTGCAGTCATATTACAGCGCGGCTGATATTGCTTTCGACGAATCGGGATACGGCAACTATGACTTAATGGAGAACGGGACCGTGTTAACACATATCAATCTGAATGTCATCGGCATCCATAATATATCCAACTCACTTCCCGCGATCGCCCTGGCCAGAAGCTTAAATATCCCTCTTGATGTAATAAAAAAAGCCCTGCTTGATTTTACCGGGACGGAGCGGCGCTTCCAGTATAAAGGGAAAATCGGCGGCGTAACCGTCATCGATGACTATGCGCACCATCCGACTGAGGTTACCGCAACTCTGACCGCGGCACAGAATTATCCGCATAAGACAACCTGGTGCGTGTTCCAGCCCCATACCTATTCCAGGACAAAAGCCTTCTTAAAGGATTTCGCCGCCGCCCTGTCACTGGCTGATAAGATCGTACTGGCCGATATCTATGCTGCCAGGGAGGTAAATCCGGGTGACATATCCTCAAAGGATCTACAGGAAGAACTGATTAAATTAGGTAAGGAAACCTACTATTTTAAATCTTTTGATGAAATTGAAAATTTTTTGCTTTTAAATTGTACGAACGGCGATCTGTTGATAACTATGGGTGCCGGAGACGTTGTCTCAATTGGAGAAGCCCTGTTAGGCGCATAGTTATCCACATTATCCACAACCTTATCAACAATTTTCGCAGGATAAGGCTGTGGATTTTTTAGTTCACATAATTTTTTTCTACCACAATAGTCTTATTATACTGTACTCATTGATTTTTATATCTTTCAACTTTATTTTACATATTTTTACATAATCTTTCCTGCACCTTATCCACATTATCCACACTATCCACATCATGGAACAATATATTATTTCCAGTAAAATAGCCTATTTTCTTATAATATTTCCTGTGTTATAATGTGCGTGACGAAACGGACTGCATAGAAAAACAAGTGTAATGTGAGGTTATCAGCATGAATAAAATAATACTAAATTCGAACAACATATCGCAAACCACTGTCGTACCCAATCTGTTTATAGACCATTATATGCCTACCGCCAACGGAGCATATGTCAAGGTGTACCTGTACCTGCTTCGCTGTATGAACGGCGCCGACGACGCGGAGATATCCATTTCCGCAATTGCAGACCGTCTGGATGATACCGAGAAGGATATCATCCGTGCCTTATGCTACTGGGAGAAAATCAATCTGATTTCTTTGGTTCGGAATACGAACAGTGAAATCATTTCTATTACGATCAACGATATATTTAAGGATAATAACGGACAGTCGGATACCTGTGAGGAAGCTGCGCCGACGGTGAGTCCTGCTCCCGGATATCCCGGGATAGTAACACAGGTGTCGGAGGAGCCTTCAGAGCCCCTTGCGGTGCCTGAAAGAAAGTTTGAAAAGCCAAATTACTCCGAGGCACAGATCAGTCAGCTGACGAATTCCGATGAAGTAAAATGGATGTTAAACATTATCGAAATCTATCTGGACAGATTAATCAAGCCTATGGATCTTCAGCTTATACTGTACCTTTATGAAAGCATTGGGTTCTCTGCGGAACTCATTATGTATCTTTATGAATACTGTGTATCAAAGAATAAAAAGAATCCGGCCTATATTGAAGCAGTCGCCCTTTCCTGGGCCGAGGAAGGAATCGATACCGTAGAAAAGGCGGAAGCCGCCACCGCACTTTATAACAGCAATTACAATGCGGTAAATAAGGCGTTCGGCCTTAACAGGGCACCCGGTAACGTAGAGAAGCAGTTTATTAATAAATGGCTGAACAAATATCACTTTACCATAGATATTATCGTGGAAGCCTGCAACCGTACCATACTGATGACGCAAAAGCCCGATTTTAAGTACGCGGATAAAATCCTGGAGAACTGGTTTAAGAAAGAGGTTAAGGAACTGAGCCAGATTAGTAAGCTGGACGAGGAGCATTCCAAATACGCCGCGGCAAAATCAAACGGCAATGCTCCGGTACCGGCCGCAAAGCCTTCCTCCAATAACCGGTTTAACGCATTTCCGCAGAGGACCTATACCGAGGAGGATTACTCTTCTATGGAACAACGGCTTTTACATAAACAGTAAGGAGAATACCGATATGGCTTTAAAGAATTTCCAATATAATAAGATTCTGCGTGACTACGATTATAAACAGCTTAAGAATAAGCACGAGCTGGATATGCGGATCCAGGAAGCTTACCAGGCCATTCCGGAGTTAAAGGCCATTGACGACGAGGTCGTCACCTGCTCCATACATAGCGCCAGAATGCTTCTTACCGGTGATAACGGCGCATTGGAAGAACTTAAAAAAATTACGGATGCAGCCCGAGACAGAAGAACTGCTCTGTTAATATCAGGCGGATATCCGGCGGATTATTTACAGCCCGGATACCATTGTCCCGACTGCAAGGATACCGGCTTCATCGGCAGCGAAAAGTGTCATTGCTTTAAACAGGCGATCGTTGACATCGTTTATTCCCAATCCAATATTAAAACCGCTATTGCCAGTGAGAATTTCTCTGTCTTCTCCTATGAGTACTATCCGGATGATTTTACGGAGTCGAGCACGAAGCTTACTCCCAGGGAGAATATCCGAAGGGTCGTCGAGGTATGTCAAAGCTTTATTGATCATTTTGATAAGGATTTCAGCAATCTGCTTTTATACGGTAACACGGGGGTAGGCAAAACCTTCCTTGCCAACTGCATTGCCAAGGAATTGCTTGACCGGGCGTATACCGTGATCTACCTGACCGCCTTCCAGCTGTTCGATATTCTGGAGAAGAATAAGTTCGGGAAGGGTGAGGAAAGCTTTGAACCTCAGAACCAGTTTGATTACATTTTGGACTGCGACCTGCTTATTATTGACGATCTTGGCACTGAGCTGAACAACTCCTTTGTTAACGTACAGCTTTACCTTTGCATTAACGAGCGCTACCTCAGGAAGAAATCAACCGTTATCTCGACCAACCTTTCCCTTGATAATATCAATACCATCTACAGTGAGCGGGTCTTCTCGCGTATTGCCAGCAACTATACACTGTTAAAGATTGTAGGTGATGATATTCGCCTTAAGAAGCTGTTTTAATGTTAAGTTACTTTTTAGCCTTGACGAACCAATATGTTAATGGTATAACTTTTAGTGGACATTTCCCATTAACTTTAACAAATTTCATTGGAGGACAATAGAATGCCGCAAGAAACTAACTTAGAAACGATTCCCGTCGGTACATTAGGTATTATCGCTTTGGAAAGCAGTAAATCCCTGGGGCAGAAGGTAAATGATTACATTGTGGAATGGCGGAATGCCAGAGACAGTGAACATACATCTACAATCGCATTTGCCGGTTATCAGCGTGATTCCTATCTGCTGGAAGCTGCCTGCCCCAGATTCGGAACCGGTGAGGCAAAAGGCATTATCAAGGAATCGGTTCGTGGTTCCGACTTATATCTGCTGCTGGATATATGCAACTATAGTCTAACTTATACGGTTTGTGGATATAAAAATCATATGTCCCCGGATGATCATTACCAGGATTTAAAGCGAATTATAGCCGCTGTCGGCGGAAAGGCCCGCAGGATTACCGTTATCATGCCTTTCCTCTATGAAAGCAGACAACATAAACGCAGTTCCAGAGAGTCCCTGGATTGTGCATTGGCTTTGCAGGAGCTTACTAATATGGGTGTGGAAAGTATCATTACCTTTGATGCACATGATCCCCGTGTCCAGAATGCAATACCTTTGAAAAGCTTTGAGACGGTCCAGCCCACCTATCAGTTCATTAAAGCCTTACTTAAAAATGTCCCCGATCTTACAATTGATTCGAACCACATGATGGTGATCAGCCCGGATGAAGGAGGCATGAGCAGGGCAATCTATTTTGCCAACGTACTTGGTTTAGATATGGGTATGTTCTATAAACGCCGTGATTACGCTACTGTCGTAAACGGACGCAACCCTATCGTAGCCCATGAATTCCTGGGAACCGACATTGAAGGCAATGACATGTTGATCATTGACGACATGATTTCCTCCGGTGAAAGTATATTGGATGTAGCCAAAGAGTTAAAGAGAAGGAAAGCGGGAAGAATCTTCATAGCATGTACCTTCGGATTATTTACGAACGGCCTCGCCAAATTTGATGAAGCATATGAACAGGGTTTGATATACAAGGTGCTGACAACGAATCTTGTATACCAGACAGAGGAATTATTGTCCAAACCTTACTATATTAATGTAGACATGAGTAAATATATCGCATTGCTTATTGACACTCTGAATCACGACGCTTCCATAAGCAAGCTGTTAAGCCCTACGGAGCGTATTCAGAATGTTTTAAATAGATATAGAAAATAAGCCATAAAAGGGCACCGGAAATACTGCCGTAACAGGAGCATATTTCCGGTACCCTTAACTTTTATCAATACTCCCGCCAGTCCATACTACGACAGCTTCTTCTCATACAGACAGAACTTTCCCTTGCGGAAGGAAACCTCTCCTGCCCTGGAATAGCCCAGGCTGCCATACATCCTGAGTGCATATGGATTTTGTAAAAATGCATCCAGCCGGATGATCCCAAACCCTTTTTCCTTTAAGAAAGCTTCCGCAGACCGTACGATTGCTTTCCCGATGCCCATGTTCTGATAATCCGTATTCACGCACAGCCGGTGTATCACGGCTATCCTTCCCTGTTTATATTTCCAGCCGGCAGTTTTGTACAGTTCATCCTGATCCTCATTTAACACAATAACGGACAGGATTGTATCCCCTTCTGTCAATACATACATCTGATTTTTTTTGATATCGGACAATAAGATATCTTTATCAGGGTATACTTCATCCCACTGGTAAATACCGCTTTCGTTCATATTTTGGATTGCCCTTTCGAATATGGTTATTACCTGCTCGTAATCATCAGCTGCGGCCGATCTGAACATATAACTCATGATCTCTCCTCCGGATGGTTATTGACGGACATTTATCAATTCTTAGGAAAAAGCGGGCTTACTCTAAGCCGCTCATGCCGTCCTCTCCCGACTGCATCCCGCCGCCGGGGTTTTCTTCATAATCCTGTGTATCGGAAATTTCGGTACCGGTATCCTCCGGAGGCTGCTCCGTACTGTCTTCAAATATCGGCTCTGAATCCGGGAATTCGGTATCGTCCTCCTCCCAGTCCGTCTCCGGCGTATCTCCATTATCTTCCCAGGTATCGGTATTCTCCGGCCAATCAGTACTATCCTGGCTGTTTTCTTCCTCCTGATTATTTTCCTGCCCGGTCTGCACCGTTTCTTCTTCCGACTGTTCCGGTTCGGTCCGATCATTTTCATCCGCCGGCACATTCCTGTCCGGAACACGGCTATCCTTATAGGCTGCAAATTCCTTATTCTTCAAACCTTTGTGTATCTGCTCCATATAAGTGTGCCAAATCATTCCGGGAAAACTGGCTCCGGACAATCCCTCCATTGCTTTCGGCATATCATAACCGACCCATACACCGGTAGTATAGTAAGGCGTATAGCCTACGAACCAGCCGTCTTTCTTGTTATTGGTCGTACCCGTCTTTCCGGCGCTTATCATATTGTTAAGTCCCAGGCCTTTACCGGTACCATATTTGATTACCCCTTCCAATACATCCGTCATAATTCTTGCGGCATTGGTATCATATATCTTCTTCGTCGTCTTATCCTGTCCTACGATTACTTCTCCCTTGGCATCAAGTATCTTGATTATGCAGGTAGGGTTGCGGTAATCACCGTCATTTTCAAGTGCGGCATAGGCTGCCGTCATTTCAAGCGGGCTGGTGCCGTTCGTAAATCCTCCGAGAGAAGCCGCCGGATTGTAGTCATTTGGGTCGAGCTTCGCAAAGTTCATGTCACGCAGATAGGATAAGCCTGTCTCCGGGGTAAGCTCCTTAAACAGCTTCCAGGCAACGGTATTTGTCGACAGCTCGATTGCTCTTCTTAACTTCATTTTTCCGTAATAGCTGCCATAGGAATTGGCAGGCCCGCCCTTGACTGCTTCATCTGTTACCGTATCGTCCGGGTAGTGTCCTCTTTCAAAGGCAGGTGTATATATAATTAAGGGTTTAATAGCACTTCCCGGCTGCCGGTAGCTCTGATATGCACGGTTTAAGGTGTATCCGTTTGTCTTCTGGTATCTTCCGCCGACTATCGCGACAACTCTTCCGGTCTTATTCTCAATCGATACCGCGGCACCCTGCAGGGTATAGGTCCCTTCCTTATTCTTCTTTTTATAATCCTTTAAGGTGTTATCCACCGATTTCTGCAAGATCTGCTGCTTCTTCGGGTCAATCGAGGTATAGATACGGTAGCCTTCATAAAACAGGGATTTCTGGCATTGGTTATAGAGCTCCGTATAACTTTCTCCATATTCCTCACGGTCCTTCTCATTCTTGAATTCATTACGGAATTCGAAGCCCTGCCGTTCCATAAGCGCCCTCGTTGCACAATAGAACACAAAGGTTTCCACATAATTATTCCGGCCCGTCTTGATCTGAACCAGCTCAATTTCTTCATTTACGGCGGCATGGTATTCTTCCAGGCCGATATAGCCGTCCTCATACATCTGCTGCAGGATACGGTCCCGGCGCCCTTTCGTATTCTCCGGATCTTCAAGCGGATCATAGATGGTCGGATTATTCGGAATGGCACAAAGGAAGGCAATCTGCGACAAGCTCAGTTCACTGGCATTCTTGCTGAAATAGCCCTTGCTTGCAGCCTGTATCCCGTAATATCCGTTTGCAAAATAGATGTTATTCAAGTAGAATTCCAGAATCTGATCCTTACGGTATTTCTTCTCCAGCTCAATCGATATAAATACTTCCTTGAATTTACGTTCCCAGGTTACCTCATTTGAAAGGAAGATTGTTCTGGCAAGCTGCTGGGTTATCGTACTTGCACCCTGTGTAATATTACCCTTGTTCCGCAGCAAGGCCAGCATTGCACGGATATTCGCCTTTACATCCACCCCTTCATGGGACCAAAACTTTTTATCCTCTATGGAAATCATCGCCTCGATCGCAGTTTCCGGGATGTCTTCATACTTCAGGTAATAAACGTCCTTTTCCCCTTTCAGTACCGATATCAGGTCACCGTTCGCATCATAGACCAGACTGGTTTCCGCCTGCCGGAAGGTATCCGGGGTCGATTCGCTTACCAGCTGCTTTGCATCCGTTTCAAACTGCTTAAAGGCTCCGCCGTATTTAAAATTAAAGATCAGAACAATCGCTAACAGGGACAGGGAAACAATAAAAGCAAGGAGCAGGCACCCCCACAGGATTCCTCTCCTTATCCGCTTTCCCATACTTAACTGCTTATGCTTTGCCCTGCTTTTATTTGCAGGCTTCTTCCCTTGTGATGTTTTCTTCTTTGCCGCCATACGGATTCCTCCCTGCCGCTAACCGTCTACTCGGCAGATAAATCTATGTATTGATATTTCACTTTCAGTCCGTCAAGGATTTCTTTTTCCCTCTTATGACAGGTGAACAGGATGACCTGTCTCTTATTACCCCCTGTAAGTGCCGTAAGCGCCGCCCTCGCCCTGTTATCATCATAAAGCGCAAGGCAGTCATCCAGCAGGATCGGCATATTTCCTTCACCATATACCATATCCGCAACGCCTATGCGAAGGGCAAGGTATAGCTGCTCAATCGTACCGGCGCTTAACTTATCCGACAGCACATAGTTATCCCCGTGACCTGCCTTGATGTTCAGCTTCTCATCCAGCTTAATATCGTCATATCTGCCGTCCGTTACATTCCCTGCCATATCGGAAACCAATCGGTTCAGCTTCCCGCCGAAGCTGTCATGGATTTCGGAAGACAGGTTATTTATGGTCTGGGCAGCGAGCTTTAAGGCGGCCAGCTCCTGTTCATTCTCATGTTTCTGCCGGAGCAGTTCCTTCTGCAGCTCTTTATCCGCCAACAGTTTTTCTTCCGCCGCCGTACGTTTCTCTTCCAGCATATTTAATTCCCATTTCAATTTTTCCATAGCAAGCCTGCAAGCCTCATATTCCTTTGCTGCTTCCGCCTGCTTCCTTGCCGCCTGCTCTTTCCGGTGCCGGATATATTCCTCCAGGGTTTCCATTACGGTATCATTCAAGGCATGGTCCCCATAATGGTTTACGCCGGAGATAAACGGGCACTGCCTGATATAATCAAGTATCTCCTCTTTCCAGATATTTAACTTTCCTTCATGAATGGAAAGCTGTTCCTGATATTCTTTCTCCTGAACACGCATATGGTCTGCGGACAGGCTGCCGGCAAGCAGCTCTTCCTGCTTCCTGCGCAGCTCATGCTCGTCCGACACCTTATTCTGTAACAGGATACCGCCTATCTCAGCCTGAAGCGTTCGAATCCGGTTATCATATTCCCTGCACTCCTGTTCCACAGAAAGCAGTTTTTTATGTATCCTGCGGGTAATCGTCACAAAGGCTCCGATTCCGGCCAGGGCAATCACAGAAAAGATTCCTGCTGCCGGTATGCTCTTACCGGCAAAGACAAAAAATCCTGCTATTCCGGCAAGTACAGGAAGCAGGCACAACAGCTGCCGCTTACGCCCCGAATCCTTTGCCTGGCTTCCCGTTCCCCGTCTTAACTGTTCCTTCCTGTCCTCCAGCTCTGAGGCGGAAGACTTTAAGGTCTCCAGATGAGCATTCAGGTTTTTAATCCGTGAATATTCCTCCCGGTTTCTTTCATGATCGGCTAAACTGTTCTGCAGGGAAGCCAGCTTTTTATCAAGGATATCCCTTTCCTTCAAATTATCGCAATAAATGCGGTATTTCTCTTTTATAACCGGGAAATGTTCCAGGAAGCTCCGATATTCCTCCGCGGAAGAAAAACCATCCGCACCTTCCAAAGCACAGGCCGCCGTCCCGGCATTCTCCCGAAGTATTTTTTCCTGCAGCTCAATCTCATTCAGGCGGCCGCTTAACGCTTCCATCTTTAAATCATAGTCCAGTCCCTGTGAGATTTCTTCCTCCAGTTCCGCCAGCCTGGCTTCTGTCCGCATTGCCTCAAGTTCTTTTCTTTTCTCCTGCAGCAGGCCAAGAGCTTTTGTAACATCTACCTCGTTGTTTTTTGATAAAGACAGATTGGCAATATAATTACGCAGCTCTTCCGCCAGTTCGTGATCGGTCTTTGATTTCAGCTGTCCTATGCTGATCGTATTCCGGTATCCGGTCTCCGTAAGCCCTCCGTAAAGCTCCCGCAGCTCTTCCGGGCGGAAGGTAAGCTCTCTGCCGGTTTTAAGATCTATCAACTGAAAGCCTTTTATATTCTTATCGAAATTCCGGATCAGCCGGTACTGCTTCCCGGCTATTTCAATATCCATGCTGCCGCTGTAGGCGCCCGGTGTATCCCAGGGCAGATATTTCAGATAGGTATCATCCCTGGATGCCCTGCCTCTTAACTTCTCTATGCCAAAAAGCATTCCCCTGACAAAGGTGTGAATCGTGGATTTACCGGCCTCATTTTCTCCGTAAACAAGATTTACCCCATTCTCAAGCTTAATTACTTTATTATGAAATTTTCCAAAATGATTCAGCCTTAATTCGATTAAACGCAAAGTATCCTCTCCCTGCTAAGCTTATTGATTCATTTTAACACTATTTAATCGGAAGGGGAAGACCCTATAAAAATGAAAAAGCAGAGGCTGTCTCAAAAGTCATATTAAATATGAGCTTTGAAACAGCCCCTTGCTTTGCCGGAAGCTTTAGTTCAGGATCTTTTCGTAGGCTACCGTATCCAGTATCTGACCGAATTTCATGCCTACCTCTTTGTAATGGGCGCATTCGAAGTACCCGCACCGGATAAAAAGATGGATACTCTTTGAATTTTGCCCGCAAATGGAAGCGATCAACGCATGGATGCCAACTGTCTTCGCATAGCTCTCAATATACCCGAGCGCCGCCCTGCCGATGCCTTTCCCGGTTTCATCCGGTTTCAGGTAAATTGTTACCTCTGCCGTTCTGCGATAGGCCTCCCTTACCTTATACCTGGTTAATATAACATAGCCTGCAATATCCTGCTTGTCATAGATTACATAGGTCCTGTAGACAGGGCTGTCAAAATAAACAAGCTGTTTCATTTCCTCCGGGGATAACGCATGATCATGGAAGGTTGCCGTCGTATTCAAGACATAATAATTGTAGATGTCCAATACCTCCTGCAGATGCTCCTCCCCGATTTCTTCAAACCTGATATTTCCCATTTAAAAAACCTCTTTTCTTAACCGTAATTTTCCGAAGCCTTATCGGCCGTCTCACTGCTTTTATTCCAAAATACCGCAAATAACAGGGTACTTATTGCCATCACCGCACCTGAGAAATAAAAGAACTGTTCAAAATTCTGCCCGCTTCCGGGCAGAAGACTTAAGGTTATGCTTCCGAATATCATTCCGATACTGTTTGCCGTACTCAAAAATCCCATAGTACTCCCCATACCGAGTCTGCGTCCCGCAACGATGGATAAGGATGATACCGCAGTCTGGAAAGAAGCGGCGCCCAGCGCGGTAAGCATCATGCAAAAGCATATTGAAACAATACCGCCCGACAGCGGGAATACAGCCAATGCTGCTGCCGTTCCGAAGCCGGTCAGCAAGATAAGAGCGAATTTATTATGCCTGTCGATAAGCTTCCCGGCAGGCACCTGGATTCCTCCGGATACGATATAATATACCGCAATAATAAAACCGGTATATTCTAATTCCATTCCCGCCGCTTTCAGATACGGTATCATAAAAAATCCAACCAGACTTGAAACAACCGACAGTGAAATATTTGCAAAGCCCAGTGCCAAAAGGTTCCTGTTACCAAGCTTAACTGTTGTCCTTTTCCGGCCGCCGCCGGCTGCCGGAACCGCTTCGGCAGTCTTCTCCCCCTTACTCTCAACAGCATATTGAATGGATACCAGAGCCATGAGAGCCAGCGCAAAAAGAACGGCAAAGGCAGACTTGTAACCGAAATGACCGGCAATCACGGTAGAAATCACCGGTCCGGTTCCGCTTGCCAGTATCACAATCAGATTATAAAGGCTCATGTACCTGCCTTCCTCCCCCTGGGGACTTATCTCCCCAACATAGGCCATACCCATCGGAAGCATCATTGCCGAAGCCACCCCATGAAAGAGACGCGCCGCAATCAATGAGCCCATATTGAAGGCCAGATAGTAGGCAACGGCAATGAACGGATATAGGATCAGGCTGTATTTCAGCATTTTTAAGGCACCCTTTTTGTCGGAAAGCCTTCCGATAGGAGTACCGAAAACCAGCCGGATTATATACATGCTGCATGACAGTATTCCGATTTCAAACCAGGTAGCCCCCATACTTTGGGCAAACGGAGTAAGGATCGTGCCGGACACATAGGTGCCTAATACAAGAAGAAAGGTGGCTGTCAGAACAAAAATAAAAGATTTCGACAGATGTATTCTCTTACTATTATATATCATCCCAACACACCGCTTACTGCTGTAAAGGTATTCCCGAAATAGGTGTCCTTTACCGTAAACCCATATCCTCGTATCAGCTCAGCCAGCTCATCCCGGTCAAAATATTTCTTATATATCTTGTATGTACTCCCATCATTTAATCTGCGAACCTCTATGTCTTCCTTATTCTGTTTCTCCGCCCTCTTCCTTGTCCATGTACTGTCTATAATCAGGATTTCCGAACCCCTTTTCAGTATCCTTCCCAGCTTTTCAAAGAGGGCTTTCTCCTGTGCCTTTGTAAAATGCCCGATCAAAAAACCTATCACAGCACAATCATATTGTTCCTTGCTTCCGCATTCATATTCCAGGATATCCGCATTCATAAATACGGATTGATTTAAAATACCGTATTGGCCGGCCTTGCTTTTACACTCTTTAAGCATCCTCATTGACTGGTCCAAAAAGGTAAACGAGGTACACTTCTTATAGTAATATTTCATCCAATATCCGCTGCCGCAGGCAATATCAATAAGTCTTCCCCTGCCGAAGCCGTTCATGAATTCTTCCAGCTCTTTCAGGTCGGACGCATAATTATCCGGAGTGAAGTCTGCCGGTCCTCCCCCTTCAAATATCTCCTCATATTCCTTTGCCCGCTGATTGTAATATTCCATCATAGTATCCCGAACCATATTGTATTTGGCGAGCTTTACCGCATTGAATATATCCTCCCATGCCGCTTCGCCGGAGTTCCGGAGAGAATTCTCCATAGCGTCGATGGTTTCTATGATAGCCCGTATCTGACTTTCCTTCTCCTTAAGCATCCTCCGCTGCAGCTTCAAAGATTCCTCCATATTTGAATGACTTTTCTGGATCGCCTTAATCTCTTCTACCGAAAACATCAGGAACCTCAGTGAAAGAATTCTCTGTGCTTCAAAGAAATTATCCTCCGTATAAAATCTATGACCGGCTTCATTGACAAATGCGGGCTTTAAAATACCCTGCTCATTATAATATCTTAAGGCCCTCTTCGTCATTCCGGCCACCTTGGCAAACTCCTTAGACCTGTATACCTTGCCTTTATCCGGCATAACGTACCTCCCCTCATTTGTGATAACGTCATTATAAACTGTGCCGTCACGTCATATGCAAGAGTTTTTTTAAATGCTCCTTAAAAATCTTTAAACTTTTGCCCCCAGTAATGCTTCTATGCCGTAATATAAAGCCTTTTGGGCTACCACATCCTGTCCCGCTTCTTCCCTGATCCGTTTTATATAAAGCCCGATAATATTATCCTGATTCTCCTGGTACAAGGCTTCAAAGTCATAATCCGGCACCGTTTCATCCGAAACTTCGATTACATTTCCCAAATGCATAATATCTTCTTTGCGGAAAACCATATCCGTATCCCGAAATCCGATCAAAGTAAAGGCATAGATATTCTCTGTTCCGTTTTCTTTTATTTTTGCCGCCGCGAGATCGCGCAATGCTCCGTTGGTAATGTCTGCATTTACGGGAAGCTCCAACTTGAAGTATTGTCTTACGGAATTTGGGCGGAACTCAAGCTTAATTGACGAATTCTCCCCTTCCTTAGCAATATCCCCTATCATATAACCTCTTGCTCCGGTCTCATTCTTGTCAAGAGGCTCCAGAGAACCTGCATATGCCATTCTATCGCCGAACAGCTCCGGTTTATGGATATGACCCAGGGCAATATAATCAAAGCCGCTCTCCTGCAGCATTTTTTTATCTATCGGAATATTCTTTTCATCCCCGCCATGTGCCAGCAGAATATTAATCCTCTCCTCACAGCCCGGATGAAGCTTATTATATCTTGCTTCCGTAATGTCCCTCGAATGATAGCTGAATCCATAGACTTCCGTATTCAGATGTTCCAGATAGATACTGTCCATAGACTCCTCCTTCAGCATATGTACATTATCTGCCCACGGAAAACCGATATAATTTGATCTTGCGCCGATATAATCATGGTTCCCGGCTATCAAAACAACCTGTGCAGCCGTAAGCTTCCCAAAGCAATAATTCACCTCTTTCAGCTCACGAACCAAAGGCTGCCTGTGGAATAAATCTCCGGCTATCAGCAGTAAATCAATCTGCTGCTCATTGCACAGGTCAATAATCCTGTTAAAGCTGTCTGTTATCTCTTTTTCTCTCTGTGCCCCCCACGGATATCCCGCATCCGGCTTCGCTCCTATATGTATGTCTGCAATATGTATGAATTTCATTCCTGCGCCCATTCCCTTTCTCTCCCTGTATTTTCTTTCAGCCTTCCGCTTTCTCTCGTCACACCGGATTATCTTATATGTATTAATTGTAACATTTATCATTCCTGCTTACAATTATAGTTTATTCTCCTTTTAAAAATAACAGTATTAACTAATACTATTCCCATAATGTTACACTGCAATTTTCCCGTAAAAAATGTTATAGTTATTATTGTTGAAACTAAATGATCGCTCCTATGAAAGGATGAAGCAGATGCAGGGGACAAAGAAATGCAAGTACTGTAAAACCGAAATTGATAAATCTGCAAAGATATGCCCGAATTGCAATAAAAAACAAGGCGGGAAGCTTAAATTTATCATACTCGCTGTTATTTTAATCGGTATTTTTTCCGCTGCCGTTAACGGCGGCAATGATACTTCGGATAAAACAGACCCGTCTTCCGGTAAGAAAGACACTACCATAACGAACGACGAGAATTCAAATACTGTAAAGGAAGACGATGCTGCAGGCAGCACGGAGGAAAGCAAAGAGCAGGAAGCCGCCGCAGAACCGTTTGAAACCACCCTGAGTGCGGGCCACTATACCGCCGGAATCGATTTCCCGAGCGGTAACTATGATATAACCGCAGTCGACGGCAGCGGCAATGTAAGCTCCTCCAACATGTTTTCCGGTGGACTGAACGAGGTTATGGCTACAAAGGAAGATGATATGTATATCAAAGAGTTTAAGAATGCGGACCTGAAAAAAGACACGGTCCTTAGTATAGGAGGAAATCTTTCCGTTAAGATTTCTTCGAAGGAAGCCGATACGGCAGGCCTGACATCCCGTTCCAATGAGTTAACGAAAGAAGTTGAGCTCTCAAGCGGCAACTACGTTACAGGCGCCGATTTCCCTGCAGGTATCTATGATGTAATTCTGGTTAAGGGCAGCGGCAACGTTTCCTCTTCCAATATGTATGACGGCGGCCTGAACGAAATCATGGGTTCCGGCGACGATATGTATATTAAAGAGTTTAAGCATGCAAGCTTTTCCGACGGTGACACGCTGGAACTGTCCGGAGTAACTGTGAAGCTGGTACCAAGTAAATAATTTAACATTTAGATTCTTTCATATTTTGTATAAGAGGCATTGAACTATGGGCAGAGCCGTTGCAAATTTAGTTATAAACTTGTTCTTATAAGGTTTATCATTAATTTTGCAGCGCTCTGTCTTTTTCTGTTACAGGAAACCGAATGCCCTCGTGACATAGATCCAGCCGGTTACGGTGAATGCCGATAATAAGGTGGTGGCTACTATGACACTGGAGGTAAGTACCTCATCATTGTTCATATCCTTTGCCATGATATAGCAGCTGACAGTCGTCGGCGCCGCAAGCATGATGATCAGACAAAGGAGCTTCTCTCCGCGAAATCCGAAATATATTGCTGCCGGCAGGAATAATGCCGTTTGAAGTATTAATTTTATAAAGCTTGAAATCATGGTTGGTTTAATCTTTGTCAATGCTTTCTTTCCTTCGAAACCGGCACCGATCACAATCAGTGCTAAAGGAGTAGCAATTGCCGCAAGATTGCCGATTGTTTTATCCAGCATTGCGGGAAGTCTCAAACGAATCAGTGAGGCTGCCGCCCCTAACACAATACCGATAATAATCGGGTTCCTGATGATATTTATAAAAGCATTCCTTATATTTTTACTGTCTCCGTCCGAAGCTTCAAAGGTAAGTACTATCACCGAATATATGTTATATAAGGGTACCGAGCTTACTATCATCAAAGGTGCCATCACGGAATTGCCGTATACATTCTGTATCAGTGCGACTCCCAGTATCGCCGCACTTCCGCGGAAGGATGCCTGTACAAACGCACCTGTCATGGATTTATCCTTCATGACCTTTTTCGTAATTCCCCAGATTGACCAGAAGCATATCGAGGTAACAATAGCGCAAAAAGCGACAAATTTAATATCTAAAGCCTCTCTGATGTCCGTTGAAGAGATATCATGATACAGCAGGGCGGGAAGGGTAACGTTAAAGTTGAACTTATTCGCAGCCGCAATGAAATTGCCTTTGAACATCCCCTTTTTATTCAGTAAATAACCGATTACAATGGTAAGGAAAACCGGTACGGTTGCATTTAAACTATATATTATGTTTTCCATTCTGACTCCTGACTGGTTTTATCCGTATATTTCTGTTATAACGGCTGCCATAATCCCGTGCCGTCTATTATAGCACAAAGGATATGGATTGTCATTTTTTTCTCCGTTTCTGCACTGCTTACACATATTGACATTACATACCGGTTCCATTATACTGAATTCCGATAAATACCAAAGATATGGTGTCTTTTTGCCAGAGAGGAGTCACATGAAAGAAAATATCCTGCTTTTTAGCTTTATACTGAATTTATCGCTGCTTTTTATCCATGAGATGGAGGCGGTCAGATACCGGGAATGGAAGATGTTCATAATCCTGAAAGAAATGAATGACTCTAATGC
>JAEWSD010000173.1 GCA_023398615.1 Bacillota bacterium
GCCTCGTATCCGGAATAATCGTCAAACTGATAGGTGTCGTTGCTGACGAGAATTTCGGAGGGTCCATATAAGCGTTCCAGCAGCGATTTATAATGGTCAAACAATGCATTATATCCACGCTTTTCCATTGCATCCGAAGGAATGTTCATCGTGTATATGAACGCGGATGAAAGCTTTCCCTGAAAAATGGAGTTGTGACCTGCGTTATAGGTCATACTTGAAAACAGCAGGCGCTCAAGGAATGACAGCATTTCTCCCGTGATATTTGAATAATAGATCGGGGTACCTAACAGAAGCACGTCACAATGGATAATCTTTTCCAGAACATCTGTCAAATCATCTCTCATCGCACAATGTCCCAGGACACCGCCTTTCCTTTTGCACGCAAAACAACTGGTGCAGCCTTTGTACTTCAGGTCGTACAGGTGGATCATTTCTGTCTGCGCACCCACAGAAGCCGCGCCGTCCAGTGCTTTCTTAAGCAGAGTCGCGGTATTCCACTTTTTCCTCGGGCTGCCGTTTACAGCAATCACATTCATAAAAAATCATCCTTTCTAATATTTTCTATAGTGAACCTTTTCCGCTTTGTACCGGTCCACGAAAGTATTATTCTGACCGTCGGGATAACCGAGGGCAATCAGGCAAAACGGATGTATATGTTCCGGAAGCTGAAACATATCCTTAAGGAATGTAACCGAAGATTCGGTGTTGCCTGCGCCCACCCAGACACCGCCAAGACCGAGGTGGACGGCTTCCAGCAGGATGTTCTCCGCCGCCGCACCCATATCCTGCTGCCATTCAACCGGGAATTTTAAGCCGGTAAAATTCCCCAGCAGAACCAGCGTGACCGCGGAACCGGCAACGGGTCCGGAATATTGGGATAGTTTCGAAAGCTCCTGAATAGCTTCGCGTTCCTCTACTACAATAAACTCCCAGGGCTGCTGGTTGCCGGCGGACGGCGCCTGCATACCTGCCCGCAGGATACGTTCGAGCTTCTCCGGTTCAACCGGCCGGTTCTGAAACCTCCGGATGCTCCGGCGATTAAAAATCTCTTCCATATTAGATTACCTCCATTCTGATGTTTACAGCTTCACCTGCTGCAACCGTTATTATTTAATGATATGGGTAGTGTTCGGTTTGCGCGCCGGCGGTGTGGATTCTCTGCCGATATATCCGATTGCGGCCGCCGAACAGATAGTATGCTCTTTCGGAACATCCAGCTCAAAGAGGAACTCCCGCACACCGGGGTCACTGCGAAGCCAGTGCAGCTGATTGAGATAACAGCTTCCTAACCCCATTGACTGTGCGGCGAGAAAGATATTCTCAAGACCAAGCGCACAGTCGGCCATTGCATTCTCATAGTTCGGCCTGTTAGAAGCAATGATGACGGTGGGTGCGTGATAGTAAAAATTATAGCTTTCATTCTGCGAAGCGGTTTTTGCTCCGAGTTTGCCCGGATAATTATCGTCCGGTACCCAATGCTGAAAACCCTCACGCACCAGTTCGTTGAGTTTCAAAAGAAGTTCTTTATTCTGGATGGCGGTAAACAACCAGCTCTGGTTATTTCCCCCGCTTGGTGCCCAAACTGCGGCGTCAAGCAGTGTTTCGAGCTGCTCCGGTTCAACCTGTCGCCCGGTAAAATTACGGGTGCTCCGGCGTGCATGGATAGCATCCAGTATATCATTTCGAATCATGTCGGTCCCTCCTGTCCCGCGTCCGGTATCTTTCCCGGCTCCGCGATTGGTCCTTCCCGGCATAAGCTTTTAGGCCGGGGCATTTGGTGTGGTCGGTAAACCAACGGCAGTTCCTGCAGCCGTGGCAAGGATTGACGGGTTCGCCGTTCAGTACATGGCCGGCAAAATCAGGATCGGTGAGCATAGCCCTGCCGATGCCGACGAGGTCCGCATAATCCTGCTCCACAAGATACTCAGCCTGTTCCGCCGTACGGATCTCATTGACAACAATCACCGGAATATGGACCTCCTTCCTTATCCTGCAGCCGCTCCAGGTCATCACGCTGCAGGGGAAGCCCGAAGGCACCGGCCCTGCAGGCGGTTTCATGCCGAACGAGATATTGAGCAGGTCAATACCGGCCCTTTCAAATACTTTAGCCGCCGCGGCGCCGTCGCGGCTTTCCGGCTGGTATTCGCCCATCCTGACACCTAAGATAAAGTACTCTCCGGTCTTCTCCCGGATCTCCGGCAGAATCTCCGTGAGGATAGCCGCACGGCGTTCCGCATCGCCGCCGTAAGCATCGGTACGGCGATTATAGGCGGCATCCAGGAATTTGCACAACGTGAAACCGTGGGCAAAATGGAATTCGGCACCGTTAAAACCGAGCCGACAGGCCGTAACTGCCGCCTGCACCATATCCCGCTGCATCGCATGGATATCCGACAGCGTCAGGTCATTGATTTCCACATTCCCGCAGGCAAGCTGCATCATCACGGCGGCCCCGTGTTCATGGCAGCTCTCCGCAATCTGACGCAATACCTTCGTATTACCTGCCGACCATTTTTCTGTGGTATCTGCCGCACCGAAGACGGCGGTGTCCTGCAGAATAATCAGCCCCGCACCCCCTTCGGCTCTTGCCGTATAGTGTTCCAAATGCTGAGTACCGTAGAAAAAACCATTATCCCCGTGAAAAGAAAAGGTCATCATCGGTTCCATCACTATCCTGTTTCTGATCGTATTACCCCGGATTACAAGTGGGTCCTGCAATTTCATCCCAAGTTCCCTCCCGCCTCTTAAAAAATTTGTCATTGTGCGGGAATTTCATGCTTTACATCCGCCGCACAACAGATTATACTCAGTATAGGCCGTAAGGAACAAATTGGCAAGTACGCACATTTTTGTGCCTTGAAATGAAACAGGAGATACTATGGAAAAGAAATGTGAAAAATTAAAGACAGTACAAACGAAAAAATGCGCGGTCATACACGCGCTGGAGATCATCGGAAGAAAGTGGCGGCTGCCGATCATCTGGGAATTGTCTGCCCAGGAAAGCATGCGCTATAATGAACTTAAAAGGCATCTGGACGGCATTACCAACATCATGCTGACCAGAGCGCTGCAGGGACTCGAGGAGAACGGATTGGTGCGGCGGGTGGAGCTTTGCCGGATCCCGCCCCATGTGGAATACTCCCTGACCGAAAGCTGCAAGGAGTTGCTGCCGGCACTGGAAATCATCAATGAGTGGGGGAAAAACCGGATGCTCGACGCCGAATGTGAGAATGCTATAGCAGACAGGTAGACAGAGTATCAGAAAAAGAGTATTATTGCAGTCGAATTGAATCGGAGGATCTGTCATGGACGAACTTATGAAATCTCAAAATCAAAAAAATTGGCCGGTAATAGTCTGTGTGGGAATCGGTACGTTTTTATCTTCCTTGAACTCAAGCCTGACCAACACGATTCTGCCCACAATAGAACATTCCCTTAAAATCCGGCTTGCCCAGTCCGAATGGATCGTTCTTATTTATCTGCTGATATTAACGATAACACTGGTCCCGATCGGCCGGCTTTCAGACCTCTGGGGACATAAAACGATTTTTCTCACAGGCTTTGTACTTTTTACAGCTGCTGCCATAGTCTGCGGATTGTCGGCAAACTTTTGGTCTTTGTTTTCGGGAAGAGCTTTACTTGCCCTTGGCGGAGCCATGATCCTTTCCGTCGGACCGGCAGTCATTACAACAACATTCCCGCCGGAACAAAGGGGTAAGGTGCTTGGCTTACAAGCTTTAATGACCTATGTCGGACTTTCGCTGGGACCGGTCATAGGAGGAGTCATGACGCAGCTCTGGGGCTGGCAGTCTACCTTTTTTTTAACCGTTCCGTTTGGTGTCTGCGGCCTTCTGCTTGGCTTACGGGTTATTCCGCAAAGTAAGCCGGACATAAAGAAATCCCCGGACTATAAAGGAATGATTTCATTCATGCTTGCTATGGCAGCATTTACGTTATTACTTAATTCGGATTCCTTCCCATATAACCATACTTTGCTTCGGCTTCTTTTTACCGCTGTTTTCGTATTCTCATTTGGGCTGTTTGTTTATGCCGAGCGTAAATTGCCGAAACCAATGATTGATATTTCCCTGTTCCGCATCCGAAACTTCGGATTCGGCTCTCTCGGTGCTGCGCTTAATTACCTCTGCTTCTTCCTGACACTCTTTATCATACCGTTTTATTTTGACCGTATTTTACATAGCTCTGCTTTAACAACGGGAATTTACCTGGCCATAACTCCGGTCCTGATGACCGTTTGTTCCCCGATTGCAGGTTCTTTGTCCGACCGTGCGGGCTCACGCCTATTCTCCATGCTGGGAATGCTTTTCAGTACGGTCAGCCTGATTTTGTTTGAAATCATGACTTATACTGCGGCCTCCCCGGCTTTTTTCCTTCTGATTCTCGGGCTGGTCTTTGCAGGTTTGGGAACCGGCACCTTTGCAGCTCCGAATAATTCCGCCATATTGGGAGCCGCGCCGTATTCCCGGCAGGGCGTGGCATCCGGTGTTCTGGCAACCTTTCGTTATTTCGGCATGATAGCCGGGACAACAATCGGAGGCTCTTTGTTTAACGCAATCAGCATGCGCTTCAGCCGCCAGGTTTACTACGCGGAATCCGTTTTCCTGGATTCCTTCAGAGTCGTCATGGCAATTGGTATCGTCTTCGGCATGTTAGGTTTTTTCTGTGCATACGCAATGTCTCATAAGTCCCCGAATGCATCCCCTTGACATACCGCATTCGGCAAGTGCCGGTTTTTGCGTTTATAAACTAATAATCCCTGTATGTTCAAGCAATATCTTCACACCCATTAATACCAGTATAACACCGCCTGCAAGCTCGGCTTTCGATTTAAATTTTACGCCGAATATATTACCGACTTTTACACCAAGCATAGATAAAGCAAGTGTTGTAACCCCGATAAATAAAATCGCCGGGACAATATTAACTTTTAAAAAGGCAAATGATACGCCTACCGCCAGCGCGTCAATGCTTGTGGCAAGAGCAAGGGGCAGCATTTCCGCAGGCCCTAGCGAGACTTCCTTCGTATTGGGACAGACTCTGTCCGTACACGTTTCGGCAGGGCATTCCCTGTCGGCACATCCCCCTTTTCCGAAGCTTCCTGCAATCATTCTGCCGCCGATAAAGCAGAGCAAAGCAAATGCGATCCAGTGATCAAAAGCGATTATTTTACTCGCAAACTGTGTTGCAAGCAAATACCCGATAAGCGGCATAATCGCCTGAAATATCCCGAAATACAGACCGATAATCAAAGATTTTTTTACGGTTACCTTAGGCATGGACAGCCCGGAACAGGCAGCTACGGCAAAAGCATCCATAGAAAGTCCAATAGCAATGATGAAGAGTTCCAGTAGATTCATTGTATATTCTCCTTTATAAAATGTGATTTGCAAAAGAAAAAACCCAGGTATCACTCATACGAGCATATACTGGGTTTTTGCAAAAATAAAGACCATGTATAGCTGTAAAAGTTATACATGAGTCTCGTTTTTTAAGACAAGCCAGACCGTCACCGGTCAGTATGTTGACTTGTCGCACACATTTGCGCTAACTACTCCCTCACGGGTATTTTCAATTTTTAAAAGTATATCATGATTTTGTACAAAGGT
The DNA here is from genome assembly GCA_023398615.1 of Bacillota bacterium. GTDB lineage: Bacteria > Bacillota > Clostridia > Lachnospirales > Lachnospiraceae > Anaerocolumna. Next base: position 5,631 of record JAEWSD010000173.1, read on the forward strand.
CAAGAGGGTGGACACTATATTAAGTATACCATAAAAAGTAAAAAAATGAAAGGACTCGAACCGCCGTATAGCTCTTATCCAAAATACGTCTGGCTGATATAATAAATCCCATCTTTATAAGCGCTTTCCGACAAAAAGGGTTCCGACATTTCCTCCCTTAATAATTTCATATAATGCAGACGGACTTTTGCCATTTGTAATGATTGTGTCAATTCCCTGCGCGGTTGCCAGCTTTGCCGCTTGCAGTTTCGTTTTCATACCGCCCGTACCGCGCCGGGAGCCTGCGCCGCCGGCTAAGGATTGTACACTCTCGTCTATCACATCGATACGCTCTATCCGTTTTGCGTTGGGATGAATGCGGGGATCGCTGTCATAAAAGCCGTCAATATCGGACAGAATGACGAGTTTTTGCGCTCTGCACAATACTGCGACAACCGCGGAGAGCATATCGTTATCGCCAAACAGCCTGTCCTCCGATTCAATTTCGGTATAGCTGACCGAATCGTTTTCATTCACCACCGGAATGATACCCATTTCGAGCAAGGCGTCGAAGGTATTTGTCAGATTCTCCTTCTTTTCCTCAATTTCCATATCCTCGGCGTTCAGTAAAATCTGTGCGATAGTCTTGTCATAGTCATTGAAAAATTTATCGTATAAGTACATAATACTGCATTGTCCTACCGCGGCGGCAGCCTGCTTCAAACGCATACTCGACGGGCGCGCTTTCATTTGCAGCTTGTTAGCACCCACGGCAATCGCACCGGAGGACACTAAAATAATCTCATAACCCATATTCTGGACATCGGATAATACACAGGCAAGGCGGTCAAAAGAGCGCAAATCATTTTGCCCTATATCATTTGTCAGTGTGGAAGTTCCAACTTTCACAACAATTCTATTTTGAAATAATCCCATGTTACACCTCGATCATAGTCGGCCTATGCCTTACAAATTGCAAAAAATTGTGAATGATTTCTTCTGTTTTGATTTTCATGTACCCGGTAGTTGTGCCGTCACTGCATCCATACCACTCTTCCGCAAGAACCTCCTGATCGAATACAATCCGCACCTTATTCTCCTTATCTAATAATGCGCTGAAAACAGTGGCCGCACCTATCTTTGTTCCCAGCATCTTTGCCATCAAGTCCGCAGGAGCAAAAGAAACACGGGAAACGCCCAAAATATTACTGAACTCCTTTGCTCCAAACGGCTTATCTGCCGCGGTAACAAAGAGGTAAAACTCTGTCTGCTTTCTGTTGCATAGAAACAGTGTCTTGACCATTTTCATATCGAGCACCTTATTAATCTGAACGCAATCCTCCATCGTAATTGCCTCATCGGTATCAACCCGCTCAAACCGGATATGCAGGTCTCGCAATGCTCCGTATGTTTTTTCCTGGAGCTCCGTCTTAAAGCCGGACGGCGCTGTTGTATAAATATCGCTTACAAAGAACATAATCCATTTCCTTTCACTTGAAATCTCTGCATTTATACTGTATCATGTTTTTATGAATTACAAAAGAGAATGTTTCTCATAATTAGCATGACAAATCCAGATAGAAGCAGGTGAGAATCATATGGACATGAACCTTCAAAAATATATGGCCTTTGTTAAAACTGTCGAATATGGCAGTTTCACAAAAGCGGCAGAAATATTGCACTATTCCCAATCCGGCATCAGCCGCATGATTAACGATTTGGAAAGGGAATGGAGCGTGTCGCTTCTTGAGCGCGGACGCGCCGGTGTGCGCCTGACTTCCGACGGATTAAAGCTGTTGCCGTTTGCCCAAAGCGTATGTAATGAATATCAGAAATTACAGGCGCAAGTGGACGATCTGAACGGTTTGCAATCGGGGCTCATTCGGATCGGTACATTTTCAAGCGCAGCGACCCATTGGCTTCCGAATATCATCAAAGAGTTTCAAAAAGACTATCCCAATATTGATTACGAGCTCCTGTTGGGGGACTATGCGGAAATCGAAAGCTGGATTTTGGAAGGGCGCGTGGATTGCGGCTTCCTCCGCCTTCCCACACGCCCGGAATTTGAAACAATATTTTTAGAGCAGGATAAGCTGCTTGTTGTTTTACCGGAGAATCACCCGCTTGCAGATTGCGAACGTTTCCCGATCAAGGCAGTATGTGATTACCCTTTTATGCTGTTGGAAAAGGGTGTAAAAGCTGAGGTCTCAGAAATATTTGAACGATGTAACATTTCTCCTAAAGTTCATTTTACAACATGGGACGACTATGCCGTTATGTCTATGGTGGAGAGCGGTCTGGGGATCAGTATTCTGCCGCAGCTTATCTTACGGCGCATTCCTTATCGTATTGTGGCAAAGGAGCTGGACGTACCCGCTTACAGAAAAATTGGGTTTGCGTTTAGAGATAAAAAGAGTATGTCACTTGCAGTCAGGCGATTTTTAGATTATATAAGGTTTCGATAGTCCTTGCTATTTATCATACGGATCAGCGTTCGTTTACCACCGGACCGGACATTTGTCCGTCATCCATCGTATAAATATTTTTGCAGTAATGCGTTATATCCGAATCATGCGTCACCAGCAATACCGCCCTGCCGCTTTTTATAATTTTTGAAAAAAGCGGCATAATCTCGGATGTTGTACTTATATCCAGGTCGCTTGTAGGCTCGTCCGCAAGTAAAAGTTTGGGGTCATTGATAAGCGCACGAGCTATAGCGACCCGTCTCAGTTCGCCGCCCGATAAGTGATGAGGGTAAACCTTTGCCAAATGCGGTATACCAACCTGCTCCAACAGCATCCTTGCTTTTTCCGTTGCATCGCCCTCACGTTTCCAAAGAAAATGGGGAATACGCACATTGTCTAGTACCGTCAGATTGGCAAGAATGCTCTGCCCCTGCGGAATATAACCGATTATGGAATTGCGGAGAATGGATGCTTCACTGTCGGTCAATGAGAACATATTCTGCCCGTCAATGCAAATTTCGCCGGCAGTAGGATGAAGCAGCCCGGTAATAAGATTTAACAAGGTACTTTTACCGCTTCCGGACCGTCCGATTATACAAGAATAATCACCCTCATTAAGTATTAGGCTAATGTCCCTGACCGCATAAAAGGGCTTGCTGCCGCGCTTATATTCTTTACTTATTTTATTAATTTCAAGCAGCATTTCATTCTCCCTCCCTAAAAGCAAGATAGGGTTCAATACGACAAATTTTCACGGCTGAATAGACTGAAGCAATGGGGCCGGTAACCATTGATAAAAACAATGTGCAAACAAAAATCATAAAAATCCGGAAGAGGGAAGGCTGCATATAGGGCAAGCCCAAGCTGTCACCTATAAACACGCTAAAGGGGAATACCAATAAGGCCGCCGGCACAAGACCGATAATTCCACCGGCTGTGCTGATATACAAAGATTCACAGAGCAATATTGCGGCAAGTTTTTTACGTGTCGCGCCAAGGATACGCAAGGTGGCAAATTCTTTTTTTCTCGCATTTAACGTAATAGAAAATACCGCGGCTAAGATTACGATAATCAGAACTAAAAAAACTGCGGAGAATACGTACAAAAATGTGATAAAACCGTCAATGCTGCCGGTGATGCTGGTAATCATATGCTGGGTTCTTATAATCTGAATATCCTCCGCCGTGCCGCGAAGATCGTTCATAACTTCGTCTATGTCATAACCCTTTTCAACTTTAATTAATACCGAGGAGACCGAAGTATCCGGGTTCGTATCCGGCAGGAAAAACATGCCTTTTTCTTTTGCATGTGCAAACAAATCCTTTATCGTTTTCGTTGCGGCAAATATCGACCGGTCCATTCCGGTCCCTGTTTTATCAAGCTGAGCCGCTACCGGATATTCTCGGCCGTAAAGCATAATAACGTCATGATTCTCAAGCAAAATATCGCTGCCGATAATCAGTGCGCCGTCATCCAATTCGCCCCCAATGGTTTCGCGAATCCACGGCTGAATTGAAAAGTCTGTTACCGGATCAAATCCGATAATTTGTACCGGAAGATCACAGCATGAAGTGCTCATTGAAGCAAGATAAAACTGCGCAGTCAATTCAGAGATGCCTTCAACCGCTTTTAGTTTATCCGCAACCTGCTTATTAAAATAGAAATAAGACGGTTCGCCTGTCAAAAGAATGGACTCCTGTGCTTCCTCATACCCAAGCGGTACCACGATCAAATCCGCTCCGAGCCGTGCTTTTACGTTGTTGAGCCCGTTTTTAAGGCTTAAAGATAAAACTGTCCCGCCAAAAAAAGCAAAGGAAAGGATCGCCACTACCATCGCCAATGCAACGGATCGGAACGGTTTTCTTTTCAGATTAAAATAAGATATCCTACTCGGGCTTAATACCTGCGCCATTTGATGCCACTCCTTTGCTTCCGATTTTCCAAAGATATCGTGCATTAAAGCCGGCAAAGGCGATAAGCAGAATGCCGAGCACACTGACAGCAGGCAGCGTCAGCGCGCGGCAGGTCATGTGAGTATTGGCGCAAACACCGATCAAAGCGTTCGGAAATAACAAAGCAAGGATACCCAGGAAGACTTCGGCGACGCTCAAAAAAAACCTGACCCGCCAAGGCCTGATCAATGCAACCACCGCACCGATAAGAGCAATCAAAACACCGGCGATAAGTTCAGCCTTTGCTGTGCTTTGACATCTCATAAGCATCATACTGCTCCGGCAGACAGGGAAAATCGTATACGGTCCGATTGCCAACAGTACACCTGTAACAAAAAATAAAATACCTGATACTACTCTGTTCTTCATTCTAATACCCGTGCCTTTCAATTTTTCGATGAGCGGGTATTTTTTTACGCAAATCCGCCAGGCGGTTTAATGCTTCGTTCAATGTATCGTCTTTTTTTGCAAAGTGCAAACGAACCAAATAATTTACATCTTCTCTGAAAAAAACAGATCCGGGCACAGCGCCCACTCCCACATCACGCGCAAGTACCTCACAGAACTCCAGATCGCTGCCGAATCCAAACTCTGAAATATCAAGCAGGACGTAGTATGCACCTTGGGGAACCGTATGTGCGATCGCCAAATCATCCAGTCCGTTCAGAAGCAAATCGCGCTTTTGGGCGTATTTATCCAGAAGGCTTTCATAATACTCTTCTCCAAATTTCAAGCCGGTTACCGCCGCTTCCTGTAACGGTGCGGCAGCGCCTACCGTGAGAAAATCATGTACCTTTTTTGCGGCGTCCGCAATATGCGGCGGTGCTATGATATACCCCAGCCGCCAGCCGGTAATGGAATAGGTTTTAGAAAGCGAACTGCAGGAAACGGTGCGTTCCCACATGCCGGGGAGAGCTGCAAAATAGGTATGCTTGTTCGGCTCGTAAACAATATGCTCGTAGACCTCGTCGGTAATCACGAAGGCATCGTATTTTTCTGCCAAACCTGCAATCACTCTCAGTTCATCCTCCGTAAATACCTTGCCGCAAGGGTTGGACGGATTGCATAGAATCAGCGCTTTCGGACGCTGCTTAAAGGCAGCCTCCAATTCTTCCGCATTAAAGTGAAACGACGGCGGATACAGAGGTACATAAATCGGCTCGGCTCCGGAAAGGATTGCGTCTGCTCCGTAATTTTCATAAAAAGGTGAAAACACGATAACCTTATCACCCGGATTCGCTACCGTCATCATCGCCGCCATCATCGCTTCCGTGCTGCCGCAGGTAACAACGATTTCACTGTTCGGATCAATCCTCCGGCCCATCAGCCTGGATTGCTTATCGGCCAGCGCCTCACGAAAGTTTTGTGCGCCCCAGGTAATAGAGTATTGGTGATAGTCCTCATGGGATACCTCGGAAAGCCTTTCAAGAATTTCGGCGGGCGGTTCAAAATCAGGAAACCCCTGTGACAGATTAACCGCCCCATATTTTAAGGACACCCTCGTCATTCTTCGGATAACCGAATCGGTAAAGGTGGCTGTTCTTTTGGAAAGTGCCGGCATATGGCACACCTCCTTAAATGTTATAGTTCAGCTTGCGCTCGTCAATGATTCGTTTCGCCTTATGTTCGGAACGTGTATCCAGGCCGCCGTCCGGATGTACCTTAACACTGTAAGGCTTTACACCGATTCTTGCTTTCAGCGCCGTGGAGACTTTTGCCTCGACTGCATCATCCGTTTCGAGATTATCCGCATTTTTCTCGATCTCTACGGAATATTTGCAGGTATAATCCTTCTCGAAAAGACGAATAAGATATTCTCCGGTTATACCGCTCAATTCGCGGATAACGGCTTCGATATCACTTGGAAATACATTAACGGCAGATACGATAAACATATCGTCCTTTCTACCGTTAATATGGATTCTGCCGTGCGTACGGCCGCAAGAACAGGGAGTATTGTCAATCCGGCCGATATCACCGGTACGAAAGCGGATAAGAGGCCTTGCATGTTTGCGCAAGGTTGTAAATACAAGCTCCCCAACCTCGCCGGGTTTTAATATCTCGCCGGTATGAATATCGACCGTTTCAACAAGAATATGATTTTCGGCAATATGTAAACCATCTTTCGCCTCACACATTGCGGCACAGGCACCGAAAATATCCGAAAGCCCATAGAAGTCGTAAACCTCTGCTCCCCACAAGTCCTCGATCGCCTTTCTGGTTGAATCGATGGAACCGCCAAGCTCGCCGGCTACGATAATCTTCTCAATAGCCAGATCCTTCTTCGGATCAATTCCGCTTTTGATTGCGGTCTCACCCAGATACCAGGCATAGGAAGGACTGGTCCAGATAATAGTAGGCTGATAGGTTTTCAGGACAAACAGCAATCTTTCGCTGGGAAGTGTACCTCCCCAGATACACAATGCTCCAAGATTCTGTGCACCGATAACATCCGGGCCGCCCACGTACAAGGAGAAATTCAGAGCATGGACATAACGGTCCTTCGGCCTCATTCCGACTTGCCAGAACCAGCGGCTCTCCGTGTCCTGAAATTCATCAAAATCCTTCTTGGTAAAGGGGCTCATGGTGGGAACACCGGTAGAACCCGAAGATGTGGAAATAAAGATAACATCCTCTTCAGGCACGGCGCACAACTCTCCTAAAAATGAACCTACACCCTGGGTATCACGCTGCGTTTTCTTATCGATAAAGGGGAACTTCCGAATATCCGAAAGCTCATGGATATCCTCGGGCTTTATTCCTGCCGCATCAAAGGATCTTCTGTAATAAGGTGTATGTTCGTATGCGAACTTTACTATCTCCTTCAGATCCTCAAGCTGACGCTTTTCCAGCTCCTTCCGCGGCATAGTTTCAAGCTCTTCGTCCCAGTATTTTCTCTCACTCATAATTATACCCTCCTAAATAGTTTTAAAGTTTTTATGTATTGCTTCCCATTTTGCGTCACGGGAACGCCGGATAGTTTGAATATCATCCCCGGTCAAATGTTTGAAACGGCCTTGCTTCCTAAGATATACTTCAATATCCGTGAATTCCTTCGGCGTATAATTCAAGGTAAATTCTCCGTTCTCATACTCCGCCAGATACCACAGACCGCAGTCAACAACCTCTTTTGCCGCATCTATCGTCTCATCCGTGGCAATACCCCATCCGGTGGGACAGGGTGCGATGATATGAATGTACTTTGTGCCCCTGATTTTTGACGCCTTTTCCACCTTCCGCATGAAATCATTCAAATAACCGACGCTTGCGGTGGCGGCATAGGTTATGCCGTGTGCGGCGGTAATCTCAAACATATTCTTCTTGGGACGGAGATTGCCCCTTATATTCTTTCCGGCAGGTGTTGTCGTGGTTTTGGCGCCGTATGGCGTCAGGGAGCTTTTTTGTATGCCGGTATTCATATATGCCTCGTTATCATAACAGATATACAGGATGTCATCGTTACGGTCAATCGCGCCGGAAAGCGCCTGTATGCCGATATCAGCCGTTCCTCCGTCACCGGCAAAGCCTACCGCATGAAAATTGCCGATTCCCTGTGCACGCAGACCCGCCTCAATGCCGGTCAGCATGGAAGCCGTCCCCGCAAATGTAGAAATGATGGCGTTATTCCCAAAACACAGCTGCGGAAAGTTGAAACCGACCGCCGACATACATCCGGCAGGCAATACGGCAATCGAACGCTCGCCCAATACCTTTAAGGCTATTCTCACCGCCAGGCTGCCGCCGCATCCGGCACAGGCCTTATGCCCGTAAAAGAATTCCTCCCCGCTTAAAGTCTTTGCGGTCAAGCTCATCCTTTGTCACCTCCAATGCCTAAAAAACGTACGGCTGCTCTTTCATTTCTTAAGTCTTCAAAGATTTTTACAACCTCAGCCTCCGATATGTTTTTACCGCCGAGACCACCGATATAATTTGAAGCAGGAACAGACAAACCCGCCTTATACAAGGCCGAGTTGACATTGGTATAAACGGTGCCTTCGTTGCCGAAGGAAATGTCTTTTTCCAAAACCGCGACCGATTTCGCGTTTTTTACCGCCGCGGAGATCTCCTCATTTGGAAACGGACGTATATAACGCAGCCGCAGCAACCCGACTTTTTCACCTTTGGCTCGCAGCTTGTCTGCGGTTTCCCTGATTAGCCCGGCGATACTTCCAAGCGTAATGATAATGTATTCGGCATCTTCCGTACGGTAGCTTTCGGTAAGACCCGTATACCGTCTCCCGAAAATATCCCCAAACCGTTCTTCCGCCTGTATGATTACCCTTTTTGCATTAAGAAGCCCGATATGCTCTTTATATTTAAAAACCGTGTTATGATCCGGCCCGGCTGAAAAGGCAAGATTACGGGGATGTTCCAAATCCATTTTGTTTTCCGTTTGATAAGGAGGCAGAAACAACTCCGCCTGAACCTGTTCAGGAACATCCACAGTCTCATAGGTATGTGTTAAAACAAAGCCATCCAGATTGGCCATAAAGGGTGTAGATACATCCTTGTGCTCGGCTATGAAATAACTCATCAGCGCAAGGTCAAGACTTTCCTGCGCATTTTCCGCATACGCCTGTATCCAGCCGCAGTCCAGCTGCGATAACGAATCGCGCTGATCACCGTAGATATTCCAGGGGAGGGCGGTTGAGCGATTGGCATTCATCATTACGATGGGGAAACGTCCGCCGGAGGCATAAGTCAGACACTCTGCCATATACAAAAGCCCCTGAGAGGAGGTCGCCGTAAAGGTGCGCGCACCGACCGCCGAAGCTCCCATTGCGCATGACAGCGCCGAATGTTCGGATTCCACATGAATAAACTCCGCCTTTAAGCTGCCGTCCTCTACCATCTCAGACAATTTTTCCACAACAATGGTCTGCGGCGTAATCGGATAAGCGGAAATGACCTGAGGCCGGGCAAGGCGGGTTCCATATGCAAAGGCTTCATTGCCGGACAAAAACTGTTTTGCCATTACTTTTCCGCCTCCATTCTGATCGCACCCGGTTTACAAATTTTTTTGCAGATCCCGCAGCCCTTGCAAAAGTCATAATCAATCGCCGCTTTGCCGCCATCCCTGAAAATCACTCCGTCGGGGCAATACAGATAACATTGCAGACATCCTATACATTTATCAAGGTCGATTACCGGGCGCATATTCCGCCATCCCGCGTTTTTTGTTACCAGATATCCGGCTTCATAAGCTGTCGCATCCGGAATTTCCGACAGCTTCCCGGGTATTTTTTCTCTTAGATACGGTCTCATAGGTTAACCTCCCGACAAACGCGAACACCGGCCGCTGCCGCTGCAACTGCCGCGATATTCTTGTCTTGCAGCTTTTGCGGCATGTACTGCCGGATGGCTTCTTCAATATCGCCAAGCTCTATTCCGTCAAATACGGCAGAAAAAGCGCCGAGCATAATTGTGTTTGTAATGGGCAGCTTCAAAGTTTCAATCGCAAGAGCATCACCATCGACTGTGATAATCCGTTTATCCTTGAAGTCGCCTTTCGTATTCAGTAAAATTTTACCGTTCGGTTTCAGCTCTGAAAAAGCACTTTCAAAGAAGAGCGTTTCATCCAGAAAGATACTGTAATCCGCTCTTTCCACTTCGCTGCGATTTCCGATAGGCTTATCGTCCAGCTTTGTAAACGCTCGAACCGGCGCTCCTCTCCGTTCAGGTCCAAATGAAGGAAACGCCAGTGAAAAGCCGTTTTCTCCACGAAGCGCATAAGCCGCACCGAGTAACCTTGCCGCAGTAAAAGCTCCCTGACCGCCTCTGCCATGCCATAGAATTTCTATCACAGCAAATCCTCCTTTATTTTTTCCATTTCAATAAATGCCGCTGCAATTTATTAAACAGGAAAGATATCGCAATGACTACAATGCCGATTACAAGCAGGCCGACAATCGTCCGGGTGTAGTCACCAAAATCCGAATAATTCTTTATATAGTAGCCCATCCCGTCACGGGCACCGATCATCTCAGCAGAAGTCAGGAGAATAAACGAAACACTGAGACCCTGATTGCATCCTATAAAAATCTGCGGAAGCGCCGCCGGAAGAATAATCGAAAAAAGCATCGTAAAACCGTTTACTTTCAGCACTTTAGCAGAATCAATGACCTTTTGTTCGACGTTCAGGACACCGCTCATGGTACTTGCGAGCACCGGCCAAAAGGTCGCCAGAAAGATCACGAAGACGGAAACGGACCGGAAGGTAGGCAAAAGAGCAATCCCGTACGGAATGTATACAATCGGGGGGATAGATCCGAGAAATTTCGATATGTAAGTAGCCGCATTGCCAAGTCTCGTGCTCCATCCGAGAAATAATCCAAGAGGAATCGCGGCAATGCAGGCCAGCAGGTATCCCTGAATAATAATGCCCAGCGAACTTCTTATATTAACAATGATTTTAGTGAAATCCCGAATGAACTGCTCAAATATCCTGCCCGGTGCCGGAAACAGCGCTTCATTGAGGATATTGAACTTGGCGGTCGCCAAAGTCCAAAGAATGAGAAGCCCATATAAAAAGCTGATAATATCCAGAAATAAATTCAGACTCTTTTCATTTTTCACAAATGCGGTAACTGTGAGTACCAAAGCTTCGACACCTATCACAAACCAGACCGCATAGGATGTACAGGTTTCATTTTTGACCGTATCGGGCAGCAGCTGGATGAGGAGAACGGCAGCAAACAACAGGTTTGCCGTCCTGAAATACCTTTTTTTGAATGTCATTACAGCACCACCTCGTCCCCGCCGATTCTATCAGCAATCCCGCCATAAAACAATGAGAGAAGTTCATTGCGGAATGAACCATATTCGCTTGTGTTGACAAGAGCGGAACGTTTTCTTGGCCGTTCAAACGGAACAGGAATCTCTTTTAATACCTTGCCCGGGCTTGACGACATCATAATAATGCGGTCTGCAAGCAATATTGCTTCATCCACATCATGAGTTACAAAAACCACCGTTTTCTTTTTCTGTGTTCCGTCTCCTTCCCACAGTTTTAGAAGAAGCTCCTGCAGCAGCGTCCGATTCTTTACGTCAATTGCACCGAACGGCTCATCCATCAGCAGAATCTCCATATCCATAGCAAGCGCTCTCGCAATGGCTACACGCTGCTGCATACCTCCGGATAATTGAGACGGGTATTTGTGCTTGAAATCTTCCAACCCCACTTTATCCAGGAATTCATCTGCGATTTTGAACCGTTCTGATTTAGAAAGACTTTTTTTTACTTGTTTCACACCGAAAGCAACATTCTTCCGGGCCGTCATCCAGGGGAAGAGCGAATAATGCTGGAAAACAACGCCGCGATCCGTCCCTGTGCCCCTGATCGGTTCCCCGTCTATTGTAACCTGTCCGTTTGTAGGAGAATTTAGACCTTCCAAAACACTCAGCAATGTACTTTTTCCACAGCCGCTGGAGCCGATTACACTGACAAATTCACCGGCTCCGACGGAAAAAGACACATCCTTTAAAGCCGTAAACCGGTTATTTTTTTCGGTATAATCAACCGTTAAATTCTGTATTTCAATTTTATTCAAAGAGGTTCACCTCACTCTTTTCGTTTTCAGCAGGACATGTCTGAAAAGAACCAAATCCATTATTCAAACTCGTTGAAGTGTGCCTGCAATTCCTTATATACCGTATCATCAGGATTTGCGGCTATCAGACTATCCAGCGCATTTTTGTAAATGCTTGTATTGTACAGCTTTTCAATATCGTAATCATTCGTATAACCAAGTTCTACGATTGTATTTTTTAGCTGAATCGTACCTTGTTTGTCCGGATCAGGACTTGAGTAGCTGTAGCCTCCGTAAACCTCGGTGCGGATGTAATCTTCTTCAATATCGATGTACTTCTTAACGTCCTTTATGGTTTCTTCTTCATTTTCCTGAGAGAACTTATAAGCCTTGATCAGCGCTGTTTCAAAAGCAGTGTATGTATTCGGCTTTTCGGTAAGAGCGGCAGTCGTGGCAACCTGACGGCAGCAAGGCTGGTTTTTCAGAGCTTCTTCTTCGGAGCAGTAGTAAACGACCTCGTAGCCCTGCCCTTTGGCAAGAGAGGCATACGGCGAATATACCGAAGCCGCATCGATTGTGTCATTTTGCAACGCTGCATACGCATCTTTCTGACTGTCGAAATAAACAATATTTACTTTGTTGCTTCCTTCACCGATCCCAATTCCGGCATTCTTCAGTAAAATTTGCAGTTCGGCATCCTGAACGCTGTTTTTAACGGAAGCAACGTTCCTGCCTTTGAGAATGTTTATGTCGATTTGTTCAACGGCCTTTGTAAACTCGGGCTTAATGACATAACCGTGACCGTTTGTCATCGCGCCGCCAAAAATGGTCAGGTCATGACCCTGGCTCTGGAAGGTAAGAATCGGTACGGAACCGATAAAAGCCACATCCAGTTTACCGGACTGGAGGCCGGAAGAAAGCTCCGCAGCACTGGAAAACTGAGTAAGCGTTACAGTCAGCCCTTCCTCTTTAAAATATCCTTCCTCCTGCGCAACAAAGGCCAGAAGGTGTGCGGTCGAATTTAAATGTCCAAGATTAATG
>JAEWSD010000095.1 GCA_023398615.1 Bacillota bacterium
AAGTTCTTAAGATATATCCTCCCAGGCAAAATCATTACAATAGCCGGCACACGTTCCGGAGGGTATCGGTTAAACGGTGTACCCATCACGCATATCGGGAATGATACCTATGATACGCCTTTCGGAAAGGTCAGATTTCTGGTCAGGGATGGGAAAATACTACTGGCTTCCGATCCGTCCCATACATATATCAGGATGGATGGTGCGGCAGGGATATTTGAGAGTAAAACCGTAATAGCGGCGATATCTGTATTATTTCTCGTTACTACGTTTATGGGAGCGCTTTTTTGTACGATTCTTTTATTACGGAAAAGAAAGCTTCCGGTAAGTGTTATAATCTTAAGCATAACCCAGTTGAGTGCCGCAGTTTTTCTCCTTTACCGGTTAATAACAGGATTATTGAGCTATTCGGTGCTTTCGCATATAGCATCGATTCATGCCGCTGCTTGGGTTATCCTTTTGGTTACGGCCGCGAATCTGATCCTAACGCTTACAGGCAGGGCGAAGAGCGGCGGGCTGTTCCATGTAAGATACCGGTATGTTCACGACGTCCTCAGTATAGCTTTTTGCTTTGTTATGTTAGATTTAAACTTACTCATGTAAGAAAATAAACAGAGGAAAGGAATGGTGAGACAAATGAATAAAAAATCGGTACAAGAATGGTTGGCTCTTTTTGAAATTACGCTGATCGTTTTGGCGGTTTCCTTTGATATATTGATACCAACCGTAATAATTGCAGCTATTGCGGCCATTACCCTGTTATTGGGAAGAAAGCAGGAGGAGGTATTTGGTTTTAAAAGAGCGGAACACCCGCTTAAGATGATAATTCAGATATTCTTTCTGATGGTAGTTTGGACTTTAGCGGATATCGGATTGCTGATTCCTTTACTGAATCATATAACCGGAACAAAACAGGTACTAACGGCCTTTGAAAATTTAAAAGGGAATCTGGGATTACTGCTGTTTCTTCTGGGAGCCGGCTGGATTCTTGCCGCCCTGGGGGAGGAAATGGCGTACCGCGGTTACTTCCAGTCAAGAATACGTGTGATTGCGGGAAATGGGCGGTTGGGAAAGATTTTGGCGGTTATAATATCCTCCGTCCCGTTTGGAATGGCTCATTCGGAACAGGGGGTTGTTGGTATTGCAATTACCGCAGTGGATGCGGTGGTCTTTAGTATGATTAGGTTTAAGTATGATAATCTGTGGGCTTCTGTGCTGGCACATGGCTTTATAAACAGTATCGGTGTGCTTTGGTATTATTTCTTCGGGCCGATTTACAGTCTTTGGTGAAGCGTATGGAAAGTCACAGGCGGAAGAATTGGCTGAAAAATACGACATTCCGCTTACCTCATTAAAGACTTGCTTTAAAGGGGTTTACGGAATGCCTGTTTTTCTTACATACGTACTTAAGAAAGAATTGACAGATATCCGCTTGATTACCGCAGATCCTTTCCTGACCTCCGGAATCACTCCGGAGACTTAAGCTAAATAATTTTTAAAATGTCTTTTTAAACACCGGTAGCTTTCATCACTGATGACATGTTCGATCCTGCAGGCATCTTTGATTGCCGTACCCTCACCGACACCGGCCGCCATCAGGATTTTAGCAAGCGTTTGGTGGCGGTCATACATTTGAACAGCTATTTCATGCCCCGGTTGTTCTAAAGTTATAAATCCGTTTTCATCTACTCTGATATATCCGTTTTCCCGCAGCTTTTTCATGGCTATGCTTACACTTGGCTTAGAATATCCCATCTCATTTACGATATCTATGGACCGAACCTGCCCGCTTCTTTCCCTCAGCATCAGGATCATTTCCAGATAGTCTTCTGCGGATTCCTGTATCTTCATAAAATCACCCCGTTTAATTTATGGATATGATATAATATTAGTTTAAACTAACCAATTTTTCAAGGCCTATTTTTTACAAGCACTTATTAATTGGTAATTTTATTAAAAAATAATGTAATGTGTTGACAAAAAATGTATAAAAATGTATAATAAAATTACAATTTAAGGAAGGAGAAATAAAAATGGGAAATGTAATTGGTGGCTGGAATTACCAGAGCATGCCGACTGTTAACTTGCCTGAGCAGGCGGCTACTGCCTTCAGCAAGGCCGTGGAGGGAATTGTAGGAGTAAAATATGAGCCGGTTCTTTACGTCGCATCTCAGTTAGTAGCAGGATTTAATTACTGTATTATCTGCAAAACGACTACGATAACGAACCCGCCTCTCGAGGGCTGCAAGATACTATACATATACGCAGATCTGGAAGGAAATGCAAGTATCACAAGAGTCGAGGATGTAATCCGGTAAGTACAAAACTGAAAACAGAACACAAAAAGCAACAGGAGCCGATAATTGCTTCCGTTGCTTTTTGTGTCCCGGAGGGCACTATCGGAATGTTGACAAAGCCGGTTATTTATGCTAGACTAACGTAAGCATAAGAACTGAATAGAATTTAGAAATGTAATAGATTCAATATTGCGGGGGGACTTTTTAGTTGAGAAGGTAAAACCTGACCCTTTGAACCTGACAGTTAACACTGGCGTAGGGAAGCAATCCATATACGCCGGGCGTATTTGACAGAGTGCTTCTTTTTTTTACAAGGAGGACTCTTTTTTTATTGTATAGGAAATTCCTCCGAATTCCCTATACAATAAAAAAGCACTCCGTGCAGGGTGCTTACTCGCGCGTATGGAATTTTACCGGCAAAGCCGGCCGCGCTCGGCGCGAGAGTTTGCCCTTGGCAAACTCTTTCTTGTTGCATAGGAAAGACCCAGTTCAAGTGCGGGGTGTCAGTAATTACATTAAAGAAAGGAAGAGATACATATGACTTATAGGACACAAATGGAAGCTGCCAGGCATGGCATAGTCACGAAAGAGCTGTCGGTTATTGCCGGAGAGGAAGGCCTGGCCGAGCAGGAACTTCTTGCGCTGGTTGCCTCGGGACAGGTAGCGGTTCCTGCCAACAGGAATCATAGGAAGCTTCACCCGTACGGCATCGGCAGCGGATTGAGGACAAAAATCAATGTTAATCTGGGGATTTCCGGAGACTGTGTGGACTACCGTGCTGAGATGGATAAGGTTAAGCTTGCCGAAAGGTATGGCGCAGAGGCGATTATGGATTTAAGCAACTATGGTAAGACCAGGGAGTTTCGGCAAAAGCTGATTGAGGAATCCACCGCCATGATCGGCACCGTACCTGTTTACGATGCCATCGGATATCTGGAAAAGGATCTTAAAGACATCACGGCACGGGATTTTCTGAAGGTAGTACGTTCCCATGCGGAAGAAGGCGTCGATTTCATGACGATACATGCCGGAATGAACCGTCGTGCGATAGAAGTATTCCTGCGCGATAAGAGACAGATGAACGTGGTATCGCGCGGAGGTTCACTGCTGTTTGCCTGGATGAAGCTCACAGGAAATGAAAATCCTTTCTATGAGTATTACGACGAACTGCTTGATATCTTTCGTGAATATGATGTTACCGTCAGCCTGGGAGACGCGTTCCGGCCCGGCAGTATAGCGGATTCTTCGGATGCTTCACAGATAGCGGAGTTAATTGAGATAGGGAATCTTGTTACACGGGCCTGGGATAAGGATGTACAGGTATTGGTAGAAGGACCCGGGCATATGGCGATGGATGAGATTGCGGCAAACATGAAATTAGAAAAACGGATTTGCCACGGTGCGCCATTTTATGTACTTGGACCTCTTGTTACGGATATCGCACCGGGATATGATCATATCACATCGGCAATCGGAGGAGCGATCGCAGCCGCAAACGGAGCGGATTTCCTCTGCTATGTTACTCCTGCGGAGCATTTGCGTCTTCCTGACCTTAATGATGTGAAGGAAGGAATCGTTGCTTCCAAAATAGCCGCTCATGCTGCAGATATTGCTAAGGGCGTGAAGGATGCCCGCAGAGCCGATTACCGGATGGGGGAAGCCCGCCGCAGCTTGAATTGGGAGGAAATGTTCCGATGTGCAATTGATGGGGATAAGGCGAAGGCATATTTCGAAAGTGTACCTCCGGAAGACAAGCAGAGCTGCTCCATGTGCGGTAAAATGTG
This sequence comes from Bacillota bacterium, assembly GCA_023398615.1. Classification (GTDB taxonomy): domain Bacteria; phylum Bacillota; class Clostridia; order Lachnospirales; family Lachnospiraceae; genus Anaerocolumna. The sequence continues at coordinate 4,082 of JAEWSD010000095.1, forward strand.
CGCAGTACGCACTATGAACCGAATACTTGATGGCTTGGACCTGGAATTGAGTGGTGCGAAGAATGAAAGCTAAAGTCGAAATTCGACTTCCAAAGTTTTCCTTATGGGATTTTATGGAGTTTTTTAAGAATAATTTGCATAATTAGTCATAAAATGTTATAATTGGTAATTGTAAATTACCATTGGCATTTGTAAAACTCAAAAAGGAGTTTTGCAAATGCCTAATCTACTATACCATGGGGGAAATTAAAATGGCTTTAAAAAAGGATTCTTTAACAGGCATCAGCTATGAAGTAATCGGCGATTCAAAAAGCAGAGAAACACTTCTTTTTATTCATGGAGCAGGCGGGAATAAGCTGGCACTGAGAGCACTTGCCGAACAGTTCCGTGAATATAACTGTATTCTTGTGGACCTGCCGGGACACAATCTTTCGGACGGAGAGGCAATGAAAAGCGTTAGTGATTATGCGGCGGCAATAGAAAAGCTTGTCGAGTCCTGCAAGGAGGATTTCGGGGATCATTTAACCTGCGTGGGACATTCTATGGGCGGAACGATCAGCCTGGAGCTGGCCGTCCGTAAGGTGGTGGCAATTGAAAGGCTGGTAATTTTAAATTCCGGTGCAAAGCTGACGATTAACAGTAATTTTATGCGAAAGGTTGGGACAGGTAAGATTGATAAGTTCTACATGTTCAGAGCGGGAGGTTCTTATTTCAGCCCGAGAGTACATTCCTTTTTTCTGAAAAACTTTAAGCAGATGATGAGTTCCGAACAGGTTACCTGTGCGGACATGAAGGCAGTATCATTGTTCGACCGCAGGGATGAGGTAAAGGATATTAAGCTGCCCACCTTCATTGTTACGGGGTCAAAAGAAATTCTTGCGATTCCGGAGTATTCGGAATACCTGCATTCTCAGATTCAGGGTTCCCGCCTGCTGATTATGAAAGGACTGTCGCATTTAATGCCAATTGTCATACCTGAAAAGCTGGCACGGGAAATCAAGCTGTTTTTCAATAGTAAGCCG
>JAEWSD010000235.1 GCA_023398615.1 Bacillota bacterium
CATGAAGCCCCGATGCTTTCACTGGATAAAACAAAGGACGTTATGACTCTAAAGAGCTGGCTGGGAAAGCAAAAGGGACTGCTTTCCTGGAAGCTGGACGGGCTTACGATTGTATTAACCTATCGCGATGGGACTTTGGCGAAAGCCGTTACCAGGGGAAACGGTGAAATTGGTGAGGTAATAACCAATAATGCAAAAATGTTTAAAAATATTCCGGTTAATATCAGTTATACGAAGGAAGTGGTACTCCGCGGGGAAGCGGTCATCAAATATTCTGATTTTGAGAAGATCAACGCAGGAATCGAGGATGTGGATGCCAAATATAAGAACCCCAGAAACTTATGCAGCGGCAGTGTAAGACAGCTCAACAATGAGATCACTGCAAAAAGGAATGTGCACTTTTTTGCATTTAGCCTGGTCACTACCGGAGATGGCATTGATTTTGGAAATTCCAGAGAGGAACAGTTTAAATGGCTGAAATCCCTGGGATTTGATACGGTAGAATATAAGCCGGTACAGGAAGATACGATCGAGGAAGAGGTAAAATGGTTCTCCGGACGGATTCCGGATAATGATTTTCCGTCCGACGGTTTGGTTTTAACTTTAGATGATATCGCCTATGGCAGATCTCTTGGAGCGACATCCAAATTCCCAAGGGATTCCATTGCATTCAAATGGGCGGACGAGATACGCGAAACAGTGCTTAAAGAGATCGAATGGAGCGCCTCAAGGACAGGCCTCATTAATCCGATTGCCGTCTTCGAGCCGGTGGAGCTGGAAGGCACCACAGTCAGCCGTGCAAGTGTCCACAATATCAGTATTTTAGAGGCATTGGAGCTTGGAATCGGGGATACTGTCCAGGTATATAAGGCTAATATGATTATTCCGCAGATCGCGGACAATTTAACCCGAAGCGGTGGTATGGAGATACCGGAAGTCTGTCCGGTATGCGGCCAGGAAACCCGGATACGCAAGGAAAATGACGTAAAGTCGCTCTACTGTACCAACCCGGACTGCCTTGCCAAGAAGATAAAGTCCTTGACCCATTTTGTCGGCAGGGATGCCATGAATATTGAGGGGCTGTCGGAGGCCACGATCGAAAAACTGATCGCAAAGGGCATGATAAAGGAAACCGCCGATCTCTTCCATGTTGAGAAGTATAAGGATACGATCATTGCGATGGAAGGTTTTGGGGAGAAATCATTCCGGAACCTGGTTGCCTCCATTGAGAAGGCAAGAAACACCTCTCCGGCAAAATTCCTTTACAGTCTGGGGATTGCCAATATCGGTCTGTCGAATGCGAAGGTAATATGCAGGGAATTCCAGGATGATTTCGAACGGATAATGAACGCGGACAGAGAGAGTCTGGTTGCCATCCCGGGGGTAGGAGGTGTCATAGCGGACGCCTTTGTCGATTTCTTTCAGAATGAGAGCAATCAGAATACGGTAACGGATCTATTAAAGGAGGTCCATCTGGAAAGGCAGGAAATAAACAGTGAGGACCTGCTGCTGCTTAATAAAACCTTTGTCATTACAGGTTCACTGGAACAGTTTGCAAACCGCAATGAGCTGAAGGAGCTGATAGAGCAAAAGGGCGGGAAGGTTACCGGATCGGTTACCGCAAAAACAGATTATCTTATCAATAATGATAATTTATCAAATTCTACGAAGAATAAGAAAGCAAAGGAATTGGGTATTCCGGTTATTACGGAGGAAGAATTTGTTAAACTGATACAATAAAAAATAAGTAAAGATGGTGATGAAATGCCAATTAAGGTACAAAGTGATTTACCGGCAAAAAAAATACTCGAGGACGAGAACATATTCATGATGGACGAAACACGTGCCCTGCATCAGGATATCAGGCCGCTGCGGATAGCGATACTGAATCTGATGCCGTTAAAAGAGGACACGGAAGTGCAGCTGCTGCGCTGTTTGTCGAATACACCGATTCAGGTGGATATGACGTTTTTGACTACCGCATCCTATGTGGGAAAGAATACCGCATCCAGTCATCTGGATCAGTTTTATCTTACGTATGACGATGTGAAGAATAAAAAGTTTGACGGTCTGATTATTACGGGAGCACCGGTAGAGCTGATGGAATTTGAAGAGGTGACCTACTGGGATGAATTAAAGAATATTATGGAATGGTCTAAGATAAATGTTACCTCCACCCTTCATATCTGCTGGGGTGCGCAGGCAGGCTTATACTACCATTACGGCATCCATAAGATACCGCTCAAGCAAAAGATGTTCGGAGTATTTCCGCATAGGGTACTTCACAGAAAAGTTGCGTTTGTACGAGGCTTTGACGATTTATTCTACGCCCCCCATTCCAGACATACGACGGTTTCAGGCGAAGATATCCGAAACAATCCGGAGCTGACGATTCTGGCAGAATCGGAGGAAGCGGGCGTATTCATCGTAATGGCACAGGACGGGAAGCAGATTTTTGTCATGGGCCATCCTGAGTATGACAGACTGACGCTGGATAAGGAATATAAAAGAGACAAGGATAAGGGGCTCGATATCCAGATCCCCCGGAATTACTACCCGGATGACAACGCGGAGGAAAGGCCTGTTATGCTTTGGCGATCACACTCCAATGCAATGTATACGAACTGGCTGAACTACTATGTCTACCAAGTCACACCTTACGAATTATA
>JAEWSD010000026.1 GCA_023398615.1 Bacillota bacterium
TGTTTATCGGCAGGAATGTCTCCATCGGCGGATGGGTCAGAAGTGTCAGGGATTCTAAAACCTTTGGATTCATTGTGCTGCACGACGGATCTTTTTTTGAGACACTTCAAATCGTATATAATGATAAATTAAATAACTTTGCGGAAATTTCGAAATTAAATGTCGGTTCGGCAATTGTTGTCCGGGGTACCCTGGTGGCAACGCCGGAGGCAAAGCAGCCGTTTGAGATTCAGGCGGACGAGATTCAGATAGAAGGGACTTCTACGGCAGACTATCCGCTTCAAAAAAAGAGGCATTCCCTGGAATACCTGAGAACGATCACACATTTAAGACCGAGGACGAATACCTTCCAGGCGGTATTCCGTGTACGTTCCCTGATTGCTTATGCAATCCATAAGTATTTTCAGGAAAGAAGTTTCGTATATGTCCATACACCCTTAATAACCGGAAGCGATGCGGAGGGTGCCGGAGAAATGTTCCGTGTAACTACTTTGGATATGGATAACCTTCCGAGGACGAAGGAAGGCAAGGTGGACTTTCAGGAAGATTTCTTCGGGAAAGAGACGAATCTTACGGTAAGCGGGCAGCTAAACGGTGAAACCTATGCGATGGCTTTCCGCAACATCTATACCTTCGGGCCGACCTTTCGTGCGGAGAACTCCAATACTACCCGTCATGCGGCGGAATTCTGGATGATCGAACCGGAGATTGCATTTGCGGATTTAAAGGATGACATGATGTTAGCCGAAGGGATGATTAAGTTTATCATCCGGTATGTACTTGAAAACGCGCCGGAGGAAATGAAATTCTTCAATGAATTTGTCGATAAGGGGCTTCTGGAGCGCTTAAGCCATGTGGCAAATTCGAATTTCGGCCACGTTACCTATACGGAGGCAATCGAAATCCTTGAGAAGAATAATGATAAATTTGACTATAAGGTAAGCTGGGGATGCGATCTGCAGACGGAACATGAGAGGTATCTGACAGAGGAAATCTACAAAAAGCCGGTATTTGTAACGGATTATCCCAAGGATATCAAAGCCTTCTATATGAAGCTGAATGACGATAATAAGACGGTTGCGGCTATGGACCTTTTAGTACCCGGAATCGGGGAGATTATCGGAGGAAGCCAGAGAGAGGACGATTACGGCAAATTATCGGCAAGAATGAAGGAACTGGGGCTTAAGGAAGAGGATTATACCTTTTATCTGGACCTTAGAAGGTACGGTTCGGCAAGACATGCGGGATTTGGACTTGGTTTTGAACGCTGTGTTATGTACCTGACCGGCATGGGCAATATCCGGGATGTTGTTCCGTTCCCGCGTACGGTAAATAACTGCGAACTATAGGAATATACATTAAATAACATACCGTTTTACAATAAGATGACATGGAAATAATGATGCAACAGGATACATATCCTGAATTAATCATTGCTTCCATGTCAAATTTTTTGTTTCAGGCAGTAGGCAAACGCCTTCTTTCCGGAAAGAATTAATCGATTCGAAATATCGTCCTTTTATGTTTATTTAATGCAAACAGAAGAATCATACCAAGTACTCCGCAGGAGAGTACCTCTCCGATTCCTACCGTTAACATCATGAGGGGGATCGGTAAGGCTTCCCCGTAAGCAAAACGAAGAACCCAGGGTATAATAATTGTATTTGCAAGGATCGGTGGAATTGGAACCAGGAATTTAAACCTTCTTAAACCATAAGAACCGATGGTTCCGATCAGGGTTGCAAGTGTTCCGAATATTACATCCAGAATATCTGCTCCGGTCAGATAGTTTCCCAGAAGGCAGCCGATAGTAACTCCCGGAATGGCAGCAGGTGTAAAGAAGGGAAGGATAGTTAATGCTTCCGCAATTCTTAACTGTCCGAAGGAAAAGCTGATTGGTTTAAACAGATAGACCAATGCAAAGTAGAATGCCGCTATTAAGGCGGCCTGTGCCAGAAATAGTGCTTTTTTGTTTCTCATATTCAATTCTCCTTTAGTTTTGTTTTACGAGTGGAAGGTCTCGAACACTCGAATTGTAAGTTGAGAAACCCAGTGTTTGTGAGGGTTTCAGCATGTAATATAATAACTCATGGGCTAAGAAAAAGCAAGTACTACACAGCTTTTACACAGATTTTTTAAGAAATGCCTATATAGGAGAAAAAAATTATATATATTTTGGGAGGTGCCCAGTCATATAATGTGAAATTAATTTTCTAGTTTACTACCCAACGGTATTATGTTAGGAAAATTTATCGACCTTGAGAGTAAGTCGTTAAACTGCTCTTTTTTTGTACCCATTTTTAAGTAAATTTGAAAGGAGTTGTTGATTATGAAATGGTTTCAAGAAGTGAATAACATGGATGAATTAAGGGGTCAGTATAAAAAGCTGTTATTAAAACATCATCCAGACAATGGAGGTAAAGTATCAGATATGCAAGAAATCAATGCAGAATATGACCTCTTATTTGACTGCCTAAAGGCTGAAAATAAGTCCGATGGTCAATCGTATACCTATGACGAAAATGAGGAGAATACGGCATTTAAAGAGGTTCTTAATGTAATTATCGGGTATAGAATGGAAAAAGAAATCATTGGTTCATGGATATGGTGTTTTAATTGCTATGTGTATAAGCAGAAGCTAAAGGAATTGGGATTTAAGTACGCTCCCAAGAAAAAGGCATGGACTTGGCATTTTGGAGATTATAAGAGGTATCATAAAGCAGAAATCAGTCTTGAAGATATCCGCATGAAGTATGGAAGTCAGACGGTGAGCCATAAACAAAAGCAGTATACATTAAACCAGTAATAAGCCATATCAGGCTTTATTTTTTTGCCTAAAATCAAGAAAGGAAGTGTTTCTATGTGTTATTTTCAAGGGCTGTCAGCAGGAGAATACTGCTCCTGTTGCCAGAAATGTAAGGATTACTTATCTGTATGTATTCCTATTGTTATCAATGGATATGCAATAGGCGAATGTGATTTTGACGTCTGTGCATACTGCCCTCATTATGCAGTATGTGAGGAATTATGTGGAAAGGAGTATAAGAGCTATGAAGTTGTTGAACTATGATAGCAAGACTTTAATCATGCAGAATATAAGGTCTACTGTTAAAGTAATTCCTACCACTTATACTACTGGACAGTATAAAATCTTGTGCCGATTGATTTTTCAAAAACGTATCACGAAGGATTTCTTTGATTTTCTGTTACTGGAGTTATACGGTCTGTCAGACTGGAGGCGGTTAAGCTATCCGCAAATGTATGAACTGATACATATATTGACCTATTGGAATTATAAGAAAGGAAGAATAAGCCATGAGTAAATTATTTGAGGAACTATTTGAAAGCTTTGTACAAGGGAGCAGATACGAGAAGGCAGACCAATTACTGACAGATGAGATTTGCAGAGCCTTAGAGCCATATAAAGAAACCATGTCACAATCGGAATACGAACAATTTAGAGAGATTTTGTTTTACATTTCTCATATGGCTATGAACCAGTCTTTTGAGATTGGATTTAAGTCAGCGGTTGCTTTTATGATAGACTGCATGAGGATGGAGTAACTACATAATTGCAATCATCTTTAAAATCTTTTGTTTCTTCTCATCATCAAGGTCTTTTACTGCTCTTAATATCTCATTATCCAGTGCTAAAGATGAATTAACATACTGGTCAGCTAAGAGGTAATCTATGCTTGTATTCAAAGCATTTGCAATACCAAGCAAGATATTCAGTGAAGCTTTTGTATGGCTGTTTTCAATATTGGAAATGTGAGAAACGAAACAGCCTACACGTTCTGCAAGGTTCTCTTGTGTTAAATTTTGAGCGGTACGGACTTCTTTAATCCGCAATCCCAATTTTTATAATCAATGTTTTTTTTCGTTGTATTATCGGTCAATTGCAACACCTCCATTTTCTCTATATAAGTACTTTTAATTGTAAAGACATATGAGGTGTGTTAGAATGCTCTATAAAAGTGAAATATACTTACATAAAGAAAAAAGGAGGGTTTCTTATGAAACAAAAGTTTAAAGTATTGTTGTTACTTTTATTAGTAATAACCTTAGTATTACCTGTAGTTCCTGTCAGAGCAGAATCGGTTCATTCTGATTTTAGCGGAGCGGAATATTCTTTAAAACAAAGACAGGCTCTTTCTCAAATGGAATATTCATGGAATGATACAAGAGAGGATTTCAATATCATTGCAGGTAAAACAAAATCAGTAAAGCTGATATTCCCAGAAGAATTAGATACTAACGGTTACTTATAAGAGCAGTAACAGTAATATTGCATCGGTGTCTAAAAACGGGAAACTTACTGCAAAGAAAAAGGGAGTTGTTAAGATTACAACTTTTTTTAAGAACGGTTATGGAAATAAAGTGACTTTTATTTCAAAGGTAGTAGTTGTCAAGAATAAAGCTGAATTAAAAGAGCAGGAAGTGTAGGATTACAATACATGTGTTACATTCTTTGAAAAAAATAGCGAGAAGTTTTATCCTTTGTGTTATATTTGAATCACCACAAACAAAAAAACCTAAAGGAGCTTCTCGCTATGGCTAGTATAACACAAGATATGAGATATCGTCTATCACTTATTAA
>JAEWSD010000039.1 GCA_023398615.1 Bacillota bacterium
ATCTACGACAACTGCACGGACTATAAGAAATTTACCATCCTGAGTGAAAAAATAATATATAAGCTGTTCGGCGGCAGGAGCAGCGCAGAACCATTAAATCCCGGCGGCAGGAAACTCTTTGCCGAAGCATACTCGGCCGATGGTTATATCAATTATACCGATGCCCTATGTGCGGATAAAAGTGTATGGGGAATTAAGGGAAACAGCATCAATCTTTCTTCCGCACTGCTTGAACGCATCCTGGCCGAAGCAGCTTTAAGAGGCTGTCACACCGATTGCTTCTACCACCCTCTTCACCCGGAAAAGCTCCGGCATTTATTAATTGCCGATCTGGATATCATGCTGGTCAGTACGGAAAGCCAATCCTTGGGGAACTATGATGAAACCATTCATTTGGAACAGTTAACCGATTTCGATATGCTGAAAAGATATAAGGCCGAACTGGAAAACAATGGCCTGCTTTATGATTTACTGATTGATAACGCACTGGAAAAGCTTTCGGAAACAAAAAAAGAACACGCAGTCCTTGAAGCCTACTATATAGGCAGTATGGATTTTAATGGCGTGGATGCCTGTTTTGAAACAGTCTGCTCCAAATTAGCCCCGACGCATTCAGGCCCGGAGTTTATATCAGTAACCGGACCGCAGCCAAAGTTGTCATTATAATTACCAGCATCTTGAAGAGCCTTTCATTGATTTTTTTGATAAAGTATACGCCAAGCAATGCTCCGATCAGTATGCAGGGCAGCATGTAAACCGTATATTTGACCGTACCGAGGTTCACCGTGTGCCATGAAAATATAAGGAACGGCAGCTTTAACAGGTTAACGATAAGGAAAAACCATGAGGTTGTGCCCATAAATTTATTCTTGTCAAACGAGAGAGACAGCAGATATACACTGAATATAGGGCCTGCCGCGTTACCGACCATAGAAGAAAAACCGCTTAATATGCCAACCATAACATGATAGAACGGATGATCGGGAACCTTGATTGTTTTCCCCGACTTTTCCTGACAGACCAAAAGGACCGAGCAAATACTAATAATAATTCCAAGTAAAAACTTAAACTGCGCATCATTCAGAAAGCCTCCGACTACCCCTCCCAACAAGAGTCCTGCGAGAGCAGGCGGCAGTACTCTCATAACATCCTTGAACTTACCGTATTTCCCATAATTGAAGACGGCAAGAAAATCACCGATAATTAACATGGTAAGCATAATCCCGGAGGACTGTTTTGCCCCGAAGGTACAGGCTATCAAGGCCACCGCAGGTAAAGTTGCGCCGGTAACTCCTGTTTTAGAAAATCCAATAGCAATGGCTGCCACAATAAATAGTAGTAATTGAATTCCTGTTAATTCCATGATAGCCTCTTTCCTGCATATTTAACCTGCAGGCAAGTTGAATAATGCGTAAATTCGTAGTGAAATAACGGATTGCCTGTATTTGTTATTACACATTATAGCAGACTTGGAAATCGGTTTCTACTTGTTTTTTATTGTAATTATCTTACTCTTTCATCCAATAGTGTTTAATATGAACCCGGATTTTTCCCCATATGGATTTCTGGAAGTAGCCGTATGCCATATCATAAACAAACAGTGCGGCCTGGCCTGCCAGCAGGATGGCCGCAAGAAATACCGGGCTCAGCTCACCCTGATATACCAGCTTCGGAAAGAACAGTATTACAGGAACGTATATGGCATTGAATACGGCATACTTTATCACCCATAATATCACATTCCGATTCCCGCCTGTCTTTGCCAAAGCAAGCTTATCCCATGCAAATTCGGCAATTGCCAGATACAAACCCATGAAGGCAAACGTAAGGCAATACAGCTTATTCGGCGCCAGCAGAAAGCTTAGCAGTACCGCGGCGATCAGAAAACCCGAGCCGAACCTGAGTCCGCTTTCCCGTATGGCAATGCCTACGCCAAAGGATGCCCCTGCCAGAAGAAACAGGGAATTCGTTTCCAATATTCCGCTGAAAATGACCAGCAATATCGTACATGCAAGTAAAAGACTTAAGAATGCCAATCGCTTTGCACCTAGAAACATGAACACAAATCGCCTCCCATACATTCGCATAAGGTATCCGCACACCACAAGTCACAGCATAAATTACCGGTACCATAAGAAGATCTTCCCATACCGTAGCCCCTGCTCTGGTATTTTTGGCTTCGCCATTGCAGCTGATTCAGAAGGTCAATATATTCCCGGTTGCGGGGCTCCATATTAACCGCCTGCTGTGCGTGATTGCAGGCTACGACATTATTTCCCATTCCCGCATTTGCCATTGCGCTGTAGTAATACCATCTTGCATTGCGGTTTGAGATACCGGAAAGCGCATTCAGAGCCTCCCTGTAATATCTGGCGTTCAGATAGTTATTTACGGCCCGCATTTCCAGGGAATCTTCCTCTTCATAACCGTTTGAGTATTCATAACTGCTTGAAGAGGCCTGCTGGCCGTAGGAAGAGCTTCTCTGACTATATCCGCCTTCCCTCTCTTTCATGATCTGATCATAGGCTTCCTGAACCTCTTTAAATTTCTCCTCAGCCAAATCCGAAAGCGGATTATCAACATAGGAGTCAGGATGGTACTTCCTGCTTAAATCCCGGTAAGCTCTTTTAATCTCATCATTCGAAGCATTCGATGATACTCCCAGTACATTATATGGATCCATTATCATACTTAGTCCCTTCCTTTACTTTTCCTTCTTTTTGCTTTGCGTCAAATTTCGTCCAAACTCCCAGGTACAAGATATTGCGTAAAATATCAGCATCCAGCAGGCAGGGGAGCTTCTCAAATTCGCCGGTGCATTCGGCCATCATCATATTCAGCATGTTACGGCACTCTGTCTCGTAATTTTCCGTTTTATATAATGGAATAAGCGGATTAAAACTGTTCCGTTTCAAATCCTTCAAAAGATCATCATAAGCATCCATAATGTAGATATACTTTCCCAGGAAAAAGCCCATATTTCTCAGGCTTTCCTCCCAGCTGTCCTGCCTGTATATAAAGAGTTCGGCCATTAATTCACCGAAACAGCGGGATACGGTATCGATGCTCTCCTCTTTATTCTTCTCACATTCCTGCAGCTGCTTCAGGCTTTCTTCTATCCTTGCGCACTGCCTTGGATATCTGGCACATATCTTCCTGTAATCCTTCTTCAGCACTCCGGCACCGGCAAGACCGGCCAGATTCCTTTCATCGTGCCAGTCGTCAAGCAGATGATGGTAAGTCAGGGCAATATTCATATCCGCAACATATTCTGTTATCTCATTACTGAGCATATCGTGTTTTTTCGCCGGATGCACCATGCAGCGGTGCCGCTTATTCACCGTGTTACTTTCGTACAAAGAGGTCAGCAGCACAATCAGGAAGGTCATATCATAGGTTAAGGTCATCTGTCCCAAATATCCGTAGCGTTCCTTCAGCTTTCTGCATAAGCCGCAGTAATAGGCCTTGTATTTATAGAAATCCTTTATTTTAAGTTCGGGCTTGCAAATATTAACATATCCAAACATACGATTCTCCAGGTACTGCGACATTATACGTAAAACTGCTCCGGTCATATTAAAAGTATGGCCGCTTTCAAATTAATATAGCACATAAACCGCGCTATCTCAAGATTATTTTAAATTGTTAATCAAACCTTAATTAATACTTTATTTTTAACTTTATTTACGAACCATTTGAATTAGTTCAAATACTTGACAAATTACTTGGAATAAATGTATAATTTTATATGTTTTAACAATTTAATTTGTTATCAATTTAAATGAATGAAGCGGAGGAAGGGAACAAATGTCAAATATTAAGTTTTATACCGGAGAAAGCATCCCTCTGGAGATGCATAAGGTAAGGATTGTACAGAAATTGTCTTTGCCAACGGTAGAGCAACGTTGTGAATCGATGAAAGAAGCGGGGTTTAATAATTTTCTGCTGAAAAATAAGGATATCTTCATGGATATGCTTACCGACAGCGGGGTAAATGCCATGAGTGACAGGCAGCAGGCCGCTATGATGGTAGCCGACGACAGCTATGCAGGTTCTGCTACATTTACCAGATTAGCAGATAAATTAAAAGAAATTTTTGGTATGGATTATTTCCTGCCGGCCCATCAGGGACGTGCCTGCGAGAACATTCTGGCTACCGCTTTTGTAAAGCCGGGGGATGTTGTCCCGATGAACTTCCATTTTACAACTACGAAATCTCATATCACCCGTGTGGGAGGACGTGTCGAAGAACTGGTGATTGAGGAAGGCTTAAATCCCGTAAGTGACTACCCGTTCAAGGGCAATTTCGATGTTCCGCGCCTGCGGGCATTCATTGAAGAGGTTGGCACAGATAAGATTCCTTTCGTACGCCTGGAGGCCGGTACAAACCTGATAGGCGGACAGCCTTTTTCCTTGGAAAATGCCCGTCAGGTATGCAATTTATGTAAAGAATACAATATCATGACCGTACTGGACGCCAGCCTGTTACAGGATAATCTGTATTTTATAAAGCAGCGTGAGGAAGCATGCAGAAATATGTCGATCCGTGAAATTACAGCCGCTATGGCCGATATGATGGATATCATCTATTTTTCTGCCAGAAAGCTCGGATTCGCAAGAGGCGGCGGTATCTGTGTCAGAGAAGATTCCGTATGTCAGAAGATGAAGGAATTCGTGCCGTTATATGAAGGCTTCCTGACCTATGGCGGTATGTCCGTACGTGAAATGGAAGCAATTACGGTCGGTTTGGAAGAAACTATGGATGAAGATATCATTTCCCAGGGCCCGCAGTTCATTGAATACATGGTACACGAACTGGTAAAGCACGGAATACCTGTCGTTACTCCCGCGGGTGGTCTTGGATGTCATTTGAACGCTTTTGAATTCGTTCCTCATATTCCGCAATCCGAGTATCCTGCCGGCGCCCTGGCAGCCGCCATGTACATAGCAGGCGGCATAAGAGGAATGGAAAGAGGCACCCTGTCCGAGCAGCGGGATCCCGACGGCTCCGAACACTTCTCGGAAATGGAGCTTTTACGTCTGGCGGTGCCAAGACGCGTATATACACTATCCCAAATAAAATATACGATCGACCGTATCATCTGGCTATATGAAAACCGGGGCCTGATCGGCGGCCTTCGTTTCGTGGAAGAACCAAGCGTGCTTCGTTTCTTCTTCGGAAGACTGGAAGCAGTATCAGACTGGCCGCAGAAATTAGTTGCTAAATTCCGGGAGGACTTTGGCGACAGCTTATAGATATCATTACAAGCCTTCCGGGAGAAAAAGCTCTTTCTCCCGGAATAAAAGGTTATCTGCTTTATCATTTATTAATTCTTTTTACAGAGAATCCAGTTGCACGGATTCAGATATTTTTTAAATTTCGTTACCGCCTGCTTTCCTATGATTGCGACTCCCGCCCACCAGGTAACCTCCCCGGCAATAATTAGTACCGGGATAATTACCGCCTTGCCTGCCGCCGGCAATGTAAGAAACGGTACAACGGTAATCAGCCCATACAGGATGCAGGAAACAATCAACAGTACTGCTGCTGTTATATTCAAAATAGAGCACTTCTTTTTTATCATACCTTATCTGCCTCCCGTCCGGTATTATACAGGAACCTGCGAAGCATCCTGCCGTAGCTTTTCATCACGACAATATCCGCTAATCCCGGCAGGACTGAATTCAGCCTTGCAAATATAACCGTAAGGAAACCACCCATGATACCAGTCGTTTTATTCTTTTCTATTAACTTAATCAGAGCTTCGGAGACCTTGCCGGTCGGCAGGATTCGGATGCCCATTTTTCTCCAAAGCGGATGATAGGGCCTTTCTGCGTCCGTATCCGCGGGACTCGGGCAAAAATACGCAACCCTGGTTTTGATTCCTTCCGTATATAATTCACGGTTCATAGATTCGATAAAGGAAAATAATCCGGCCCGGGATGCCACATCCGCCGTATAATACGGGAAGGCCATGCGTCCGTCCGCAAAGCCTCCGATATGTACGATCATGCTCCCCTTTTTATCTCTCATATACGGCATCATTATTTTGGTAATCAGGATCGCGCCGTATAAATTCACATCCAGGGAATGCTTAATCTCTTCACAGCTATGATCCTTAAGCGACTTCCTGACATCATAGCCTGAAACGTTTACGACGACATCTACCCTGTCGGTCCATTTCCGCACATGTTCCGCCAGATGATACAAGGAATCCTCTTTCGTTATATCCACAGACGCAATATCCGCTTTTCCGCCGGTTTCATTCCTTACCTGCTTTAACTTTTCTTCGTTCCTGCCGGCCAGAAGAAGCTTTGCGTCTCTGCCGGCAAAAGCCCGTGCAAATTCGGAACCCAATCCGCCGGTGGCTCCGATGATGATAATATTTTTCCCCTTACAATTGCTTTCCATTTTCTGAATCTCCTCATTATTTCTTATTTGTCAGATTCCGTACAATTTCTTCCAGCAGGTTGTCAATGAAATCATATTGTTCCCTGCTGCTTAGAAGCTTTTGAATCAGAATATCAAACTCCCTGTATAACTCCTGATCTCCTTCGATTATACTCTTCCCTTTTGGAGTAACACTTACATAATATACTCGTCTGTCCTCTTCTGACTGGATTTTTTCTATCAAACCTAATTGAGCCAGTTTTCTTACTAAAACTGAAATCGCAGGTTTGGAAAAATTTAAGGCTTCCGCTATCTGCGAGAAATTAGGCCTGCCCAAATAGTAAATAGTCGTAAGATAGTAATAATCGTTACTGCTGAAGCTCTTCTGTTCCGTTTCGGTCAGATTCGTATTGATATTCCGGATAGATTCCCTCCATAAATAGTTTGCGATATATGCAAAGCTATCCTTTATCATAGTTACCTCCCTTTCCGCACAGCTTTATGTACCTCCTGTTACTGAATTTTTATTAAATCATTTTAATTAAAATCATTTAACTATTATATTGCCAATTTCCCATTTAGTCAAGAATAAATTATGGATTTATTGATAATAGCTGCTGCAAAAAGGGCGTTGCAGCAGCCTCACATTTCAATGATATTATTGATTTATCTGAGCATAGGCTTCCGCAGATAATTCCGTATCATTATTCTGAGGAGGTTCCGGCCGGAAGCTGGTGTGACCTATTCTGAATATATCTCCGTAAGCTAAAGGTGTCGGCTCAGTGATACGTTTTGACTGCCCGAACTCACCGACAAAGGTGCCGTTCGTACTGTTTAAATCTTCTATCATCCAGCTGCCGGCGGCTTTGTTCCAAAGCAGGCATGCGTGTTTCCTTGACAGCTGGGGATCATGGGAGATAGCAACCGTACAGTCTTCGGAACGCCCTAAAGTAACTTCCGTACTGCCCTCCTCCGGTTGCAGCAGAATAGACTCACCGTCTTTCATACCGCTCATATATGTCAATTTAAGCGAAAGCTTCATTCTTCATCCTCCCTCTCATAGCCGCTGCTATCCTCATCGTAATCCTCTTCATAGTCTTCGTTATCGTAATCCGCATGATCCGGATATTCATCCTCCAGGGGGAGAAACACTATTTTACCGTCTTCACCGACAGCCTTATACCGGTATGCCTGGTCTTTCCCGCCGTACATGGCATCCACAAACGGATGAATCAAAACCTGTTCGATCGCACGTTCAAGCGATCTGGCACCCATCTTGGGGTCGTATCCGATATCCAGGATCAGTTCCTTTGCCGAGTCATCCACCTCAAGCTCTGCCTTGACCTGCTGGGCCGCTCCGAATTCCGACAGGCGTTCCTTTAAAATGATATCCAGGATTTCCTTGAAATGGTTACGCTGCAAAGATGGGAATTCTATCACCTCCGTAATGCGGTTTACAAGCTCGGGCCGCATAAAATCGGATGCCCTCCTGCGTAATTCCTCACTTCTGGATGCGGTATTCTCCATGTCCTGCGGTACTCCGAAACCAATCCTGTCATTTGTCAGCCCATAGTTAGAGGTCATAATAAACAAAGCATTTGAACAGTCAACCAGCCTTCCCTGATTATCCGTGATCCTGCCGTCGTCAAAGACGGATAGCAAAAGATCCAGGATATCGGGATGCGCCTTATCTATTTCATCAAGCAATACCACGCTATATGGCCTCTTGCGCAGAGATTCGCTCAGCAGACCTCCCTGCTCACTGCCGACATAACCTCTTGACGATCCGATCAGATTACTCATGGTATGAGATTCCTTATATTCATTCATATCAAAACGAAGCAGAGACTGCGGCGATTGAAAAAGAAATTGTGCCAATTCCTTGGCTAATTTTGTCTTTCCGACACCGGTAGGTCCAAGGAACAGGAATACACCCATCGGTCTGTGAGGTGCCTTCATTCCGGCAAGTGCAGTTCTGATTGCCTGACTTACGGCAGAAACCGCATGTTCCTGGCCGATCACCCTGGTATTAAGAACATCCTCCATATCGGCAAAACGCTGCTTCTCATCACTTGACATGCGGGAAATAGGGATTCCGGTCCATTCCGAAACCACATGAGCGGTATCATCTGCCGTAACCGTAGTGATACCCTTTACCACAGCCTTTGCACAGGCTAAATCAATGACATCGATCGACTTATCGGGCTGGTTTCTGTCCCTTATATAAAGATCCGTAAGCTTAAGAGCGGTAATCAGTACATCGGGTGCAAGTGTCAAAGCATGTCCGGTCTTAGCCTGTCTCTCAAGGATTCTCTCCACTGCCTTTTCAAGTATGGTTAAGGTAACCTCGGAGGTTAATTCGCGGACTGTTACCGGCGAAAAACGTCTCTCAAGCGCGGCGTCACGTCTGATATAACTGAAATATTCATTCTGGGTGGTAGCCCCGATACAGGAAAAATCTCCGTGGGATAACGCAGGCTTAAACATCTGAGCGGCATCCAGTGCTGAATGCATTCCCCGTCCGGCACCTACAATGGTATGTATCTCATCGATAAACAGGATTACATCCGGCGCTTCGCTTGCCTCCTTAATCATTTGCTTTACCCGGCGTTCAAATTGCCCCCGCAGCTCCGTGTCCGCGGTCAGATCACCCATATCGATCTGGACGATCCTCTTTCCCTTCATTACATCCGGAATCGGGCCGTTTACAATCTTCCAGGCCAGGCCTTCCACAATAGCCGTCTTTCCCACTCCCGGTTCTCCAAGCAGGATTGGATTGGCTTTCTGTGTCCTGGCCAGGATGGTAATGACTTGCTCCAGCTCTGCCTCACGGCTGACCGCTTCCGAAAGCTTTCCCATTCGGGCCAGCCTTGTCAGATCCCGGCCGAACCGGTCAAGTGTCGGTGTAGGAACGTTTGCCTGGATATTTACCAACGGCGTAATCGCAGGCCCCGGCTGCACGGCGGACTGTTCCGGCGGTATAACCGGGGAAGCAGGTGATACCATGTCCATATTAAGCATCGTACCGTCCGCATCAAAGTCCTGGGATAAACAGGTCTGATCCGACGTATCACCGTTTAATCCGGCAGAATACGAATTGTATTCTACACCAATAGAATGCAGATACCTCGCGGCAATATTATCCCCTTCCTCCAGTATGGCGTAAAGGAAATGCCGTTCCAGGATCGGCTGATTCATACCCGCATTGCGCTCTGCGATTTTGACTATCTTCTCCAGTCTCGGTGTGAAGGGCGGAAACAAGCCGGACGGTGTCCTTCCCTTGCCGGTCTCTTTTCTTATCTCTTCCCTTGCCCTTGCCGCATCCGAACCGTTCGAAAAAAGCAAACGCTGCGTTTCTCCGCCTTCCAGCCGCGTCATGGCAAGAAACAGATGCTCTGCTCCCAGATACGGCTGCTGAAGGGAACGTGCTTCATTTGAAGCCGCCTCCATCAATTGAATGCAGAGTGATCTTATCCTCTGATACTCCGAATTATTCATCTGTACTCCTCCACCTGTTCTCTTCCTATATCGGAATTAAGCTCGATTGCCTTCTGCAGGCAGATTTCGGCTTCCTTCCCTTTATTCAGCTTTCTTAAAGAAAGCCCCTTATACTTCCATGCGATTACATTCTCTCCGTTTAATTCGATGGATCTGTTACAGCTTTGAACAGCCTCTTTATAACGGTTTAAGTGATATAAAATCATTCCCATGTTACTGTGGAACTCGTTATCCTGCGGGCAGATATCCAGGGAGCGCTTCGAATACTCTTCCGCCTCCCCATAACGCCCGAGACTATCCAGGACAACCGCCATTGTATCAAGAGCACAATGGTAATCCGGATCGTACTCAAGCGATTTTTCGCAGCTTTCCAAGGCTTCCTCACATCTGTCCAGACGGTAGAGAAAGTAAGCTTTCGTATTCCATACAACGGAATCAGGTTTCTCAGCAATCTCCTGATCCATTTGCTCAAGCAGTTTATTAATATATATGTCCGCTTCCTCTTTCCTGCCCAGCCGGTGCAGTGCAACGGCCTTATACTCCCACGCATCGGCATCCGTATTATCAAACTCTAAAGCCTTATCAAGAAATCCGACTGCTTCTTCGTAATCTCCGGAAAGTGTTAACATTCTGCCCTTTGAATAGTACAGGTATCCCCTGTCAGGCTTAAGCTCAATGGCCTTGCTTACGCACTCACAGGCCTCACGGTACCTGCACATATTTCCCAGAATCGTTGCCAGCGCACTCCAATTATTAAAATCCTCCGGATCCAATTCCGCTGCTTTCCTAAAGCAGGGAAGAGCCTCGGCAGGACGATGCAGCAGGTTAAGTGAAAATGCCTTATTATACCATATGATCTGCAGGCCCGGATCGACCTCTAAAGCTCTGTCATAGTACTCGATAGCCTCCTGATCCCGCTTTAACCTGTGCAGCAGATACCCCTTATTATTTAACAGCGCTTTATCCCTCGGCAGCCTTTCCAAACCGGAATCATAGCAAGAAAGGGCTTCCTCCAGCCGGCTCAGGTCATCTAAGGAGGAGGCTTTATAATACCACGCATCCTCATTACGGGGATTAATCTGTAAGCAGCTATCAAAGGATTGGATCGCTTCCTCATAGTGTTTCATAAAATATAAGATCAGTCCCCTGTTATACAAGGTAATTTCATCCCTCGGCTCGAATTTCAGTATTGCATCAAAGGCTTCCAATGCCTCCTGATAACGATTCAGCTTTTTCAGGCAGCTGCCCTTTTCCGTATAAGCCTTTATCGATTTTGGTTTTAACTCAATAGACCGGTCCAGGTATTCCAGGGCATTTTCATATTCCTTCTTTTCTTCCAGCACCATACCTATGTATAAGAAGCCTCCGGGATTAGGACGGATTTCAACGGATTGTCTCGCCAATTCCTCACATTCCCGATACCGCCCCATCTTATAATAAATATCCGCTTTATCATTTATGGCATTATAATCCAGAGAATTTAACCCTAATCTTTCATCCACATACCGAAGGGCTTCCTCAAAACGTTTCAGACTGTTCAGGCTAAGTATCCTGTTCTTCCAGTATATCGGGTCGTCCGGCTTAAGTTCCAGGGCCTTTGTAAAACATTCCAAAGCTTCCTCCGTCCGGTTAAGCTGATCAAACAATACGCCCATACTGTTCCACGCACTGTCTTCCTTCGGGCGGTTCCTCACATAGCTGCGATGAATGTCCAAAGCCTCCTCATATCTGCCCAATTCCTCATAGATATCCGCTTTTCTGTCAAATGCTTCCCAATAGTCGGACCGCCTGCCGATTACCTCATTCAGGTATGCCTCCGCTTCCTCATACCGTTTCATCCTGTAAAGGATATCACCCTTAAAGTAAGTAAATTCGTCCCGCCCCTCCAGTACTGTCAGAGCGGAATCACATACAGCCAGCGCTTCCTCATACCTGTTAAGCTCCCGCAGCATATCAAATTTATACATATAGCTTGTATAGGATTTCGGATCAATAGCAAGACCATTATCAAAGCATTCCATTGCCTCCTCATACCGCTTCATCTGCTGAAGGCAGCACCCCTTATTATTCCAGGGAAGCACCGAATCCGGGTAATTATCAATCTCCATATCATAATACTCCAGCGCTTCCTCATATCTGCCCAGCTTATACAGGGCGTAACCCTTTTCATTCCCCAGCTCTTTAACATGGGGGTTGATATCATATGCACGGTCATAATTTTCCAGTGCTTCCTCGCAGCGTCCCAGTCTTATTAAGGCAAGGCCGATTGCATGGTAGCCGTCTACACTATCGGGTTCCAGCTCCAGCATCCTTTTGCCTACATTGAATGCCTCGGCAAACTTATCCAGATGCAACAGTGAATTAAAGGAATTTAACAGTTCATTGGAGTCAAGAATATAACTGCCAAAATCCAGTACGGGCATCCTGCCTGTCATCTGATAATACCACTCTGCCATTACCGCAACGACCTCATCCCAGCTTTGCGGCCGGGCTGATTTCTCTTTACTCAGACATTGCATGATAAATCGGCTCAGTCCCTGCGGAATACCGGAATCTACCTGCTCCGGCGCAGGCGGCATCCGTTTCAGATGCTGCTCCTTCCACTCCTCAATTCCGGCTGCCGCAAACATCCGGTGGCCGGTGAATATTTCATAAAGGATACATCCATAAGCATAGATATCCGTATGTATGGATACGGGTTCCCTGTCCCATTGTTCCGGAGCCATATAAGCCGGGGTGCCCGCATCGGATCCCGATGCATACACCAGGCCGAAATCCGTGACATACGGCTGAAAATCCTTGTCGACCAGGATATTGGCCGGCTTTAAATCCCTGTGCACCAGGCCCGGAACCTTGGTCTGTACATGCTGCATCCCCTGTGCAATCTTAAGCGCAATCTCCACCTTCATCTCAAGGGTAATCCTTGCCTGACCCAGCCAGCTGCGCAAATCGTTCCCATATTGGCTTTTTATATATTCGGTAATGATATAAGGCTGATTATTTATTTTCTCGACGGAATAAGCCTTTGTGATATAAGGATGCTTCTCCAGCTTTATCCATAACGCGGCTTCCTCATAGAAAAGCTCCTTCAGGCCTTCATTCGAGCTGAACTTTTTTTGTATTGTTT
The DNA here is from genome assembly GCA_023398615.1 of Bacillota bacterium. Lineage (GTDB taxonomy): Bacteria > Bacillota > Clostridia > Lachnospirales > Lachnospiraceae > Anaerocolumna. The sequence continues at coordinate 13,017 of JAEWSD010000039.1, forward strand.
TTAATGCCCGGGGAAGCTCCTTCTCATGATCAAAGGTAGCATATACCACGCTGAATGCTCCATGATGAACGTTTAAGACTTCATACCGCTCCTCTATAAAATCCCCGGCAGCATAAAGATCTGAAAAAGCCTCTGTTTGTCTGCTGTCCTTTTGCGGTTCCAGTATTGTCTGGTAGGCATCCTCGGCCATGACCGTCTGATCACCTTCATACCTGGTGCTGTACGCATCGTCTAAAAAGACGGTTGTCTCAGATATCAAAATGTCTGTTCCATATTTTTTTTCCATTATAAATCCCCTCCGGATTAAATGAAGCACAGTGCTAATAAAGAGATCATTTTTTAACGTTTCTATTCTATCATACTTGTACATTGATTACAATATTTTGGAATTTTAATGCGGCTTAATCGTTACAGTTCAGACTATGGTACGTTTAATCATTATCCCTCCCTATATCGGAATTCAGTTCGAATGCTTTCCTCAGGCAGGCTTCCGCTTCTTTCTCTTTATCCAGCTTTCTTAAAGACAACCCCTTATACTTCCATGCGATTACGTTTTCACCATTTAACTCAATTGATTTAACGCAGCTATTAACAGCCTCTTCGTAACGATTTAAATGATACAAAATCATGCCCAAATTACCGTGAAATTCGTTATCCTGTGGACAGATTTCCAAGGCTTTTCTCGAATACTCTTCCGCTTCCGAACAACATCCCAGGCCATCAAGGATTACTGCCATAGTATCCAGAGCACAATGATAATGCGAATTACTTTCAAGAGCTTTCTTACAGCTTTCCAATGCCTCCTCATATCTGTCCAGACGGCAGAGAAAGAATGCTTTGGAATTCCAGGAAACATAGCCGGGTTTCCCGGCAATCCCCTTATCCATATATTCAAGAAATTTATTAATATATATCTCCGCTTCCTCTTTTCTGCCCAGCCGGTGAAGGGCAACGGCCTTATGCTCCCAGGCATCCGCATCCGTATTATCAAACTCTAAAGCCTTATCCAGAAATTCGACTGCTTCTTCATAATCGCCGGAAAGCGTTAACATCTTCCCCTTTGAATAATACAGGTATGCATCGTCAGGCTGAAGTGCAATCGCTTTGCTTATACAATCGGCAGCCTCATGAAACTTGCACAGGTTGCCAAGTATAATTCCGAGGTTGGTCCATGCTTCGTCATTATTTGGATTAAGTTCTGCTGCTTTCCGCAAACATGTGACAGCCTCTGCCCGAAGATTTAATGAATTAAGCGCATACGCTTTTCTAAGCCATGCTCTCTCCATATCCGGAGCAATTTCCAAAACCTTATCATAGCATACGATCGCCTCTTCATCCCGTGTTAACCTGTGCAGGAAGGAGCCTTTACGGTTTAAGAGCTCTATATTTCCGGGCAGCTTTTCCAGGGCAGAATCGTAACAGGCCAGTGCTTCTTCCGGCTGATTCATCTCTTCTAACACCAATGCCTTAGAATACCATGCAGTCTCATTATATGGGTTACCCTTCAGACATCTGTTAAAGGATTGAACCGCTTCCTCTTTTTCTCCCATATTATTTAAGATAATACCTTTATTATATAAGGCAAGATTATTATTCGGGTCAAATTGCAATATGGTTTCAAATACTTCCAAAGCCTCCTGATACCGTTTCAGTGCCAGCAGACAACCGCCCTTTTCGGTCAAAGCGTTGCTGGACTCCGGTCTCAGTTCTATAGCGCGGTCCAAATATTCCAGGGCACTTACATATTCTTTCTGTTTTTCCAGTGACATACCAACATATAGAAATCCTCTGTCATTCGGCCTTATCTCAACGGACTGCCGGCCGGCTTCCCCGGCTTCCTGATATCTGTCCATTATATAATAAATATGTGCCTTGTCATTTATGGCATGGTAATCGCAAGGATTTAATGCTAATCTTTCATTCACATACCGAAAAGCTTCCTGATATCGTTCCAGATTACACAGACTAACAATCCTGTTTTTCCAGTACACGGCATCCTGCGGGTTGATTTCAACGGCCTTCGTCAGACACGCTAAAGCTTCTTCCGTCCGATCAAGGTTATCCAGCAAGCCTCCCATGTCGTTCCACGCCGCAGCCTTCTTCGGCCATTTCTTTAAATAGCTGCGGTAAATATCCAGAGCTTCCTCAAACCTGCCGAAATCTCTATGTATATCGGCAATTCTTTTAAATGCCCCCCAGTAATCCGGATATCTGCCGATAAGGTTATTCAGATATAATTCTGCTTCCTTCAAACGATTCAGCCGGTAAAGAATATCACATTTAAAGCAGGAAAAATCATACGAATCATCTAAAATCCCCAAAGCGGTATCACATAAGCTAAGTGCTTCTTCGTATCTTTGCATATCTTTTAACATATCGAATTTATACTTATAGCTTGTATAGGATTTCGGATCAATCGTTAAGGCATAATCAAAGCATTCCATTGCCTCCTCATACCGCTTCATTTTATAAAGGCTGCGCCCCTTATTATTCCAGGGAAGCTCAGAATCGGGATAATTATCAATCTCCATATCATAATACACTAAGGCTTCCTCATATCTATCCAGTTCATATAGGGCAAACCCCTTTTCATTCGCTAATCCTTTGACATAAGGATCGATATCGAAAAGCCGGTCGTAATACTCCAGGGCTTCCTCGTAACGCTCCAATCTTATTAAGGCAAGGCCGATTGCATGCAAGCTGTCTATATTCTCCGGTTCCAGCTCCAGCATTCTTTTGCCGACATTGAATGCCTCGGCAAACTTGTCCAGCTGCAGCAGCGAATTAAAAGAACTAAACAGTTCATTAAAGTCAAGAATATAGCTGCCAAATTCCAGAACAGGCATCCGGCCTGTTAGTTTATAGTGCCACCCGGCCATGACCGTAACAACCTCATCCCAACTTTGCGGCCTGTCTGATTTCTCCTTACTCAGACATTGCAGGATAAACCGCCCCAGTTCCTCCGGAATATCGGGATTTACCTGTTCCGGTGCTGCAGGCATCTGCTTTAAGTGCTGTTCCTTCCATTCTTCTAATCCGGCCGCCGCAAACATCCGATGTCCGGTAAAAATCTCATAGATAATACATCCATAAGCATAGATATCCGTATGTATGGATACCGGCTCCCGGTTCCACTGCTCGGGAGCCATGTAGGCCGGTGTTCCCGCGTCAGACCCTGAGGCATACACCAGGCCGAAATCCGTAACATATGGCTGAAACTCTTTATCCACCAGGATATTCGCCGGTTTCAGGTCTCTGTGTACCATACCCGGAAGCTTTGTCTGTACATGCTGCATCCCCTGCGCGATCTTGAGAGCAATCTCCGCCTTCATCTCCAGGGTAATTCTTGCCCGGCCCAGCCAGCTGCGCAGGTCATTTCCATACTGGCTTTTTATGTATTCGGTAATGATATAAGGCTGATCGTTAATTTTCTCTACGGAATAGGCCTTCGTAATATACGGATGCTTCTCCAGCTTTATCCATATGGCGGCCTCCTCATAAAAAAGTTCCTTTAGTTCTTCATTAGAACTAAACTTCTTTTGAATCGTTTTTAAGGCACGCGGTAACTCCTTTACATGATCAAAGGTCCCGTATACCACGCTGAATGCCCCGTGATGGACGGTCAGGACCTCATACCGGTCCTCAATAAAATCCCCGACATCATAATTATCTGAAAAAGTCTCCGCCTGCCTGCCGTCCCTCTGCGTTTCCAGTATTGTCTGATAAACATCCTCGGCCATGACCGTCTGGTCACCTTCATATCTGGTGCTGTACGCATCATCTAAGAAGACGGTTGCTTCCGATAAGGAAGCATCTGTTTGATATTTTGTCCCCATTGTATATCCCCTCCAAAGTGCACAATTCGCTTACATAATGTAACAAAAACAGCTGTTTTAACAACATCTTAATTTTACCATAGTACTTCATTGAATACAATATTATGGAAATTGTATTCTTTAGAGATCCTTGCCTACAGGATTAGCATTAAAAATGAACCGATAATAATTACCGGTTCATTTTCAAATCTGCAAAACATATAAAAAACAAGCTGAATTATAACTATCTGTCATCAACGACTACCGGTTAATATACTCCTGAACCAGCTGATTGCCTTCCCTGCATAGCTTGTCTTCATCAATGTTAAGTAATCTCCCGTCTCTTACTACAATTTCACCTGCTACAACAGTATAGTCTACGCCCTGCTTAAACCCAACGGTTGACAGAACCGACTTAGGATCATAAAGCGCACCTACCAGTTCGATTCTTCTTGAATCAATCATAAAGAAATCAGCCGCCATACCTACGGAAAGGCTCCCGATGTCATTCCTTCCAAGCACCCTCGCACTGCCGTTCGTAGCTATTTTTAGAATATCATATCCGGAAGGTGCTCTCCGACTGGAATTCAACCGGTGCAATAAGTAAGCGATTCTCATTTCCTCCAATAAGTTGGAACCATCGTTGCTGGCACTGCCATCCACTGCAAGTCCGACCGGTATGTTCATCGCCAGCATTTCCGGAATACGGGCAATTCCGGAAGACAACTTCATATTGGAAATGGGACAATGAGCAACGCCGGTTCCGGTTTCAGACAATACCTTAAGCTCCCGATCGTTAAAATGAATTCCATGAGCAAACCAGACATCCTTGCCTAGCCATCCGACTTTCTCCATGTATTCCAACGGTCTTAAGCCGAATCGTTTCATCATATATTTCTCTTCATCCAATGTTTCCGCAAGGTGCGTATGAAGACGGACACCCTTATCTCTTGCCAATCCGGCGGACTCTGCCAACAGATCTTCCGTAACGCTAAACGGTGAGCAAGGCGCTAACGCAATCTGTCTCATGGAATATCTGCTGTTATCATGGTATTTATCAATTACTCTCTCTGAATCACGAAGAATTTCATCCACGTTCTGAGCCACAGAATCCGGCGGTAATCCGCCATCCTTCTTACTGAGTGACATGCTGCCTCTTGACGCATGCATACGTATTCCAAGTTTTTCGGCTGCTGAGAATTGCGCATCGATGAAACCCTCTGATTCATTCGGGAAAACGTAATGATGGTCAAAACAGGTGGTACATCCGGTTTTTAATAACTCTCCCATTCCAATTAAAGAGGTATAATAAATGACATCCGAATTCAGCTTTTTCCATATCTCATAAAGGTAAATCAACCACGGAAACAGCTCCATATTCTGAACCTGGGGCAAATTCCTGGTAAATATCTGATATAGATGATGGTGGGTATTAATCAGGCCCGGATACACCAAAAAGTGAGCACCGTCAATAACCTCATCTGCCGGAAATGTCCCCTCTCCAATATACTGAATGCTTCCGTCCTTAATCAGCATGTTTACATGCTCAAAAACATGATCCTCCGCATCACAGGTAATTAAGTGCTGAATATTACTGATAAATATTGATTTTGCCATATCCAAACTACTCCTTTCCAAGAATACAAGTTCTACCAAAACAAGTGTTTATCTTTGATATATTCGTCATATTCCCCGGTATGTAAAGTCATACCTTCTTAAAGATAAGTAATTTGAATTTCGATAGTGTTATTTATCTTATATTATAACCGCCTTAAGCAGAGGAGTCTATTACTTTTTATTCATTGCAGTTTACCGGCAAGGATTAACTTAACTAATCACCGTCATCCCGCCCATATACGGCTGCAAAGCAGCCGGAATATTGACGGAACCGTCCTCATTCAGGTTATTTTCCAGGAATGCAATCAGCATTCTGGGAGGGGCAACCACGGTATTATTTAAGGTATGGGCAAAGTATTTCCCCTTTTCGCCAACGACACGAATCTTTAAGCGCCTTGCCTGTGCGTCACCCAGATTGGAACAGCTGCCAACCTCAAAGTATTTCTTCTGTCTCGGGGACCAGGCTTCCACATCGATGGATTTTACTTTCAAATCCGCAAGATCGCCGGAACAGCATTCGAGTGTCCGAACCGGGATATCCAGGCTGCGGAACAGATCTACCGTATTCTGCCATAGCTTATCAAACCACATCGGACTGTCTTCCGGATTACAGACTACTATCATCTCCTGCTTCTCGAACTGATGGATACGATAAACCCCTCTTTCCTCGAGGCCATGTGCTCCCTTTTCCTTTCTAAAGCAAGGGGAATAGCTGGTTAAGGTCTGCGGCAATGAAGTATCCGGTAAAATGGTATCGATGAATTTACCAATCATGGAATGTTCACTGGTTCCAATAAGGTATAAGTCTTCGCCTTCGATTTTGTACATCATGGCATCCATTTCGGCAAAGCTCATTACACCGGTCACCACATCACTCCGGATCATAAAAGGCGGAACACAATACGTAAAGCCGCGGTTAATCATAAAATCCCTTGCATAGGAAATGACTGCGGAGTGAAGCCTTGCAATATCTCCCATCAGGTAATAAAAACCGTTTCCGGCCACCTTTCTTGCGCTGTCCAAATCGATACCGCTAAACTTCTCCATAATATCCGTGTGGTAAGGAACCTCATAGTCCGGAACTACCGGCTCCCCGTAACGCTTCACTTCCACGTTCTCACTGTCATCCTTACCGATCGGTACACTTGGATCGATAATGTTCGGAATCGTCATCATGATCTTTGTGATCTTTTCGTTCAACTCATTTTCTTTGGCTTCCAATTCAGCTAAATGTTCTGAGTCTGCGGTAACCTGCTTCTTTAATTCTTCTGCTTCCTCTTTTTTCCCTTGTGCCATCAAACCGCCGATTTGTTTTGATATCTTATTCCTTTCAGCCCTTAGGCTGTCGGCTTCCTGTTTTGCATTCCTGCTCTCAAGGTCAAGCGCGATTACCTCGTCAACCAGGCCCAACTTGTGCTCCTGAAACTTATTTCTGATATTCTGCTTTACAATCTCCGGGTTCTCCCTGACAAATTTTAAATCCAGCATAATATTCCTCCTAAAAAATTATTATATTTACTAAGCTATGGGTATGTGATAAGATGCATTTTCTATTGCACAAAAAAATCCTTCCACCCCGTAAAAACATGGGACGAAAGGAATCCGCGCTGCCACCCAAATTGTCGGTTTTACTGTCTGCCAAATGCAACAGCAAAAAATAACGACCACTCATATGGTAGGATAAAGGTTACCGGCCTCCGGTTCATCACCGACAGCTCCAAAAGTGGAAAGATTCATCCTTTCACCGGTTCACACCAGCCACCGGTTCTCTTTAGAAATTCATAAATCACAGCTTTTATCAACACTGTAAATCATTTATTTATGATTGCCATTATATACTTTTTTATTATAATACGCAAGTGATTTTCCAAAAGGTTCTTGACTTCTATATAAAAATCGAGTATTCTATATAACGTTAGTTATATAGAATTAAGTAAACGCTTTTTAAAGGAGGTGATAAAGTGAGACAGACAATTGCGCAATGCGCGATCCGTCTTTTTGACAAAAATGGTTTTCACGGTACCGGCATGCGTGAAATCGGCGAAGCCGCCCGGTGCAAAATGCCCACTCTCTACTACCATTACAATAATAAAGAAACCCTGTTTGACGAGGTTGTGCGCGTTGCGTTTGAAAAGATGGTAACGCGGCTGGACGGTGAGATCCCCTCTGATCTTTCTTTAGAGGAAGCCTGCATCCGGCGGGTGATTCAGAAAAAGAATCTGGAT
>JAEWSD010000086.1 GCA_023398615.1 Bacillota bacterium
CTCAAGAAGAGATATCCCATAGCGAAAGCTAGTAAGACCCCTTGAAGACGACGAGGTGGATAGGACAAAGGTGGAAGTGCAGTAATGTATGGAGCTGATTGTTACTAATAGGTCGAGGGCTTGACCAGGTAAGGTTCTTGTTTGGAGAAAAGAGACTTGTCTAAGATAAGGATGCTTGAAAAAGTATCCGGGATGTTTTATTTTCAATGTGTAGGTCAAGAATTTAATATAATTTATTGTAATAAACCTGAAATTCTAAAATTTAGATATTTTGGGTTTTTTTGTTGTAAAATTCAATATAAAGTTTGAATTATTTCTAAAACTATACTATAATAAGAAATATGAAAGACGAAAGCAACGGTTAAAAAACGTTAAAATATTGATTTGAAGCAGTTACTGTTTGTGGTGCCGCTTTATAGTATCATGTCGGGAACTATGAAAAAATAATAATACACAACGGAGGATAAAAGCATGGATACTGGTATTTTATTGGAGAGTGGAACAAATGAGCTTGAGATTCTGGAGTTTAAGGTTGGAAATAACTTTTATGGAATCAATGTAGCAAAGATTAAAGAGATTTTACCATATAAGCGGTCGACGCCGGTACCGAATGCCCACCCGTATATTGAAGGAATATTTATGCCAAGGGATGCAGTCATATCTGTGATTGATCTGGCAAAATGCCTTAATCTTCCGGAGTCAGATGATAAAACGCTGGATATGAACATAGTTACTAATTTCAATAAGATAAATGTTGCATTTCATGTACACGGAGTGATTGGAATACATAGAATTTCATGGGAAGACATCATAAAACCTGATGAAACGATTAATTCGGCGGGGCACAGTATAGCAACCGGTATCATAAGGTTAGAAGAGAAGCTGATTATCGTATTGGACTTTGAAAGTATTATTTCGGAGATTAATCCGGAAACCGGGCTGAAGGTGTCGGATATTAACGGTATGAGTGCAAGAAGCAGAAATGAATCTCCCATATTAATAGCGGAGGACTCCATCCTGCTAAACAATTTAATAATGGAATGCCTGAAGAAAGCAGGTTATTGTAATATTATAGCGACGAAAAACGGTCTGGAAGCCTGGAACAAACTGCAGGAATTCAAGGATAGCAATACGCTTGATACAAGTGTAAAGTGTATTATTACGGATATAGAAATGCCTCAGATGGACGGACATCATTTGACAAAGCAGATTAAAAGCGATACGCAGCTTAAAGACCTTCCCGTAATTATTTTCTCTTCTCTGGTAAATGAAGATATGAGAAGAAAGGGTGAACAGTTGGGCGCGGATGCGCAGTTGTCGAAACCGGAAATCGGCACTTTGGTTGATATGGTAGATAAGTTGATTATACAGAGGAGTTAAATTGTTTTAAGGCGGTGATGAAATGGCAACATGTAAGAAATGTAATGCGGAAATCCCTGACGGTCAGGAATATTGTGAGAAATGCCTGAAAGACGGTGCGTCTAAAGCTGATGAGTCCTATTTGGATAACCTTTTAAAAAACGTAATTAATACTTCTAGTGAGGAGTCTGCTGTGAAATCGGAGAAAGTACTGAAAAAAAATAATAATATTCCTGCAAGTACCGTTCCAATTGAAGACGTGCAGGCGGATGAAAGCGGCAGTACGGTTAATGAGGAAGAAATCCTCCGGGCTGGTGCTTCGGACAGTGAGGGAGCAGAGGATTCTGGCCCGGATAATAGAGATGACATTTTTTCCTTTATGGCAGATTATCCGGAGGAGGATGCGAACCGGGAACAGTCGGAGGAGGAAGCTGTTCTACCTGTTTATAACGAAGATACGGGTGTGCCGGACCAGGATGATGATTCGGCTGACCTTGATACGGATGACGATTTGCTTAAACTGTTAGATATGATATCCGCACAAAGTGATATGGATAAAAGCAGCGATGCCGGGACGCCAAATCATTCGGCCGGGGGAGCGGATACAAATCAGGCTGCCGGCGCAGCTGTCCCTGACGACGGGCAGGACGGCCAGACCTTTAATGAGGATATATTAGCCATTGACGAGCTTTTTAACAACACTCCTCCGGATGTCGGTGAGATTCAGGAGGGTTCGGATAATGCCATGAATATTCCCGATAATGTGGGTAAAGTGTTTTCCGATGCCGTGAGTGCGATTGATTCCCTGGAGGACGGCAAAGATCAGCCGGAGGATGTGCCGCTTGCTGTTCCGCCGCATGAGATACCTAAAATTTTCAAAGAAATATCGGACAATGCGGCAGAAGGTAAAAAAGAGGGAGAAAGGGAAAAGAAAAAAGGCCTTTTCCAGAAGCTGTTTGCCAAGGATAAATCTCAGGAAGGACAGGCAGGAAAGGATAACGCGGGAACGGATGGCGCCGATACCGATAAGCTGAAAAACAGTAAGAAAAAGCCCAAGAAGAATAAGAAAGGCAGTCCGGCTGCTGATGGAGAGGACGAGAATAATCAGCCTGTCGAATCGAAAGCGGCTGCAAAAGCAAAGAAAAAAGCAGAGAAGGCCGGCAAACAAAAAAATGCTAATAACGTTTTAAAAGCGGTAAAGAAGATTGACGCGGATGAGGATGACGGTAAGAAAATCAATAAGGCGGCAGCTACATTAATTTTCTCTTTTTTTGCAGTATTAGCAATATTTATCCTGCTTGGAACAAATACATATTCCTATTCCTTAAGTATGCAGAATGCGGACAGGGAATTTCAAAGGAAACGGTATACACAGGCGTATAATGAGATATGCGGCCTGGATATTAAGAAGCAGGATAAAAATCTGTATGATAAGATAATGACGGTAATGTTTGTGAATAAGCAGTTAAATTCATATTATAATTTTTATAAAATGGGAATGTATCCTGCGGCATTGGATTCCCTGTTAAAAGGGATGGAAAAATATGATAAATACATGGTAAAAGCAGAAAAACTCGGTATAAAGGAGGATTTGGACGATATCAGGGAACAGATTCTTGCCGAGCTCGACAGCAAATTCAATATTAATGAAAAGGAAGCGGAAAAGCTAAATAAGAATAAAGACCAGCTTCAGTACAGTAAAAAGGTTATTCTTGCGGCATCTCAAAATTGAATCGGTGTAATAAGATAAAGAATAACGAGAAAATTCGCTATTCTTTATGTTTTATTCATGAAAAAAATTGAGATAATGTAAAATCTTCATAAAAATTTGACATTCGCGAGCGGAAGATTATGTAGTATAATAATCACATGACCAAGAATTGTAATACAAGAAGTGAAATGTAAGTTACTATTCAGCGTAAGACTGAATAGTAACATGCATACGGAAAGGGATGGTAGTAAGAATGATTGCAATCATTGATTATGACGCAGGTAATTTAAAAAGTGTAGAGAAGGCTCTGATGCATCTGGGACAGGAAGCGGTTATTACAAGAAATAAGGAAGAATTATTGAATGCGGACAAGGTTATACTGCCTGGCGTAGGTTCCTTTGGAGATGCAATGGGTAAGCTTAACAGCTACGGTCTGGTAGATACGATTAAGGAAGTCGTCGCGTTAAGGAAGCCCTTTATTGGAATATGCCTGGGAATGCAGCTGTTGTTTAACGGCAGTGAGGAAGCCGAGGGATGTAAAGGCCTGGGAATCTTTGACGGAGAAATCCTTCGGATACCGAAATGCGGTGATCTCAAGATTCCGCATATGGGCTGGAATTCACTTGATATCAGACCGGGAACGAGACTTTATAAGGGTATTGAAAATAATTCATATGTCTATTTTGTGCATTCCTACTACCTGAAGGCAAAAAATGAGGAAGAGATAGCCGCTACAACTGAATACTGTACTTTAATCCATGCATCCGTTGAAAAAGACAATATATTCGGCTGCCAGTTTCATCCGGAAAAGAGCGGTGAGGTTGGTTTAAAGATACTTAAGAACTTTGCTGAGGTATAGGAGGATAAATTATGTTTACAAAAAGAATTATACCATGCCTTGATGTGCATAACGGTCGTGTTGTTAAGGGAATAAATTTTGTGAATCTGCGGGATGCGGGAGATCCGGTGGAGGTAGGCGCCGCCTATGATAAGGCCGGTGCCGATGAGCTGGTGTTTCTGGATATTACGGCTTCCTCGGATGCAAGAACGATTAAAATCGATATGGTCAGAAGAGTTGCAGAAACGGTATTTATTCCGTTTACCGTAGGCGGAGGGATACGTTCCGTAGAAGATTTTAAGCTCATTCTCCGTGAAGGAGCCGATAAGATTGCCGTAAATACCGCGGCAATATTAAATCCGGACCTGATCTCGGAAGCTGCCGACAAGTTCGGAAGCCAGTGTGTTGTACTGGCAATTGATGCGAAACGGAGAGCGGACGGTTCCGGATGGAACATTTATAAAAACGGCGGCAGGGTGGACATGGGAATCGATGCGGTGGAATGGGCCATGAAGGCAGATCGCTTAGGTGCAGGTGAAATTTTGCTTACAAGTATGGATTGTGACGGGACAAAGGACGGATATGACCTGGAACTGACCCGTACAATATCCGAAAATGTATCGGTTCCGGTTATCGCTTCCGGAGGCGCCGGTACAATGGAACATTTCTATGATGCGTTAACGGAGGGAAAAGCGGATGCTGCCCTGGCGGCCTCTCTGTTCCATTACAAGGAAATGGAAATCATGAATTTGAAACATTATTTAAGAGAAAAAAATATCAGTGTAAGAATATAGGAGTCGGTTATGGGTGCAATTACAAATGATTGGTTGGATGCAGTTGGTAACGAATTCCACCAGAGATACTATTCGGAACTTTATCAATTCGTAAAAACCGAGTATAATAAATATATTATATATCCAAATGCGGAGGATATTTTTAATGCGTTTCACTTTACTCCCTTAGCTAAGGTCAAAGTCGTAATCATCGGACAGGATCCGTATCATAATGAAGGACAGGCCCACGGCTTATGCTTTTCAGTTAAACCGGATGTGGAAATTCCACCCTCGCTTGTTAATATCTATAAGGAGCTGCAGGACGATATAGGCTGCAGGATTCCAAATAACGGATATCTGGAGAAATGGGCAAAGCAGGGTGTTTTAATGCTGAATACGGTACTTACCGTGAGAGCCCATCAGGCAAATTCCCATCAGGGCAAGGGCTGGGAGAAGTTTACCGACGCGGTCATCGGGGCGGTGAATGAACAGGACAGGCCGATCGTATTTATCCTGTGGGGCAAGCCCGCTCAGATGAAAAAGACCATGCTTACCAATCCGAAACATCTCATTCTGGAGGCTCCTCATCCGAGTCCGCTGTCAGCCTTCAGAGGATTCTTCGGTAGCAGGCCGTTCAGTAAAGCAAATCATTTTCTGGAAGAGAACGGTACGGAACCAATAGACTGGCAGATAGAGGATGTCTGACCGGATACGGGGGGCGGCAAAAACTCATACTTATATGACAATTTAAATAGACTCACAATAAGTATGAGCTTTGCGACAGCCCCCTTGTTTTTCTATTCTCCGATCAGCTTGTCTCGTCTAAAGATATGTTCCACTAACCAGGTGTTTAAAAAGTCGAGCAGTTCGAGTAATGATGCCCTTTGGTTTTCATCTATCTTCTCAAAGTTAAATTCATTGAGCTTTTCAATAAAATCATTATGAGCTACCTTTTGTGAAAGGATTCTCTTATATCCGATCTCGGACATGTAAGCCTCTTCATGCTCAAAATGGTACTTGGTATAATCCTTTAATTCACTGATTACTTTAATGATATAATCGTACTTATCCGGTATGAATTGGTCTGTTAACAGTTCGTAGGCCTCGTTTGCAATAGAAAACAGTCTGGTATGTTCCTGATCGATAAAATCGATTCCGGTTAAATATTCCGGTTTCATTTCATACATAATTCTCACCTATCCTTTGTCTCGTCCCTTAGACGGAAATTGAAAATTAATCTTCTTACAAGATAATCATTAATACAACTTAATTATACATAAAATTCACTATTCTGTAAAAGGGTATTTACTCTTGCCAGATAATAAGTTATTATGGGTTACATGAAAGTGTATAAAAACCTATTTTCTGACATTACTTGGAGTTGATTTGGATGGTAAAAATGACAGTTAATTTATATGAGCTTTTAAAATGTATTTCGAACGCACTGGACCTGGTATCGCCGAGGCTTGCCAATCATCATCATCAGGTGGCCTATGTTTCGTACCGTTTAGCAAAGGAGATGAAGCTGCCGGCAGAAGAGCAGAAGGATATCTTTCTGGCGGCATTGGTACATGATATCGGGGCGCTGTCCGTGAATGAAAGGCTGGAAGTGATAGAGGAAGAGGAACCCTTATCCGTGAATAACCATGCATTTATAGGAGCAAAGCTTCTGGAGAATTTTAAACCTTTAAGGAATGCGGCAAGACTGATCAGGTATCACCATATGCCCTGGGATTATGGGAACGGTCTTACATATAAAGGGGAAAAGATTCCGCTTGGAAGCCATGTGATTCACCTGGCCGACCGTATCTGCGCAATGATCCGGCACGATACGGATATTCTGTCACAGCTTCCCCAAATTATGAATTCAGTGAAGCATAAGTCTGATTCCGTATTTGAGCCGGGCATGTCGGACCTGGTTTGTGAGCTCGCAGGGAAAGAATATATTTGGTTTGACCTGGTTTTAGGTGATCCTGTGAATAAGGCGGATACCAAACTGTTTGATATGATAGAATTGGAGATTGACGATATTATTGATCTGTCATTCCTGTTCTCGCAGATCATAGATTTCAGGAGCAGCTTCACGGCAAGACATTCGGCCGGAGTTGCCGTGATAGCGGAATACCTGGCAGAATTAGAGGGCTTCTCACAGACGGAATGTAAAATGATGCGGGTTGCGGGGTATTTCCATGACCTGGGAAAGCTTGCGATCGACAATGCTATACTGGAAAAGCCGGCCAAGCTGACGGAAGAAGAGTTCAATCTGATACGCAGGCATACCTATTATACCTATGGCCTTCTTTCTGCTATTCCGCAATTTGAGACCATAAATATCTGGGCTTCCTACCATCATGAACGGCTGGACGGCAAAGGGTATCCATTTCACAAAAAAGGGGAAGAACTCCCGATAGGTTCAAGAATTATGGCGGTTGCAGATGTCTTTACTGCGATTACGGAGCCGCGGCCCTACCGCATGGGTATGAATCCCGCTCAGGCTGCCGAGGTTTTAAACGGCATGGTGAAAAGCGGAGCCCTGGATCAAAAAGTGGTAAGAACGTTAATGAATCATTATCCGATGGTGAATGAGTTGCGGGAAAAATCACAGCAGGAAGCAGCCGGACGCTATAGCAGCTTCCTGCAAAAATAGCCGCGTTTTATTTATTTATATTTTTTAATGCGGTTGCAAGCATGAGCTTGATTCGGTTCAGCTGGTTGACCTCACTTGCACCGGGGTCGTAATCCACCGCCACGATGTTTGATTCCGGATACCTTAACCTAAGCTCCTTAATGACACCTTTTCCCACGATATGATTCGGCAGGCAGGCAAAGGGCTGGGTACATACGATATTCTTTACTCCGGAATGAATCAATTCCACCATTTCTCCGGTCAGAAACCAGCCCTCTCCGGTCTGGTTGCCCAGTGAAACGATAGGGGCGGCATATTCGGCAAGCTTACTGATCGGAACCGGAGGAGTGAAGCGGCTGCTTTGCTCCAGGACTTTTTTGGCTTCCTTCCTGCAATATTCAAGAATTTTAATTGCAAAATTATTGATACGTGCGGAGGACTTCTTGAAACCGAGATACTCCGCCTTAAAGTTGGTGTTATAGGAGCAGTACATGAAGAAATCAAGTAAATCCGGAACAACTGCTTCCGCGCCTTCCGCTTCCAGCAGCTCAACTAAATAGTTATTTGCGGCCGGAAGGAACTTGACAAGGATTTCTCCGACGACACCAACCCGCGGTTTCACGATGTCTTTTAAAGGAAGGGTGTCAAAATCATGTATGATATTCCTGATATTGCGTTTGAACTCCCTCCATTTTCCGTTTGTAACGGAAACCTGGCAGGTTGCTTTCCATTTCTCATGAAGCGCATTTGCGGAACCGGGCTCCAGCTCATACGGCCTGGTACGGTACAACACGCGCATGAATACATCTCCGTATACCAGAGCCTGAACGGCGCCGATCAAAACCTTCGGGGTATATTTCATGCCCGGATTCTTCTCAAGGCCGGAAGTACTGAGAGAAACGACGGGTATCTGAGACATTCCGGCTTTCTCTAACGCCCTGCGGATAAAATTGATATAATTGGTGGCACGGCAGCCGCCTCCCGTCTGTGTAATCATAACGGCAACCCTGTTCACGTCATATTTACCTGACAGCAGTGCTTCCATGATCTGGCCGACTACCATCAGGGAAGGATAGCAGGCATCATTATTCACATACTTTAATCCCACGTCAACGGCATTGTGGTTATCATTGCCCAGCACCTCGACATTGTAGCCGCTTGCACGGAGCGCAGGCTGGAGCAGATCAAAATGTATCGGCGACATCTGCGGGCAAAGCAGAGTATAATTCTTACGCATATCCTCCGTAAACAACGGCCGTTTAAATGCGTTTGAAACTGCCTTTGGAGCTGCGATGTTCTTATGCTCCCTGTCTTTGATTGCTGAAAGCAGGGAACGGATTCTTATCCTTGCGGCGCCGAGATTGTTCACCTCATCAATTTTTAATACCGTATATATTTTGCCGGATTTGGACAGTATGTCGTTTACCATATCGGTTGTAACGGCATCCAGTCCGCAGCCGAACGAATTCAACTGGATCAGTTCCAGGTTCGGCATAGTCTTTACATAGGAAGCCGCCGCGTATAGCCGGGAATGATACATCCACTGGTCCACAACCACCAGCGGCCGGTCCACCCTCGCAAGATGCGAGACACTGTCTTCCGTTAAAACTGCTGCGCCGTAGGAATTTATCAATTCCGGAATGCCGTGGTTTATCTCCGGGTCCACATGGTAGGGGCGACCTGCCAGCACGATGCCTTTCCTTCCTGTTTCGTTCAGATATGCGATGGTTTCTTCACCTTTTTTGCGGATATCGTCTCTTTCGGCTTCCAATTCCGCCCAGGCATTATGAACCGCAGCCTTCACTTCGGATTCCGAGGCGTCGGAGATTTCCTTCATGATCTCGACTAACCTTTTGGAGATAATCTCTTCCGTTTCAAAGGAAAGGAAGGGATTCTGAAAATTAATATTTCTGCTTCGCAGTTCCTCAACATTATTCTTAATATTCTCACTGTAGGAAGCGACGATCGGGCAGTTATAATGATTGTTTGCACCTTCGACTTCCTTGCGTTCATATGGAACGCTGGGGTAGAAGATGAAATCGATCCCCTGCTTGATCAGCCATGTGATATGGCCGTGGGCTAATTTAGCAGGGTAGCATTCCGACTCACTTGGAATGGATTCAATTCCAAGTTCATAAATCTTGTGCGAGGATTCCGGAGACAGCACGACCTTATACCCCAGTTCCGTAAAAAAGGTAAACCAGAACGGATAATTTTCATACTGGTTCAACACTCTTGGGATGCCTACCTTCCCGCGGTATGCCTTATCGTCCTCGAGCGGCTGGTAGGAAAACAGCCGCTTTAATTTATACTCGAAAAGATTCGGGATATTATCCTTATTCTTTTCCTTTCCTAAACCGCGCTCGCAGCGGTTGCCGGAAATAAACTGGCGTCCGCCCGTAAAGCGGTTGATGGTAAGCTGGCAGTTATTTGTACAGCCTTTACATCTTGCCATAGAGGTTTCAACCTTAAGCGAGTTAATCTTTTCGATGGAAAGCATTGTGGATTCTTCGCCATTGTAATGCTCCCTTGCGATCAGGGCCGCACCGAAGGCGCCCATGATTCCCGCAATATCCGG
>JAEWSD010000106.1 GCA_023398615.1 Bacillota bacterium
TTATCATTATATACGATTTGAAGTGTCTCAAAAAAAGATCCGTCGTGCAGCACAATGAATCCAAAGGTTTTAGAATCCCTGACACTTCTGACCCATCCGCCGATGGAGACATTCCTGCCGATAAACATCTCTTTATCCCTGTACAGCTCTCTGATTGTTACTAGTTCCATTCATCTGACTCCTTTGTCGTTTATTATATCTTTCCCTATTATATCATAACATATCATGAATACAACCGAAAACTTTAACATATTCCGGGACATCCTGCTGCTTCCTGTCGTCTGAACAGCCTTGTCGGCTTATGCGCTGTCTCAAACGGCTCGCACGCCGTCTCAATGGATGTGTGGATATCTACCCTCGTTAGGAAATAGTACTCAGCCAGGTGCCTCCAAAGGTTCTATGCTCTGCAATTACCACCTGACGAGCTTTATGTGTACATATAGGATAGCTGATAGAAATTTACTGAGCTTTTTTCGGAAATCAATCTATTGACTCTCTCGTTACGTTATAGTGTATAGTAATTATTATAGAAAATAAAAGAAATGAGGTTAACAATATGGAAATCAAAAATATTCGTTCAGATGAAATCTATAAAAAAATTATTGCCGCACCTTCAGAAAAGAAGAATGACATTTATCGCTTTGAAATGATGAAGCCCTTTGAAAAAAAGTGGGCTTGTTACAATGTACCCCTTAAGGCTAAGCAAGAAAACGGTTATGATGTTGTAATGGCAAGCAATATGTTAGGCTATTTGGCCCCTAATGAAGTTGACGAAAACCAAAAAGAAAGTGTTGATTTACTTTCCCAAAATGCATTTTGGAAAAGTTGTCAATCCTCCATAGAAGATGCTCTTGGACGCTTTGTGAATGCAGGTATTGAATTACCTGTCCAAACCTATTTATATACTATTCTCCTTGCTGATCCTCAGAGTCCATATACTATACTTAGCGATGGTTACTCAGGGGATGGTGGCATACCTGGTTATATTTTTGGCGCAATTACTCCTAACGCTTATACAATTGGTCGCATGCCGGCAGCCCTTGCTCATGAGTGTAACCATAATGTAAGGTTTCAATTTGAAAAATGGCGTGATGACATCTCTCTGGCAGGTATGATGCTCACAGAAGGTCTGGCGGAAAATTATGCCACCTCCATCTATGGAGAGGAAAAGCTTGGGCCTTGGGTTAGTAAAATTGATATGGATACATTAAATAGCTATGTAAAACCACTAGTCAAGGATGCCTTGGACGTGACAGGTATGGATAATCTAACCTCTTATCTTTATGGAGATGAAATTGCGGCACTGCGAGGCTATTTTCCTGTAGGCCTGCCCTTCTGCGCCGGATATGCATGTGGATATTACATGATAAAACATTATTTGAAAAAAACAGGTAAAACCATCATTGAAGCTACTCTTACACCTACGGATGAAATTCTTAGAGAAACTGAGGACTTCTGGGATGAATAAAGACGAACTAATGACAGTAAATACGGTTGCTAAAATGACGGGTATAAGCATTCGCACTTTACAAAATTTTTCGGTGTTCAGTGAGGATAAAATTATTGAATTACAGCGGCGTTATCATCAAGAGGCTTTTGAACGGTGGGTAGATACAACAGCCTATCAGCAATATAAAAATAACTATGCTGACATGGAAAAGAATAAGGAATGGCAGGTATTAGACCGTGCCGCCCGGGAAACTTTCGGGAAGATTTTTCAGCATATTAATGAATCCCCTGGTAGTAAAAACGTTCAGATTGTTATCCGTGAGTGGAAAAGTTTCATTTCAGCCAATTATTATGACTGTTCTATTGAAATGTTGCGGTATTTAGGGGTTCTATATATTTCGGACGAAGGCTTTTCAAATACTATCAACAGCTATGGAGATAAACATTTATCAGAATTTGTAAATCAAGCAATCACATTTTACTGTGATAACAATACAAGTGATGAAAATTGAATAAAATAATTACTGCCAGGCGGTATATAAAAAAAGCCATTGAGTTGTTAATAATTTAACCTGCATGCAAAAATTAATTTAAATAAAAAAACAATATTACCTTCATCTCTCACCAAACAGCTTTGCCTCAGTAAACGAAACAACGCCGGGAGTATTCCGATATTCGGTAACAGTGAACTGGAAGAATCCGCAATACTTCTTATACCGCAGGAATCGTGCCAATCCCGTAAAAGTGTGATGTCTGAGAAGGCGTCAGCCGACGAGTTCACACTTTTATGGGATGTCATAAACGGTTCCCGGGGTATTAGAAGTATCGGAATCTTCCTCTGAACAGTTATCGGATATCCGGATACTCCCGGCGTTATCAGTATCTCCCCGGCAAAGCGTCACTTAGTACATATATATTCAGTTAATTCACCTTCCGTACCCCAAGTACAACCGTCTCCCCATTCAGGTTCCACTCCCTGGTAAAGCCCTGTGCATTGTCAAGTACCAGTTCTTCCGCAAGAACCTCCGACTTAATCTCCTCCGCATTCTTTGCAAGGATATCCTTAACCTTATCATTTCCCGCCTGGGAGATCACAATATGATCCATTACTTCAAAGCCCGCATCCTTTCTCATCGTCTGGATCTTGCTGATGATTTCGCGGACAAATCCTTCCTCGATCAGTTCAGGAGTCAGATTGGTGTCCAGTACAACGGTAACGCCATAATCGGAATCCGAAACATAGCCTTCCATTTGAGCTGCTTCAATCAGTAAATCATCCTTCTCAAGTACTTTTTCCTCGCCGCCCAAGGTAATCTTAAGGCCGCCGGTTGCATTGATTTCATCCATCGCCGCATTGCCGTCCAATTCCGACAAGATCTGGCGAATCTGTCCCAGCTGCTTGCCGAACTTCGGTCCGAGCGTTTTTAATTGCGGCTTGAAATTATACGAAGTAAAGCTTCTTACATCATCTGTGAAGTTGACTGTCTTAACGTTTAATTCCTCTTCAATGATTTCCCTGTAGAATTCCGGCAAACCGTTTACTGTTGCTCCTTGTGCATTGACATAGGTAAAATCCGACTTTACATACATGCTTCCGATCGGCTGCCTGTTCTTGATATTGGCAGCATTCCTGCACGCCCGTCCAAGTACTACGATATCCAGGACAGCTTCCATATTTTTTTCCAGCTCCCTGTCGATCCAGGACTCGTTAAAGGTTGGGAAGTCGCATAAATGAACGCTGACCGGCGCATTCCTGTCAATGCTTACAACAAGGTTTCGATAGATGTCGTCAGTCATGAACGGGATGAACGGTGAGGCAACCTTGGCTAATGTAACCAGTGCGGTATACAGGGTCATATAGGCATTTATCTTGTCCTGTTCCATGCCCTTTGCCCAAAAACGTTCCCTGCTGCGTCTTACATACCAGTTACTCATCTCATCCACAAAATCGTCAAGGATTTTTGCTCCCTCTGTAATACGGTATTTATCCAAACTCTCATCGACCGTCTTAATAACCGTATTCAGCTTTGAAAGCAGCCATTTATCCATTACCGGCAGCTTGTCATATTCCAGACTATATTGAGTGGCATCAAACTCATCGATATTCGCATACAATACAAAGAAAGCATACGTATTCCAGAAGGTTCCCATAAACTTTCTCTGCCCTTCCGTAACGGCGGCATTATGGAAACGGTTCGGAAGCCACAGCGCACTGTTGGTGTAGAAATACCAGCGGATGGCATCCGCACCGTGTTCTGCCAGCGCATCAAATGGATCCACCGCATTTCCTTTTGACTTGGACATCTTCTGTCCGTTTTCATCCTGCACATGTCCAAGTACGATAACGTTTTTAAAGGACGCCTTATCGAATACCAGTGTTGAGATAGCCAGCAGGGAATAGAACCAGCCTCTGGTCTGATCCACCGCTTCACTGATGAAATCCGCCGGAAAATGCTCTTCGAATTCCTTCTTATTCTCAAACGGATAATGCCATTGTGCAAAAGGCATGGAGCCGGAGTCAAACCAGCAGTCGATTACCGGCTTCACACGGCGCATCTCCTTCCCGCACTCAGGACATTTTATGGTGACCGCATCGATAAACGGCCTGTGCAGCTCTATATTCTCGGGACAGTTATCGGACATAGCCTTAAGCTCCTCAATGCTTCCGATCGAATGCCGATGTCCGTCTTCACATTCCCAGATATTAAGCGGAGTTCCCCAATAGCGGTCGCGGCTGATGCCCCAGTCCTGTACATTCTTGATCCAGTCTCCGAACCGGCCCTGTCCAATGCTTTCAGGCATCCAGTTGATGGTATTGTTATTTGCAATCAGGTGATCCTTCACTGCCGTCATCTTAATGAACCAGGAATCCCTTGCATAGTAAATCAGAGGAGTATCACATCTCCAGCAATACGGATAGCTGTGTTCGAACTTCAGCACCTTGAACAGCAAGCCGTTCTGCGCCAGCTTCTTCATGATACCTTCATCCGCACTCTTGCAGAACATACCTGCAAAGTCGGTGACTTCCGATTTGAATTCACCCTTGGTATCCACCAGCTGCACGAATGGAAGGTCATATCTGCGACCTACATTGGCATCATCCTCACCGAACGCAGGCGCAATGTGTACGACGCCGGTGCCGTCCGTCAAGGTAACATAGCTGTCACAGGTTACATAGTAAGCCTTTTTTTCCGGAGTGATGTAGTCAAACAGCGGTTCATATTCCTTATATTCCAGATCAGTTCCGACGTAGTTCTTCTCAATCTTATAATTGCCTTCGATTACGGATAAAAGGGCTTCCGCCAGGATATACTTCTCGCTCCTTACCGGTACGGCCGCTTCCCCCTTATCGGAGCTCTTTATGATATCCCCTTTTGCATTCAGATCAACGGATACCTTAACATAGTTTTCAATAGGATTGACGCAAAGTGCAACGTTTGACGGAAGTGTCCACGGCGTGGTTGTCCATGCCAGAATGTATTCGTTCTCGGTACCCTTTAGCCTGAATTTGGCAATCACGGACTTTTCCTTTACATCCTTATATCCCTGTGCAACCTCATGGCTGGATAGCGGCGTTCCGCATCTCGGACAATACGGTACGATCTTAAAGCCTTTATACAGTAAGCCCTTGTCCCAGATTTGCTTTAAAGCCCACCATTCGGATTCAATAAAATCATTGTCATAGGTTACATACGGATTCTCCATGTCAGCCCAAAAACCGACCGTATTGGAGAAATCCTCCCACATACCTTTATACTTCCATACACTTTCCTTACATTCGTGAAGAAACGGTTCAAGGCCATATTCCTCAATCTGTTCTTTTCCGTCCAATCCCAGCTTCTTCTCCACCTCTAATTCAACCGGAAGTCCGTGGGTGTCCCAGCCGGCCTTGCGAAGGACATTATATCCCTTCATAGTCCGGTATCTCGGAATGATATCCTTGATTACCCTTGTTAATACATGACCAATATGCGGTTTTCCGTTCGCGGTCGGCGGTCCGTCATAAAAAGTATACGTCTTGCCCTTCTTTTTCTCCTCAACCATTTTCTCGAAAATTTGGTTGTCCTTCCAGAACTCAAGTACATCCTTTTCACGCTGGACAAAGTTAAGATTTGTTGATACCTTATTGTACATTTTAACTCACATTCCTTTCGCTTCGCTCAAGGCTCAAATCGTAATGAAAGAGGAAGAGCGAATTTCTTGTTTTTTTGTTATACTTAATTTGAAAATATATAGATATACTACAGAGCACGGGGGG
>JAEWSD010000190.1 GCA_023398615.1 Bacillota bacterium
GTCAAGACAATTTCATTAGTTTAATCCGATTACTATGAATTACCATACTAATATTTGTAAATTCAATATTATGGCTCTTTCTTTTAAAATCCGATTGATTATTTTATGGGAAAGCGTTATATTATTAGTGGAGATATCTTAAGCTGTGTCAGGGGAGGATGTTGCGATATGAATATGGAAGAACTCAGAAGCAGGAAAGACAGGGGACCTTACGATACCGCATTGGAGAATAATTTTGATATGTATGACCGTATGCCATATATCAGAGATATTGAAATATGCCGCAATGAGCACATAGGAATGATAAGCGGAAATATTATTAAATATTACCGCTGCCGGATTACCCAAACCTTTAAAATCTTAGTAAATAATAATATGCCTTGCGGTTAAATAGCGGCTGAAATAGCAGAGGCTGCTGTAAAAACTCATAATTACGGCGAATCACTTTTCGTCATGAGTCTTTACAGCAGCCTCTTTATTTCTTTCCGCTATACGATCAATCCTATTCTTTTTTACATTTCCTTACTTGCTCCCGCATATCTTAAAAGCATTCGTACCCGGGTACACTGCCGTCTCGCCTAGTTGATACTCGATTCGAAGCAGACGGTTATACTTTGCCACACGGTCGCTTCTGGACGGTGCTCCTGTCTTAATCTGCCCGGCATTTGTCGCAACTGCAATATCTGCCAGCGTTACATCCTCGGTTTCACCCGACCTGTGTGATACGATTGCGGTCCAGCCGTTATTCTTTGCCATTTCAATCGCATCAAGAGTTTCCGTCAGGGTGCCTATCTGATTGAATTTAATCAATACGGAATTGGATATACCAAGCTCAATTCCTTCTTTAATTCTCTTCGTATTGGTTACAAACAGATCGTCGCCGACTAGCTGAATCCTGCCGCCCAAACGTCCTGTAAGCTTCTGCCAGCCTTCAAAATCTTCTTCCGCCAGCCCATCCTCGATCGACATAACCGGGAACCGGTTACACAGGTCTTCCAGATAATCAATCATTTCATCCACCGACTTGTATTCCCCCGATTTCCAGAACAGATACTCTCCTTTTCTGCCTGCCTTCTTTGCTTCCTCATACATTTCCGTGGAAGCCACATCCATCGCAATGTAGAAATCCGTCCCCGGCCGGTAGCCGGCTTCCTCAACCGCCTTTACGATGTATTCAAGGGCTTCGTCATCACTGCCGAACTTCGGGGCAAAACCGCCTTCGTCTCCGACCGCCGTAACATAGCCGTCTGCCTTTAACAGCTTTTTCAAGGTATGGAATACCGTTGCACTCTGCTCCAACGCCTCTGAGAAGCTTCCTGCACCGACAGGCATAATCATGAATTCCTGTATGTTCAGACTGGAATCGGCATGCTTTCCGCCGTTTATGATGTTCATCATCGGTACCGGCAGAGTCTTTGCATTCACACCTCCTATATACTGGTACAAAGGAAGATTCAAGGCTTCCGCCGCAGCCTTTGCAACGGCCAGGGATGCTCCTAATATCGCATTGGCACCCAGCCGGCCCTTATTATCCGTTCCGTCCGCTTTTATCATTTTCTTATCAATCTCAGCCTGGTTCAAGGCATTCATTCCGATGAGTATGTCCGCTATCTCCGTATTGACGTTTCCTACTGCTTTCAGGACACCGTTTCCCAGGTACCGTTTCTTGTCATTATCCCTTAACTCTACGGCTTCGAAAGCTCCTGTGGAAGCTCCTGAAGGGACTGCGGCTCTTCCTATACTCCCATCCTCAAGCACCACCTCAACCTCTATCGTCGGATTACCTCTGGAATCTAAAATCTCCCTGCCAACAACTTTTTCAATCGTAAAATTTGTCTTCATCTTTACCTCCATTCATGTGTGAGCCCGTACAGTCAGAACTTATTTTTAGGCGCATACGTCGGCGTATGCGCTTAATATCAGTTATAGTATGAACATCGGAAAAAATAGTATTCATGACAACAGGCCGGTATTGATACTTTTCAAAACTATATGATATACTATGAAAAGACTTTGATTATCTTTACGGTATTATTTTATATGTAAATATTGTCAGAAATATGTTGAAAGGAATAAAAAAACTTATGGTAAAAGAATTTGAACAATTAATGAAGCATATCGATAAGGTTACGGCTTTCCAAACCGCCCTGACATTATTCGAATGGGATTCGGAAACCCTTGCGCCCGAGGAGTCTATGGAGCTGACCTCCAAAACCATCGGTATTCTGTCAAACGAATACTTCACCGGCCTGATTAACGATGAGGTGAAGAAGCTGATTGAAAAACTAAGTGGCAGTAAGAAACAGGAAGAACTGGATTTCAACCAGCGGGCTATCATAAAAAATCTCAAAAAAACATATGAGGAAATGGAACACATTCCGCCGGAGGAATACCAGGCCTACAAGGAATTAACGGCAAAAGCCGCCGGGATATGGGCAAAGGCCAGGGAGAAAAAGCGTTTCGATGATTTTGCCCCCTGCCTGGAAGAAATCATACGGTACCAGAAGAAATTCGCAGGCTACCGCCTAAAATCAGGAAGGTCCCGGGAAAGGGGCATACGGCTTCCTTATGATGTTCTGCTGGACGATTATGAGGAAGGCTTTAACATGGACATTCTGGACGAGTTCTTTGAAAAGATTAAGGGAACTGTCATCCCGCTTTTGAAGGAGGTCGCAAAAAAAAGAGACACCATTGATAAAACCTATAACCATTTGTACTATGATATAGAGAAGCAAAAGAAATTCTGCAGATTCATCAGCGGTTACACAGGGTTTAATTTTAACCGCGGTGTCATCGCGGAAAGCGCCCATCCCTTTACGACCAACCTTCATAACCGGGATGTGCGTATCACAACCCACTATTTTGACCGCAACCTGGAAAGTGCAATTTTTTCGAGTATCCACGAAAGCGGGCACGCAATTTATGAGATGCATATCGATGATACAATTACCCAAACCCCCGTCGGTACCGGTACCTCAATGGGGATGCACGAATCACAGTCCAGGTTCTTTGAAAATGTTATCGGAAGAAGCGAGGCATTCTGGACACCGCTGTTTCCAAAGCTAAAGGAGACCTTCCCGCAGCAGCTGAAGGACATAACCCTGGACCATTTTATCAGGGGTATCAATAAGGCCGCCCCGAACCTGATCCGTACCGAAGCGGATGAATTAACCTATCCGCTTCATATTATAATACGGTACGAAATAGAAAAAATGATATTTGCGGAGGAAATCGGGATAGAGGAGCTGCCAAAGATCTGGAACAAAAAGTATAAGGATTACCTGGGAGTTGAACCAAAGGATGACGGTGAAGGGATACTCCAGGATATCCATTGGGCCGGAGGCAGCTTCGGCTACTTCCCCTCCTATGCCATCGGAAGTGCAATTGCCGCGCAGATATACTATCATATGGCTTCCATAATGCCGATAAACGATTACCTTAAGGAAGGGAATTTAACCCCTGTCCGTGAATACCTAAATCAGCACATTCATAAATACGGAGCCACAAAAAATACGAAAGAGCTCCTTACGGAGCTGATGCAGGAGGAACTCAATGCAGATTATTACATCCGTTACCTAACGGAAAAATACGGCAGGCTCTATGACCTGGATGTATGATATGCTATAGGCAACATACCTGCAGATTGTTAACTTTTTCATATTTTTATTGAAATTTCATGTCTCATGACTTATAATTAAACAAATTTATGAATAATTATTATAGGAGGAAATGTATATGAAACTCTGGGGCGGACGTTTTACAAAGGAAACGAATCAATTAGTCCATAATTTCAATGCTTCGATATCCTTTGACCAGAAATTTTATAGACAGGATATCGACGGCAGTATTGCACACGTTACCATGCTTGCAAAGCAGGGTATCCTGACGGATTCGGAAAAGGATGTTATCATTAAAGGGTTATCGGGTATCAGGGAGGATATTCTTAACGGTACCCTGATAATAGACGGTACCTATGAGGATATTCACAGCTTTGTGGAAGCTAACCTGATCGACCGTGTCGGTGAAGCAGGCAAAAAGCTGCATACCGGCAGAAGCCGCAACGATCAGGTTGCACTGGATATGAAGCTTTATACCAGGGAGGAAGTAATCCAGATAAACGGGCTTCTGAAAGACTTGCTGGCAACCCTTCATGACATCATGAAAGCAAATACCGACACCTATATGCCCGGCTTCACCCATCTGCAAAAGGCACAGCCGGTCACACTGGCACACCACTTAGGTGCATACTTCGAGATGTTTAAGCGTGACCGTTCACGCTTGGACGATATCTATGAAAGAATGAATTACAGTCCGATCGGTTCGGGTGCTCTGGCAGGAACCACATACCCGCTGGACCGCAGTTATACCGCGGAGCTGCTGCATTTTACAGGGCCGACCCTAAACAGCATGGATTCCGTTTCCGACCGTGATTATCTGATAGAATTATTAAGCGCCCTTTCTATTATTATGATGCATTTAAGCCGTTTCTGTGAGGAAATTATCGTCTGGAACTCCAATGAATATCAATTCATCGAGATTGATGACGCCTACTCCACGGGAAGCAGTATCATGCCGCAGAAAAAGAATCCGGATATCGCCGAACTGGTAAGAGGCAAGACCGGGCGTGTATACGGTTCATTAGTCTCACTGCTTACTACCATGAAAGGACTCCCGCTTGCCTATAATAAGGATATGCAGGAGGATAAGGAACTGACCTTTGATGCGATTGATACCGTAAAGGGATGTATTGCCCTGTTCGGCGGTATGCTTTCTACCATGAAATTCAACAAACCCGCTATGGCGTTAAGCGCACAGAAAGGATTCACCAATGCGACGGATGCCGCCGATTACCTTGTAAATCACGGCGTACCTTTTCGCGACGCCCACGGAATCGTCGGACAGCTGGTACTGTACTGTATTAATAAGGGGATCTCACTGGACGATATGACAATTGAGGAGTTCAAAGCTATAAGTCCTGTATTTGAACCTGACATCTATGAGGCAATCAGCCTGAAAACCTGCGTAAGCAAGCGCAATACAATCGGTGCACCGGGTAAAGCCGCTATGGAGCAGGTTATCGCAATGAATGAAGAGTACCTGAAACAATAAAATATAGTATGACTGAACCTTAAGCATTTCTATCAAAAAGGCAGTTGTAAAAACTCATAATATTTATGAGCTTTGCAACTGCCCGATTTTCCAAAATTTCTGATTTTCTGGGTTACCGCCTCATTTTCCGATACAGCAGATACGAATATATATTCACACCAATGATACCCACAGCCAATATGGTAAATGAAAAATAGTAAAACAAAAAGTTATTGATGAAGGTCATCAATATCATAAGAATACCGGATACTGCAAAAACATACCCTCCGGCCTTATGTGTCTTACGCCATACCACATCATTTGAAAGGGTCCAGGGGTTTTTTATTCCCATAAAGAAATTGCTCTTCAATGTAGGCATGTAGTTGCCGATTACCAAAAAAACGATTCCCATAAGTGCCGAAAGGATCTTACGAACATTAAACTCTTCCCAAAGTGCTGCCGCAACAGTCGACCAGCTCAGAACAATCATAAGTATAACCAGAGCAAACTGAAGCGTATAGTATGCTTTTCCATGTTTTCTATAGTTTTCCGCTTTCGGATCAATCTTCGGCAGGACGTCCAGCAGCAGAATCATGGCAACCGGCAGCAGGCCTATCAGGAATATATATTTCTTTTCCGCCCAGCCATCAATTTCCCAATTCACATTCCAATGTGTCGGTATTTTATCCGGTAGATAAGGATAACACAGGAATAGTCCCAGAAACGACAAAACAGATATCAGCCACAGAATCCTCTTTCTGGTTTTATTCATTCTGACCGCCCCCTTTATTATCTTTTTGTGTAAAATCAAAAAACCACTTCACCACATCCTGAAATACGGTCGTATTCAGGGAATAAACGATATTCTGCCCCTGTCTTTCATCCGTAATCAGATCGGCATTCTTTAATATGCCCAGATGATGACTAATGGAGGGCTTGCTGATGTTAAAATACTCCGCAATATCACCTGCATTCCTGTCATTTTGCGCCAGCAGCTCCAATATTTTACGCCTTGTAGGATCCGCCAAGGCCTTGAAAGCATCATTCATATTAACACCCGTGCCTTTCAACCTGATCTCTTCCCGTAATGCCATACCTCTCTCGGGCATGCATGCCGCAATTCAGGACATGTTATTTTACATCATAAGGAGGAGAACAGTTTTGCGCCTCTTGTATTTAAGTAACGGTACAGCAAGAAGGATACGACTGCCAGCACCGCCGAAGTAATTGCATTTACGATAACCGCATTCAGTGATAATGCAATAATAAGCAGAACCGGTATCGCTGCCGCTATCAACACAACCAGCATCACTACTAAGACGGCGGCACTCTGCTTAATTACCGTTATCTCCGTCGTCCAGTTCAGATTAGGCAGTTTTAAGTTAATAAGCAGGCCGCTTATAGAAATGAAAAACGCATATACCCCCGGCATAACCCAAAGTATGACCAGCTCCGTAAGCTCCAGCTTAAGACCAAGTGTAATGATGATGCCGTCGAGAAAAATCGCCGGTAAAGTCATAAGCAAATTTACTGCAATCTTGCTGTTGAATATGGTTTTCATCGATACCGGAGAGGATTTCAGTATCCACAGATTCTTACCCTCCAGGGAAACAGAGCTTGCCGTAATATCCGTCAGGGCAACACACATAGCGATCGCGATCGGCGCGTACGTTCCAATGTAGCTGCCGGCCTGCGGTATTTCAAGTAAACGTGCTATCGTTTCCGGTTTTAAAAATATCGTAGCTATCGCACCGATCGTCATCATAACAATACCGACAGCAGTATTCATAACATACAAAGGAGAATTAAAATATCTCTTCAATTCCTTTCGGAACAATGCCTTAAACGGACTTGTCTGTTCCAGCTGACCAAGCCTGTAATTTGATTTTGCCCGGCTGGCGGACATATAGGAATTCAGTGATTTAAACAGGATGCCGACAAGCTTTGAAAATAATGCAAAAGCCAGCACCGATACCATAATAAATATTAGGAAAGAAAGCAGGTCATACTCACAGACCGCCGCTTTATACATACCGGCAAGCGGATAAAGGCCGTCCACCTGTTTCGTCAGTACCGTACTCATCTCTCCCAGCATTTCCTGTGAATCCTGAATTTTAAAGGAAAAAGCCATTATACCGATTAAAGTGGCAAATAATATAACTATATTTACCAGGTTGCTATGTTTGAACCTTGCGGCAGCAGCGGCAATTACCGTTCCGATAACCGCGGCTACCACCATAGGCACCAAAGGTATGAAAAACAGACTCAACAGACTGAGAAAATAAAAAGCAGGTGAAGCATTGGCCAGTATTCCGTATACGATATCTGCCGGCAGCATTACAATCAGCACGAATATCAAATTAATCGCATAAAGCAGCATCAGACGGCTGGCAACAACGGTGTCTGTTTTTACAGGCAAGGACATCGTAATGTCATAATCCTTAAATCCGAATAGCGTACCCTTTACCTTGTAAATTGTCGTAATGATTGTAATAATACAGGTAACCGCCATCATAAGTTCCGGGAGTAACGGCAGCATTCCGATCATTTTCAGGGATGTACCGATTAAATAGCTGTATGAGAAGGACACTCCCGATAAGAGAATCAGGAAGAGCAGGGTGATAAGCAGGTAGATCAAACGGTTCCTTCTCCTGTTGTTTTTTAAATTCTTCGATATGAAATTGAAATCAAACGCAGTTCCAAACTGCACCTTTGTCAAAAGCCATATATTCTTCATGATAATCGCCATACCTTTCTTCTAATATACTTATTCCTCAATAAGTTCCATGAAGACATCTTCCAGGCTTTGATTCCCTTTTACATCCTCCGTGCTGCCGCATGCGACCAGCCTGCCGCCCTTAATAATTGCGATTTTATTACAAAGCTTTTCCGCAACCTCAAGAACATGCGTGGAAAAAAAGATAGCGCTGCCTCCCGCACAAAGCTCCGTCATGATAGTTTTCAGGGTATGGGATGCCTTGGGATCGAGCCCGACAAAGGGTTCATCCAGCACCAAGAGCTTGGGCTTGTGTATCAATGCCGATATGATAGCCAGCTTCTGCTTCATACCGTGGGAATAGGAAGAAATCAAATCTCCCAAATTCTGTATCAATTCGAAATCCTCTCCATACTTCTTTATCAGCAGCTCCCTGTCCGCCGCAGGCACATGGTAAATATCCGCAATGAAATTCAGGTACTGTATTCCGGTCAAATGGTCATAAATATCCGGATTATCCGGTATATATGCAGTAACCTTCTTGCATTTCACCGCATCCTTCTTAATGGACACACCGTCAATTGTAATATCCCCTTCATCAAAGTCAAGTACACCGGCAACCGCACGAAGAGTTGTCGTTTTTCCTGCTCCGTTATGGCCGATAAATCCGTAGATATCACCTTCCTTAACCTCCAGGGTCAATTGATCGACCGCCTTTTTCCCGCCTTTATAGGTTTTACTGAAATTCTTAATACTTAACATTCCCGACTCCCATCTGCGTGTAATGCACGCATAAAATAAT
>JAEWSD010000142.1 GCA_023398615.1 Bacillota bacterium
GTTGTAATACTAATTCCATGGTTGACCATGAGATTAAGATAAAATAACATTTTCTTAAGCCTTGAAACCATATTGATCTCCCAAACACCTTTGTTGACTTTACGTCCCAATACTAATATAGTATGAAGCTTCAGTCATAATGTGTGAATCTTAAATAACAGGAGTTGATTAAAATTAAGAGCAAAACCATATATAAATGCGGCAATTGCGGCTATGAGGCGTCAAAATGGGTTGGGCGCTGTCCTGATTGTAACAACTGGAATACCTTTGAGGAAGTTTTGGTGGAGGCTAAGAAAAGCGGAAGGGCGGCTGCACCCCGTGCAATAAAAAAAATAGCCCGGCTGAAGGAGGTAAAAGCCAGCAACAGTGACCGCATTGTCACCGGTATCAATGAATTCAACAGGGTTATGGGCGGCGGGATCGTAAGGGATTCCATAACAATTATCACCGCTAAGCCCGGCGCCGGGAAGTCGACACTGCTGCTGCAGGTTGCTGCCGATGTTGCTGCCGGAGGTTTAAAAGTACTATATGTATCAGGTGAGGAAAGTGAAAGTCAGATCAAAAGCAGAGCCGACAGGCTTTTTGAAAGTATAGAGACGGGAGTATGGGTATATTCCGACAATAGTATGGACAATGTTCTTGAGGTTGTGGGGCAAATAGACCCTGATATTTTAATTGTTGACAGTATCCAAACCTTTGTACTTGAGGGCTTTCCAGGTTCCCGTGCAGGATCTCCCACGCAGACAATGGAGTGTGCAAATGAACTGCTGAAGCTGGCAAAGGATCCGTCCAGACCACGTGCGGTCTTTTTGGTGGGCCAGATGAATAAAAATGAGGAAATCGCCGGCCTGCGTTCTCTTGAACATCTTGTGGATGCAGTATTGATACTGGATGGAGACAATGAGGAGGAACTCAGGGGCTTGTCGGTATCCAAAAACAGGTTTGGAAGCACCTGGGAGAGAGGATATTTCTCAATGACCGAGAACGGATTGATTTCAATAGATAATCCCTCGGAGTTCTTTATGACTGCACGGGACAAAAACGAACAGGTCTCAGGAAGTGCCCTGACCGTGGTAAAGGATGGTTCCCGGCCTATAATAGTCGAGATAGAAAGTCTTGTATCAAAAACCTTCACTCCTTTCCCTTCAAGAATCGGCGAATGTGTACGCAGGGAACAGCTGAGTACTCTGATATCCATACTAGAGCAGAGAGGGAAGATATCCCTGTATGATAAGGACGTGGTGATAAAAACCACAGGAGGGCTGAAGTTTAAAGAGCCGGCGGTAAATTTGTCAATCATAATGAGTATTGTGTCTTCTGTGTATGACAAAGATATACCCAATAGCACTGTGTTCATATCAGATGTAGGCCTGACCGGTGAATTAAAAAAAGTACCTTCTCTTGAGCTCAGAATAAGGGAGTTGGACAGAAGGGGCTTCAAACAGGTTTACATAGCCAGAAATGCACTGTTAAGATCCCAGGATATTAAGAATATAGAAATAGTTGAATGCAAATCGCTCCAGGAAGTTATAAGGCGTGTTTTTCAAAAATAATTAACGCCTTGTGAAGGAGAATGAATGTTTAAAATTGGAGACTTTGCAAGGCTCAACAGAGTTTCAATAAAAACATTAAGACACCATATGATAAGGTGGGACTGGTGTTTGGTTAGGACCAAAACGTTTGAATTGTCATTGAATGCTAATGCTGATATTATGCAAGGCAAAGTAGTTTCCTTATCTGCGCATGGTGCTTGATGTTGTGTAAGTGTAGAAAATTTATATTAGGCGAGTTAAGGAATAAAATATATCCTCTCTTTTCCGCAAGTGAAATCAAGCAATGCAATTTCCATTACTCTATAATGGCTATAGAGGGTTGAAACGAGGTGAACAGATGAATGTACGAGTGGCACAAGCAAATCCAAATAATCGTTGATGAAATTGACGAGTGTATTAAAAATCGTAACGGTGAAGCAATAACGCTACGATTTCTTTCCCGCAAGTTAGGTTATTCCGAATTTCATACTACGAGAAAATTTAAGGAAATATCGGGTATGCAATTTAGGGATTATCTGCGGCATAGAAAATTAGCCTTTGCACTAAAAGAGGTCCGGGATAGTGAAAAAAGCCTTTTAGATATTGCTTTTGATTATGGTTTTTCATCACATGAAGCTTTTACCAGAGCTTTCAAGGGAACATATGGTGTAACTCCAAGTGGATACCGAAAAAAGCCTAAGCCTGTCGTTCTTCGTACAAAAATAAACCCTTTTGACCGCTACTTTTTAGGATTGGGAGAGATTGGGATGATGAAATCCACAGATAATGTTAAAATTTATTTTGTAACTATTCCCGCACACAAATTTTTGTATATTAAAAACTATGAGAGTAATGGGTATTGGGATTTTTGGCAAAAGCAAAGTCTTATTCCGGGACAGGACTGCGAAACAATTTGCGGCTTACTCGATAGTATCAAGGGTAAATTGGATGACGATGGCGGGAGCGAATCTAACGGTGGCGGCGGACAGATTATGGCGTACATTAACGACCCGGACGGCAGACTATGCGATTGGGGTATTCCACGTACAGAGTGTTATGGTGCACGACTTCCTTTTGATTATAAAGGCGAAGTACCACCACAAATGCTTATGGTTGATGTTCCCGAAGCGGAGTATATTGTTTTTGAACATGGGCCATTCGATTATGAGCAGGAAAACCGTAGTGTGGAGGAAAAGATTGAAAAGGCAATGGCAACTTTTGATTTTGCAGGCACTGGTTACTGCTTTGATACTTCCCCCGGTAGAATAATTTACTTTTATTATAATCCGGAACGGTTTTTCAAGTATATCAGACCGGTGCGGAAGTAAATAAAATCGACTGCATAAACGACAAATATATAGCTAAACGGGGCTGTTGCAAAACTCTTACTTATGATGTATCTCTTTGAATTGTTCCTGAATATTTCTCGAAATTTGTACTCCGTCGCGCGAGAACCAGCGACATTCTCTATCTTGTCGCTTCTCGCACATACCTCGTACAAATTATCTCGAAATATTCAGGAACAATTCATTTAGAACGTCATATTAAGTATGAGTTTTGCAACAGCCCCTGTAAATTTCTCGGTACGATAAAATGCGGATATAAAAATCCGGAGGGTAAAAAAGGGTAAAATATTTATAATATATTGACTAATTAAAATAATGATGTTATTATATTTAAAGACAATATATTGTCATAGTAGATCAAGAGGATGATTGGATGGAAGATTCGAAAGAATTATTTTTATGGCAACAAACCTTTACAGCCCTATTATCGGTTTCAAACAAATTGCAAGTGTATGGTGATAAATATATTAACAATTTGACTGTGCGGCAGTTGATGGCGATGATTGCGATTGCCCATTTGCCAAAAGGTGAAGCATCTTTGAATGGAATCGCAAAAAAGTTGGGAACGACGAAACAGAATATTAAACAACTGATTAATGCTATGGAGAAAAAAGGATATGTTATCACAACACCATCTGAGAGAGACAAACGCGCTTGTAATGTAGAAATTTCTGAGGTTGGTCAAATAGTCTTTAAGAATAGCTATAAACACGGTATAGAATTACTTGCAAAACTATTTAAGACTTTTTCGGTTGATGAGCTGCAAGTCCTCTGGGGTTGTCTAAAAAAGCTATATAGTTTTGACGGTGAAGAACAGGATGGTTTGGATGAACCAGCCCAACTATATAACAATATGTTTAGAATGAACGATTAAAGGTGTAGAAGGTAACTTTATGAAATATACAAATTTATGCAAGTTATATTACCTTGTATTCAGCAAAATATTACGTGAGAGCATTTCTGAGCAGTATGGAAATGAGTATACGAAATCGTTGCTGAAAAAGGCAGAATCGGAATATAAAAACATGATTGTAAGAGCATCTTCGACAGGTGGCAAAGAAAATCCAATGTCGTCCAATTTGTATCAGGGCATGGTTTTTCTTGCAATCTATAAATCGGCAGCCGGTAAAATCCCTGCAAATGAAATGAAGAAAATGGTTATAAACGCTCTCAAACACTCCAAAATCGTAAAACTTGCAACACAGAATATTAACAGGCAATCCGACAAATACCGCGAGTGGATACATAAAACAGCATGTTGGACACAGAAAAATGCTGAACGCTATCCGATGAATTGGATTATGCGTGAAAATCTCACTGCGGACAAACCCGGAACATATTATGAATACACTCGCTGTGCGTTATATGAACTTTGTAAAATGGAAAAATGCCCGGAAATTGCACCAATGTTTTGCGCAATGGATTATGTTACCGCACATTTCGGAAAGTCCAAGCTAATTCGTAAAGGATCACTTGCGCAAGGTGCGCCGTTTTGCGATTTTTGTTATGTTGAGGAAGATGAATAAAGGTGAAGCCCATGAATAAAATGTTACTATTCAGCTGCAGTATTGCTTGCATTACGAAGAATATTCATTATAATAGTAAGAAGTGACGTATAATAAATATTTTTACAATGGCGTAGGAGGATTTTATCATGGCGATTGTCAGACCTTTTCAATGTATCAGACCGAATCGGAAGGTTGCACACAGGGTGGCTGCGCTGCCTTATGATGTTTATAACCGTAAGGAAGCCAAGGCTGAGGTTATTCGGGAGCCCTTATCTTTCTTAAAGATAGACAGGGCCGAGACCCAGTTTGATGACAGTGTTGATACCTATGATGACAGAGTATACCAAAAGGCCAGGGGATTGCTGGACGATATGCTTCGTACCGGAACCCTGGAGAAGGATTCCGGCGAATGTTATTACCTCTATGAGCTGATTATGAACGGAAGGTCGCAGACCGGTATGGTTGCGTGTGCTTCGATTGATGATTACCTGGATAATACCATTAAAAAACATGAGAATACCAGAGAGGATAAGGAGCTGGACAGAATTCGCCACGTAGATGCCTGTGATGCACAGACAGGGCCCATATTTCTTGCATACCGTTCCAATTCGTCTATTGACGGCATAGTAGGCGAAGTTAAGAAGACAGAGGCTTTATACGGTTTTACGGCACCGGACGGAATTATACATAAGGTCTGGAGGATCAGTGTACGGGATAAGATTGAAGCAATCCGCGGCGCATTTGATTCCATAGAAAGCATCTACATTGCAGACGGTCATCACAGGGCGGCTTCCGCCGTTAAGGTGGGCTTAAAAAGAAGGCATGAGAACCCGGGATATACAGGGAAGGAAGAGTTTAACTATTTTCTTTCCGTTTTGTTTCCCGAAGACCAGCTTATGATTCTGCCTTATAACCGTGTCGTCAGGGATTTGAACGGTATGACCAAGGAAGAATTTCTGGGAAGAATTGCCGAACGTTTTACGGTTGAACTGATCGGAAACAGTGCCTTTGCTCCCGCAGCTAAGGGCAGCTTTGGAATGTTTCTTGATGACGACTGGTATAAGCTGACGGCAAATAATGAGATATGCGGCAGCACTGACCCTGTTGAATCCCTGGATGTTTCCGTTTTACAGGATTACCTGCTGGGGCCGGTACTTGGAGTAGAGGATGCCCGTACCGACAGACGGATTGATTTTATCGGAGGAATCAGGGGCTTATCGGAGCTTGAGAAGAGGGTCCATGAAGATATGGCGGTTGCTTTTTCCATGTATCCGACCGGTATTGCGGAGCTGTTTGCCGTCTCGGACGCAGGTAAGCTGATGCCTCCGAAATCCACCTGGTTTGAACCCAAGCTAAGGAGCGGTTTATTTATACATAAGCTGTCATAGACTGCAATATTACATGAAAGCATGCCACCGGATAAATACTTATCCTGCTGTGGTATGCTTTTCTTTAATTATTTATTATAATTTTAAAATACAAGCTGGACTAAAACCATATATAAAACGGTTCCGGCTCCAATACTTAAGAAGGTATTGCTTTTCCAAAGATGGAGTGCGATAATAACTACAAGAGAAATTATTTCAGGCATCCCGAAAGGAAAGGCAGTAAAAGAGAGGTCTTTCAGGCAATAGATAACGAGCATGCCGATAATGGTATAGGGTAATACCTTTCCCAGGTATTCTACATATTTCGGTGTCTTCCGGTTATCCGGGAATATCAGGAACGGAAGGAACCGGATCAGTATCGTAGTAAGTGATATTATTCCAAAGAACAGGATTGACTGGGTTATTGTAAATGTCATGACAGTTCCCTCGCTTCGATCTTATTTTGCAGTACGGTAACTAAAAGCAGGATTGTAATCATAGACGGAATAATAAAATTGTCCGCACCGAAAAGTATCCTGCACAGTATGGATGCGCCGACCCCTATCAGAACGGGCAGGTGGTTTTTGGCAGATTTCCATTGGTTCAGGAAGATAACCGTAAATAATGCGGTAAGTACGAAATCAATCCCTTCCGTATTGATATGTATCATGCTGCCGACGATGCTGCCAAGGACTGAGCCGGTGACCCAGTATATCTGATCAAGCAGTGTAATAAGGAGCATAAACCATGTTTTATCGACTCCCTGAGGCGGCTCCGTGGAACATACGATGGAAAAGGTTTCGTCTGTTAAACCGAATATCAGATACGGTTTCTTGGTACCGGTACCCTTGTATTTTGCAAGCATGGAGATTCCATAGAACAGATGACGTGCATTTACCATCAATGTCATGAAACAGGCGTAAAGCGGGTGGAAACCCGAGGCAAGCAGGCTTACGGATACAAACTGCATGGAACCGGCATATATGAAGATACTGGTCAGTGCAACCCACACAAAGGAGTAACCCTTGCTGTCCATTAATATTCCGTAGGCCATACCGAGAACGAGATAACCGGTCAATACGGGAATTGTATGGGGAAAGGCAGCTTTTAATGCTTTTGTTTTTTTATTCATGTCCGAACTCCTTATGTAAAAATGTATTATTACATGATAGTATAAATGCGGTAAAATGGCAATATTAAAGATTGTATATTTTTTATGAAGAAAATATAACAGATATTATACCGACTTATGAAGTAAATAGTTTACGAGAGCTTTGCACGATGCTGACTAGATAATTTTAGTTTTTCTTGAAAATTAATGGAACCAAACCATAATTTTCTTCGTCTAATCGGTATAAGCTGATGTTTAGGCATTTTTAACAGACACAATATAAATATTATTAAGGAGGAGTCAAAATGATAAGAAACAGGTTTTTACCGGCAGTATTGATCGGCTGCATCCTTACCGCCGGAATGCCGGTGACTGCCGTGGCGGAAGAGGTCTCGGCTGTCAGCGGGT
>JAEWSD010000202.1 GCA_023398615.1 Bacillota bacterium
TCGAAAAGTCTGGCAAAAGGTGTAAAATATACTTATGCAAATAAATAAAATCTTACAAAAGGATTATACTCTGGCTCAGTGTTTTTATCAACTCAAATTGCCAATAAATATCGAATACATAATCCCAGATAATGATTCGGTGCGTCTGCTAAGTCAATTCGTAGAGGAGATGGATATTTCAGATTTATTCAGGACTTATTTCCGGGTTCGGAAAAATACAGCGACGCCAAGACAGATGCTGAAGATTATGATCTATGCTTACATGAACAAACTCTATTCTTCCCGTGACATTGAAACAGCCTGCCACAGGGATATCAATTTCATGTTTCTTCTGGAAGACTCACCAGCTCCCGACCATGCGACTATTGCACGGTTCAGGACTCTTCACTTTGCTCCAAACTCCAAAAGAATCATGGCTGAGATCAGTGACTTTCTCTATGAACTGGGGGAAGTGTCTGGTGAAAACATTTTTATTGATGGGACAAAAATCGAAGCAAATGCCAATAAATATACCTTTGTCTGGAAAAAGGCAGTTACTAAAAATCTTGCAAAGCTCTTGGATAAACTTGTTGATTTTGTAGCTGTTTGCGAAGAACAGTATGGGATTAAAATCGCCTATCAGAACAAGGTATCACTGCATCAGATCAAGAAGCTTCGTAAGAAACTTTATCGTATAAAAACAGAAGAAGCAATCACTTTCGTACATGGTATCGGGCGAAGAAAAACTGCATTGCAGAAAAACGTAGAACAGCTGGAAGAATATATATCCAGGTTAAAAGAATACACGAAAAGAATTTACAACTGTGGCGCTCGAAACAGCTACTCTAAAACGGATCAGGACGCAACGTTCATGCGTATGAAGGAAGATGCCATGCGAAACGGTCAATTAAAACCTGCGTATAATCTTCAGCATGGGGTTGATTCGGAATACATCACCTGGCTTTCTATTGGACCACAGCCAACGGATACAACAACACTCATCCCATTTTTAAAAGACATGGAAGAACATCTTGCTTTTAAATATAAAAATGTTATTGCCGATTCCGGATATGAAAGCGAAGAAAACTATCTGTTTATGGAAAAGAACCAACAGATTGCATTTATT
Organism: Bacillota bacterium; assembly: GCA_023398615.1. GTDB lineage: Bacteria > Bacillota > Clostridia > Lachnospirales > Lachnospiraceae > Anaerocolumna. The sequence continues at coordinate 1,106 of JAEWSD010000202.1, forward strand.
AAACCATCGAATTATGAAATTTCAAAAACCAGGAGATATAAGACAGATATCAGCAGACAGGAAAACATGGTGTATGATGCTGGGCAGGATATGTATATCTGTAAAAACCAAAAACAATTAAAAGTAACTGGCACCAGAAAATCCAAATCCAAAACGGGCTATGTAAGTGTAAAAACACTTTACAACTGCGAGGATTGTAAAGAATGTTTATTTAAAGCTTCCTGTATCAAAGGGAATAACAGTAAGATTCCAATAGAGGAACGCAGCAAACATTTAGAAGTATCAAAACTGTTTCAGCAGAAACGAAAAGAAGATCTGGAGAGAATAGTAAGCGAAGAAGGATGCCAGTTACGAATGAACCGAAGTATTCAGGCAGAGGGATCTTTTGCAGATACAAAAGAGGATATGTCTTTTCGAAGATATCTGTGCCGTGGAAGCGCAAATGTTTTAGCAGAAAGCACTCTTCTGGCCATCGCACATAACATCAATAAGCTTCATCATAAAATACAGGCTGGAAAAACTGGTCGGCATTTATTTGAACTAAAAACAGCATAAATCTTAAGTAATCAAACAGCTTTTTGATTCTTGAAAAAAGGCTTGGGAGAAGTACGCCCCAAAAGAAGGTACCAAAAAGAATCGCAAACATAAACAACAGATATGCATGAAAAGGGAGCTGCGCACAGATGATTTTAATCATCTAGTGCGACAGCCCCTTGTGCCAAGCGCGGCCGGCTTTGCCGGTAAAATTCCATACGCGCGAGTGCGCACCCATAGCGGAGCGTTTTTTTATTTTCATAGGATTATTGTACTTTAGTACGTCACCGTAACAAAGTCTTTCCTATGAAATAACAAAGCATTTCGTACAGAATGTGCACGCTGACTTATTGAAATTTAACCGTACTTCTCAGAATGTTAATTAAATATTAATAAATCAGCTATTTACGCAAATAATGCCTTATGATAGAATGATATTACTTTTTAATTGGAATTAGTAATCAGAAGATACTTATAACGTTTGTACAGATAGAATTAAATTAGGAGGTCCGCATGACAAAACATGATTTTTTAAATCAGTTGAAAACTTCATTAGCCGGAGAAGTGCCGGATAGCGAGGTTGACAGTAATATAAAGTTTTATGATGATTACATTAATATGAAGTCAACTGAAAATACTGAAGACAATGTTATGGAGAAATTAGGCGATCCAAGATTAATTGCAAAAACTATTATTGAAACATATCAAATGTCACATCCGCCGTTTTATAACGCCGCAAAGCATAATAAAGTTTATGAGGATGTAAATACATCCGATGAATCTTCTTACGGACATGCGCAAAGTGGCCAAAACGGAGGAAACGATAATTTCGGATATTCCAGTTTCAAAATCCACACATCTCTTAACTGGTTTCAAAAAATATGCCTGACTCTTGTACTGATTGCAGCGGTAATCCTTCTTATAGTAATCGGCGGTATTTTAATGCGCTTGTTCTTTTCTATAGGCATTCCGATATTAGTGGTATATCTAGTTGTTAGATTAATCAGGAATAATACAGGCAGGTAGAATTGCCGACGCCGGAATTACGGCAAGAATATCTGAAAGTGAAACGACCGCAAGGGGGAGCCAAGCGGTCGTTTCGATGAGGGGAGTATAAATAATTAATAAGGGGTTATATAGTGTGTTACAAGTATCACTGGTGATTACTTATTAACACACTCATATTATAATACATAATGCAACATAATGCAATAACCAAAAGATGAAAAAATTATAAAATAGTACCTATTTTGTACAGTTCTACACAAATTAAATGTAATAATTTTGATATGAATAATGCAGATTGCTGTAAACTTGTCCGGCCCTGCACCGCAATAGACCGTATCTTATGTACAGTAGCACAAATTCAAAGAAATCAGAATATGATAATATAGAATTGCAGGTGATTATATGGCATTTGAGACGATACGTGCAAAGGATATTGTAAATTACATAGGAAGAAATGATGTACTGATTATTGATTTAAGAGATCGTATAGATTATCAGAGGGGACACATACCAACCGCAATTAATATTCCCTATGATGATTTTGAAAATATAAAGTCTTCGTTTAATTTTAATGTCGAATTAATACTATATTGTGACAGAGGCAATTTAAGCTTATTGTTAGCGCGTGATTTAAGCAAGGAAGGATATCAGGTAAAAAATATTTATGGAGGTATCGGCGCATATCGAGGGAAAATGATCCGAGAAAATAATTAAGATCTCCTGGCCAATTCAAATCTAAACTGATAATCTTAATCGTATATAAATCATACTCTGTCAAGAATATTTGAAAAAGTTTCTTCTTATATTAATATAGAAGAGACTTTTTCAGTATACGCATTTACATTTTGATATTCTATATGTTATAATCAGAAAGCTGGTTATAAAACGAAACATATTGCGTGTAAGAAAAAACGCAGATGGGAGTACGAAAAGATGAATCGGTATGAATTCATAGCACCATGTCATTTTGGGCTGGAAAGTGTTTTAAAAAGGGAAATCACAGACTTAGGCTATGACATTGTTCAGGTTGAGGATGGCCGGATAATTTTTGCCGGTGATGAATCAGCCCTGTGCAGAGCAAATATATTCCTGAGAACAACGGAGCGGGTTATGCTGAAGGCAGGTAAATTTAAAGCAGAAACCTTTGATGAATTATTCGAAAAAACAAAGACGATACCGTGGGAAAAATATCTGCCGGCAGATGGAAGGTTTTGGGTGGCTAAGGCCACCTCCATAAAAAGCAAGCTGTTTAGTCCCTCGGACATCCAGTCAATAATGAAAAAAGCTATTGTAGAACGCCTGAAGCAGGTATATAAAATAGAATGGTTTCCGGAAGACGGCAATGAATACCCAATTCGGGTAACGTTTATGAAGGATGAGATTACGATTGGGATTGATACATCGGGTGAATCTCTTCATAAACGCGGATATCGGAAATTAACCAGTAAAGCCCCTATAACGGAAACACTTGCTGCGGCCTTAATTATGTTAACTCCGTGGAAGAAAGACAGAATTCTTGTTGATCCGTTCTGCGGAAGCGGAACGATACCTATCGAGGCAGCATTGATAGGAGCCAACATAGCCCCGGGTATCAATCGGTCTTTTATTTCAGAAGAATGGACGGATATGGTTTCTAAGAAGGCCTGGTATGAAGCAATTGAAGAAGCTAATGATGTTATGGATAGACGCCCGGATATGACGATTCATGGATATGATTTGGACGGTGAGATTATCAAAGCGGCAAGACAAAATGCTGCATTAGCGGAAGTTGATAAGTATATCCATTTTCAGCAAAGGCCTGTAAGTGATTTGAGCAGTGTTAAAAAATATGGTTTTATTATTACAAATCCGCCCTACGGAGAAAGGTTGGAAGACAAAGAAGCGCTTCCAGGATTGTATAAAGAGATAGGCAGAGCATTTAATCCCCTTGATACCTGGTCTTATTTTATTATTACGAGCTATGAGGATGCACAGAAATATATCGGAAGACAAGCCGATAAGAACCGCAAAATCTATAATGGAATGATGAAAACCTATTTTTACCAGTTCATGGGACCCAGACCACCGAAGCGGGATGGGATTACCAGGTAGTATAAATGTTGGAGTGTCAGCTGAAAATAAATTTGCAGGCTGTCACTCCAATCATTATAAGAGCAGAACTTTAAGGGGATTTCATTTACAAGTCTACGATCCAGGAAACAATATCTTTCATGACTTCATCCGAATTGATTTCGTTGATAAGTTCATGCCTGCAATCCGGGTAAAGCTTTGCCGTGACCTTCTCATAATCCCATTTTTTATATAATGAAGTAAGGCGATTGATTTCTTTGCCCATGCCACCAACCGGATCATGGTCACCGGATATTATAAAGATCGGCAGATCATTACGTGTTTTTCTCATGTACGCCGGAGATGCGGCATATGACACAAGCTTTAGCAGATTATGATAAAAGCTTATGGTACATACGAAACCGCAAAACGGATCATTTATATATTCCTTTATATTCTCATGGTTTCTTGAAAGCCAGTCAAACGGGGTTTTGGTACACAATTTCCTGTAGGCTTTATCCCCAAGCATAATATGGCTGAAAAAGGGAGAACGGTGTCTTGGGCCATAAATTAACCGTATCAGGGAGGAAAGCATTAATCCGAATTGTGTTTTAAGAAAAGTCGGATGGGTTGAGCCGCATAGGATTACTCCGTCAAACGAATCGTATTTCTGTATCACGTTTCGTGCTATGAGAGATCCCATACTATGCCCCATAAGTATTAATTTATCACTGCGGTTTTCCTTTACTACAGTTCGGATAACAGTAAGTACGTCTTCGATAACTTTTTCATATCCTTGCGGTTCACCAAAATATCCAAGCTCTTCCGGCTGTTTATCTGTTCCATGTCCGCGGTGGTCATAAATATATACATCAATATTCTGTCTGGTAAGATACTCTGCAAATTGGAGATAACGCTTGTGATGTTCGGCCATACCATGCAATATAATGATACTGGCAGCAGGTTCGGCCATATCGAAAAAGTGATACAGTATAGTTTTATACCCATCTGTTTGTTCGACAATTTCTGTTTTTGATTCCATATCAATACCCCTTCCCCATAGATATGATTCTCTTGAAGATATCGTAAATTGTCAGATATCTTATTTCTATTATAAGGCCATATGCCGCAAAAAGCAATTTGTTTACGGATGACAGGAAACTGTAACATTATCATGCTTATTATTAATTTATGTCATAAGAAGGTATAAAACCTTAATTTTTTGAATATTTGGTCCTATTCATTAAACTATCTTAATTGATTATAATGAATAAATAATAGAAATTTTGTAAAATATAAAATTATTATGTAATATGTAAAAATATATTGTAGAAATTTAGTTTGCATAGTATAATTTTACTATTAGGAGGAAACTTATATGGATATAAAACTATTAAAACATATGGCACGAAACAGTTTTGCTTTGATGTTAATGGTAATTGTAATATCTATTGTAATCTCTAATGATCCGCAATCTACAATATATGCTAACAGTTCTGAGAATCAGATGAAGAATTCCGATTCCCGGGATCAGACTGACGTCACTAAAAAAACAAGCAATCTTGCATTGGCGCAGGATAACATAGATGATCTTACGGCAAACCCGAATACGCCCGTCCAATCCGTTGACGGCAACTTGGGCGATAAGTACCTGATTATACGAAAATGGAAGCATTCAGTTGATAATATTACGATTGAAGACCTATATATGGACAGAAGCATCCGGCTTACGATTACGGGACTTAAGGAAGAAATATTTGATGATACTTCCCTGGTTCGTGTAAATAAAGGAAAGGAATACATAGGAATTCCTGAAATTCAGACCGCAGGTCTTCAGCAGACCTCGGGTAAAGATAATCCTAAGAAAACCGGCAGTACTAAAGCGGCTGCAATAATCCCGAATCCGGATCAGGTATCGGATCCCGTCAAGGGCTTCAGCATCCGGTATTCAACGGATGAATCCGGAACACAGTACACCGCTACCATAGAGATACAGTTGGATCAGATTTATGCCCATGTTCTTTACCAGGATGCTGAAAATATATATGTAGATTTAAAGCGCCCTAAAGATGTCTATGACAGGATAATAGTTGTGGATCCCGGTCATGGCGGAACCGACTGCGGTACGTATTCACAAGGTGAGGAATACTATGAAAAGGATGTAAATCTTAGTCTGGTTTTATACCTGAAAGAATTGCTTGACACAGAAGATATAAAGGTATATTATACAAGAACTACGGATAAAACGGTTTATTTGAATCCCAGAGTGAATCTTGCAAATGAGGTGGGGGCCGACTTTTTTATCAGTGTCCATTGTAATGCAAATGAATCCTCCGAGCCCAGGGGCTCTGAGATATTATATAATGAGCTGATTCCGGAGGATGGGATTCCCTCGAAAAAGTTTGCTCAGATTTGTCTGGAGGAAATAGTGGGAGTAACCCATAAGGTAAACCGTGGATTGACCGATGGCAGTGATATCCTGATCGTTCAAAAAGCAAAGATGCCAACTGCTCTGATAGAGGTTGCATTTATGTCAAATCATGAGGATATGAATTTTCTGCTTAAGGATGAAAATAGAAAAGAAATAGCAAAGGCGCTGGATAAGGCAATAGAAAGGGCTTATGCGGAATTGGCACCATAAAGCTATCAATAGGAGCAGTCATGAAAAAAATTATATTTGCGACATCTAATGAAGGTAAAATGAAAGAAGTAAGAATGATTTTACAGGATTTAGGTTATCCTATTATTTCATTAAAAGAAGTCGGCATTAAAGTGGATATAGTAGAAGACGGAGATACATTTGAGGCAAATGCCGTCATAAAGGCAAAGACTATTATGGAGATGACCGGGGAGATCGTGCTGGCTGATGATTCCGGCTTGGAAGTGGATGCTATGGATAAGGCGCCTGGCATTTATTCTGCGAGATTTTTAGGTGAAGATACTTCATATGAAATAAAGAATCATTATATTATTGATAAATTAAAGGATGTTGAGCAACAGGACAGAAGTGCACGGTTTGTATGTGCTATTGCCTGTGCTTTTCCGGGCGGTGAGATCATCACAAAGACGGCAACCGTAGAAGGGTTTATCGGATATGAACCGCTTGGCGACAATGGCTTCGGTTATGATCCGATATTCTTTGTGCCTGAATTTAATTGTACTACCGCACAGCTGACTATGGAACAAAAGAATCAAATCAGCCATAGAAGTAAAGCTTTAGAAGCTATGAAGCGTGAGATACGGAGCAGAGAAACCCTATGAAGATACTGATAGTAAGTGATTCTCATGGTAAAAATTACTTTCTTGAGCAGGTGATTGAAAAAGTCCGGCCAATTGATCTGTTATTACATCTGGGTGACTTTGAGAACTCTGCGGAATATATCAAATCGATTGCTCCCTGTAAGGTGGAAATGGTATCTGGTAACAATGATTATTTTACTGATATAGAAAGAGATAAAATAATAACGATTGGAGGCCATACCCTGTTTCTTTCGCATGGACATCGCTATGGTGTAAATTTTGGGACAGAGAGACTGCAGAATGTGGCGATGCAGTATGGGGCAGACATCGCCGTCTTCGGACACACTCACCGTCCTTTAATTGATTTAAGCGGTAACGTATGGACTATAAACCCGGGAAGCATATCCCAACCAAGACAGGATGGCAGGATTCCCACTTTTATTATTATGGACATTGATTCAAACGGCAGGGCGCACTTTACCTTGAATTATGTACATAAGCATGAGCTGTTCTAAAAAGCGGCTGGGCTCTGTTTTTCTTATGCAGCTGCTGATAAAGGAAAAATGTGAGATATTATCTTGAAGAGATAAATAAAAGAGATGTGTTAAAATTAAGAGTAGGGGAGTGATGACAACTAAGGAGTGCCCGGGAGCATCAGCGTAAGGCAGCGATAATAAAATACAAGGACATGTACTAAGATTAGGAGTTATATAGGTAATTGTATACTTGCCGAGAATCATGCTTGGTGAAAAGTCCCTTGTGAAGAAAAAGGAGTTATCAGAATTCGGATAGCTTCTTTTAAATTATGCAGATATCCGAAAAAAATGTATGCAGTCCGTTCATTCCCTTGCCCTTTTGTGGTAAGAAGGCGATTACTCTATCTTGATTGGTGATGATGTCAAAAGAGCAAAAGAGACAAAACGGATGCCAGGGATGAAAAAACAATATCAAGAGTCTGAAAATTCATCTAAAGCATAGCATATGTTCGGGCATATGTTGGCGGCATTGGCGTTCTGACAGGAAACCTTACCAAAACCCATCGTATTCCAACGATTAAATTGTAATTATTCTATATTTTTTAAGTTTGAATATACATTTTGCAGATATTGGTATAAAATAATTGTAACGATAAATTTGCCTTTTATATAGGAACGGTTCTACACGGAGGTTTTTAGTGTGAAAGAGAGTAGAGGACAGCCCAAAAATGGTGCACTTCACTAAGCTATATCTGGTATATTCCTTAAGAATACGTATTTTCTTACACAGAATATAACTTCAAGGAACCAATCCTAATCGAAATAAATCACCAATCCATTTAGAATCCTTGGTATCATCCTTGTTTCCTTTGACAGCCTTAATTCAACTTCGGGTTGGCTTTATATTTGGAAAATAGGACTCATACTGATTATTATACTGTCTAAAACAAAGAAGGTTTTTACGACCATCCTCCCCGTGCTTTGTAGTGTGTTCCTTAAATCTATTCTATTAAGAAAGTAGAGGTAGACAAAAACTTTCATTACTATTTGTGTCGCTGCTTGGCGGCGGAATGGAGATTATTATGACAATTAAAGATATAGCTCAACTGGCGGGCGTATCTAAATCCACAGTATCTCGCGTAATTAATAATGCCTCAAATGTCGATTCAAAAACACGCGAAATAGTATTAGAGGTAATGGAGAAAAACAATTATATTCCTTCAGCTTCAGCTAGAAGCTTATCTCGGCAAGAAACGACTTTTATCGGTGTTATCCTTCCGGATATAGACAACTCTTTTTTCGGACAAATCGTTCAAGGAATCAACAATGCCTTGACGGGCACAGAATATACCATGCTTTTTTGTTGTACAGATAATAACGCAGACAGAGAACTTAAGGCTTTAAAACTCTTTAGGCAGCAAAAAGTATGCGGTTTACTAATCAGTTCTTCTGCCAATTACTGCGATGTAAATATGAATGAACGCATTAAAAATGCACTTGCTGACATCAATGCTCCTATCGTGCTTATAGATCGATCTATACCACACACACCTTGGGATGGAGTATATTCCGACAATATTAATGGCGGGTATATCGCCACTCAATTCTTAATATCAAAAGGTTATAAACGCATTGGTGCCTTCGTTAGTGACATGAAGCTTTTAATCGGACAGGAAAGACTTTTGGGTTTTAAGAGAGCCCTGCAAGAAAACAAAATATCTATTCTTGATGATTATATTTATGTGAAGGATACCCCTGCCTCATTATCAGAAATATTTGAATACACATGCCACCTTATTGATGATGGTAAGCTTCCTGCTGCAGTATTCCTGAGCAATGCCATAATTGCAAATGGTTTTTACAAAGCTTTGTTTCACAAGGGAATTGAACCCGGCAAGGATATAGAATGTGTAGGTTTCGATTACAATGAAGCCTTAGATATCATGCACATCCCATACCATTATCTAGAAAGAAATTCTAAATTGTTTGGACAGACTGCAGCTCAGATGCTATTAGATTTGTTTCAGAACAAAAATAATAGTGAAAAGATCCGCCGAGAACATATTATTCCAGCTTCTCTTCATATTGATTGAATGACTTTAAAACTACACCTACTGAGAGCGTGCTCCCCCGGTAGACACATTCGAGCTTATTTCTGTAGAACAACGGCGCGCGATTGGGTAAATGCAATATAGAGGAGGAAAGGTTACGGAGAGGAGAAGAAACATTTGAATGATTTGTAAAAAAGGACAATCCCGCAATCCACTCCGCGCCTGATCATTTCATTTACCGCAATCGGTGCTAAGTCAAGAGAAGATTCATCCAGCATAAGAAGCTTTGGATTAATCATTAAGGAGCTTGCAATAGCTAACATCTGCTGTTCACCACCGCTTAAGGAACCAGCCAACTGGTTCTGGCGTTCTTCCGGAATAGGAAACATTTTAAACGATTTCCGAACACTTTCTTTCATATGCCGTCGGGCTGCTTTTGGATAAGCACCTATTATAAGATTTTCTTTTACAGAAAGCCTCCCTGGTATTCCACGCCCCTGAGAATATGTGCAATGCCGTAATCTGTTCTTTCATAGACCTTGATACCCAGTAAATTTTTGCGATGGTATGTTATACTGCCTGATAAGTTGTTAAAAACTCACAAAAAAACTTATTTTTTTTGATAAAAAAGTATATTGAAAAAAGCAAAAAGAAATGATAGCATTAAATCATGGGAACGGTACCACGAAAACTGGTGAAAAGTAGGAGAAAAATTTAAAAAAATAATGATAACAAGCCGTGGGAACGGTCTCATAAAATTAAATCAAAATGAAAGGAGATTAAATGAAATTAAAAAATCTTAAATTAAGTCAGGTTGCACCTGCAAATTTTGTGTTTCGAAAATACTCCCTAGAGTATACTTTGGATGCTATTCAGAATAGTGGTGCGAAAGCTATGGAGTTTTATTGTGCAGATCCACACCTTAGCCTAGACGATGCTACTTACAGCGATATCAAATATATCGGGAAAAGAATTTGTGAGCATGGCCTGAAGGTTGTGGACGTTTGCCCGGAAAATTGTACATATCCTGTAAATCTTGCATCAACAAATATTAATACAAGAAAACGAACTTTTGATTATTATGTAAAGGCTTTGCAGGCGGCAAATGAATGGGAATGCCCAAACGCCTTGTTTTTTCCGGGATGGGCTACAATGGATGCTTCTCAGGATGATGCATGGAAACGTGCAATCGACTCTATGACTGCATTGGCACATATAGCAGAGACCTATGGAGTAACGATTATTTTGGAGGCAGCTCCTTCAACTGTAACGGTTATTACTGACATTGCTAAGGAAACAAAAATGATTGAAGAGGTTAATTCTCCAGGATTAAGTGGAATGGTAGATTTAATGTGTCTTCAGTCCATACATGAAACGATGCAGAGTGCCATTGATCATTTTGGGATGGACAGACTTCGACATGTTCATTTTAATGATGGAGTAGAAGTTTCAAAAGGACATTGGTCACAGACGCTTCTTGGCGAAGGGAATGTTCCTGTTGAAGAAATGCTGCAGATATTAGACGATAACCACTATAATCGCTATTTTGGTTGGGAAGCGTTTTCTCCGTATGATGAAGATCCTGTCAGCGCATTAAAAAGGACGATGGCTTGGTGCAGAGAGCGTTTTGTGGATGATCTTTAATCTCTATTCATACTGTTCGATGTCAGTTTAAAAGAGTAAGAAGATCTTTATAGAAAGGTTAAAGCGGAAAAAAAGGAAAGGTCAGAATTTTTGCTACTTAAAATATGAAAAGATAATGCAAAATGATGGGTGACGTTGGAAATGAACAAGTATGTAATTGGCATAGATAATGGCGGCACATATATTAAGGCGGTTCTTTACAATAACCAGGGTGAACAAATTGCCATTGAAAAAGAACCATCTATAGCAACTGTCCTACAGGCGGAATGGGTTGAATTAGACCAGGATGATTTGTGGAACGCGAATTGTAGATGCGTGAGGAAGGTCATTAAAAATAGTGGCATATCTCAGGACGATATTTTAGGTATTGGAATAGCAGGTCAAGGAAAAGGCCTGTATTCTGTTGATACAAATGGAGAATCGGTCAGGAAAGCGATCACGTCTGCTGACGGCCGTTCGTGGAAATATGTGCAGAAATGGAAAGAAGATGGAACAGCAGACAAAATATTTAAGTATACCTATCAGGGGCTTTTTGCATCACATCCGGTATCTATCCTTGCCTGGCTGAAAGACAACGAACCAGATAATTACCGGAAAATCCGATGGATCTTTTCGATGAAAGATTATCTTGTTTTCAAAATGACAGGAAAAGCAGTGAGTGATTTTTGCAATCAGTCGGGAGGAAGCTTTGTAAATCTAAATACCGGGAAATATGAACCGGAAATATTAAAAGCGTTAGGCATTCCGGAAGTTGAAGGCAAATTACCTCAAATGATGCATTCTGCTGAGGTCTGCGGTACTGTAACAAGGAAAGCAGCATTGGAACTTGGATGCGGTGAAAATACCAAGGTTGTGACAGGCATGTTTGATGTAGATGCAAGTGCGATAGCAATGGGAGTTGTCTCCGAAGAAACATTGTGTATGATTACAGGCACTTGCAGTGAGAATGCATATATCTCAAAAAATCCCGTAACAGATGGCTCCATCTTAATGAACTCATATTACTGCATTCCGGGTTATTACCTTATTGAGGAAGGTTCTAATACTTCAGCAGGTGTATTGGAATGGGTGATCAAGACTTTTTATAGCAGGGAAAAACAGGAGATTTTGGAGCGAGGCAACGATTTTTATGAATATTTAGATTCTATTGTTGACGAACTCAAGCCCACGGAAAGTGATGTATTGTTCCTTCCATTCCTTTATGGATCTGCGGGAAACAGCAAAAGTAAGGGAGTATGGCTTGGAATGAGTCCACTTGATACAAAAGAACACATGCTGCGGGCTGTATATGAAGGAGTTGTTTTCTCGCACAAATGGCACATGGACAGACTACTAAAAAACCGCCCTGCAGCTAAGTTGATTCGAATGGCGGGAGGAGCCACTAATTCAGATGTGTGGATTCAAATGTTTTCGAATATTCTTCAGACTCCTATTGAGGTGGCAGAAGGCAGGGAACTGGGTGCCAGGGGCGCAGCTATAGCGGCAGAGATTGGAGTCGGTATTTATAAGGATTTTTTTGAGGCATCTAATAAAACCTGCAAAATAAAGAAAACGGTATACCCGAGTAAAGAATGGAAAGAAATTTATGAAAAAAAATACCAGCGTTATTTTTCAGTTGTCGAAAATCTTCAAGATGTTTGGAAGTTGTTCTGAAAGGAAAGGAAGCAGATAAATGGCTAAATTGCAGATTGCACTAGATTGTAATGATACAGATACCGCTTTGCATGTACTCGAAGAAGTATACCCATTCGTAGATATTGCAGAATTGGGGACTCCGTTAATGGTTGCAGAGGGAGTGCTGGGAATCAAGAGACTGCGAAAGGAATATCCTGATCTTATTTTGCTGGCAGATGTCAAACTAATGGATGGTGGTGAGTCAATTGCAAGCATAGCCTATGAAGCCGGTGCCGATATTGTTACCGTGCTTGGTGTAGCGAGTGATCCGACAATTAAAGGAGTAATTGGAGCTGCTAAAACATATGGAAAAAAATCTTTTGTGGACTTGATTTGTGTGAGTAATCCCAGTGAAAGAGCAGCGCAAATAGACGCACTTGGTGCTGATTTTATTGGTGTTCATACTTCTTATGATTTACGCGACCAGGTTGCTACACCTTTGGAAGATTTGAAGAAGATTAAAGAGGCAGTGCAAAAAGCAAGAGTTTCTATCTCAGGAGGAATCAAGTATGAGATGTTAGGGGAGATACTTGCAGCAAAGCCGGATGTGATTGTTACAGGGAGCTCCATTATGAATAGTATAAATAAGCGTGAAATTGCAGAGAAATTTTATGGTAAACTGCACAATCTAAATTAACAGTTTTTTAGAGTTTTTTATAGGCGGAATGACCGCCAGAAATAGTAGGTAACAATAAAATCGCCTCCAGTCGAAAAAATAAATTATATTAATCGGCTTCGCCGCAAATTTTTGGAGATTTGTCAAGTGGTTTCGGCAAAAAAGTGGGTGATTTTATAAAAAATAGAGTCTGAAAGCCTTATAAATTAAGGGCTCAAGACTCCGAGAAAAGATCATAATATAAAGGAGGAGATTTTAAGATGAAAAAGAAAAGAGTATTGACGTTAGCATTGGCGGGGATGCTGGCAGGTGTTATGATTACCGGTTGTGCAAAAAGCGCAACCGATAGCAGTTCGGGAGCAAATGATAATACGAACACAACCAGCGTGACCGGGACAGCGGATACTTCCGCATCAGATAGTGATGTAACGATTGGATTTCAACAATGGTGGGAACCTGAGCTCCCGGAAGGGGTACTTGCTGAAATTGCACAGAACTTTACGGATGAAACAGGCATTAAAGTGGAACTTTTAAGTAATCCATATGCAGATACAAAGACGCAGATTGCTGCTGGAGCAGCAACAGGTACTATGGCAGATGTAATCGGTCTTGATGGTGCATGGGTTTATGATTTTGCAAAACAAGAAGCAATTGCCAACCTGTCAGAACTCATGGAAGCAGGCGGATATGATCATACGCAGATTGTGAGCGAAGTGGAATACCAGGGAAGTACATATATGATTCCAGTTGTAAATTTCGCTAATCCTATGTATGTAAACCTTGATCTTCTTGAAAAAGCAGGAGTTACAGAAATTCCGAATACCTGGACAGAATTTTTGGACGATTGTGAAAAAATTGTAACAAATACGGATGCCGCAGCATTTGCTATTCCGCTTTCAACAGAAGCACCAAACGGAATTCAGAATCAGGTTATGACCTGGCTGTGGGCATCAGGCGGATCGATGCTGAATGATGGGTTACCAAATCTGGAAGGAAATGAGCAGCTAGAGGAGGTTGTAGATCTAGTTAAGATCATGTATGATAAAAATTACCTTTCTAGTGGCGCCGAAGCTATGCAGGAACCAGATATGACCAATGAATTTATAAATGGACGTCTCGCATTTATGATGGATGGTATTTCCCACCTTGCTACAATCAGAGAGGGAGCTCCTGATATGAATCTTGATGTTATATCTGTTCCTGTTATGGATGATTATACAGGGCAGCGCGGTATGATTTCCTCTCCTTGGGGATGCGGAATTGCTGCAAACAGTAAGCATCAGACTGAGGCAATGCAATTCATTGAATATCTGCTCAGCCCTGAAGTTAATGCGAAGCTCGTTGCGCAGGCAAATGGTTTTCCGGGAAATGTGAATGCAGAACCAGATTATTCGGCGAACGACGAACTTTTTGTGAAAATGTATGAGATGTCAAAAGATTGCCGTCTGGTTAACGAATTCCTGGGTGCGCCGGTGGCCGAAGATTTGATGAGAAGTTTTAATCAAGGGCTAGTGCTTTATTTAGACGGAGACATTTCTTCAGTAGAAGATATGCTTACAAAAATACAGACTAAATGGGAACCTGAATACGAATAAGCACTGCTTGCTTAGATACTGTTATATTTTAATAAGTATTAGAAGAGTTATGGGTTGTACATTTTTATGTGCAACCCATAAGATTAAAAGGAGAAAATCAGTTGGATATGAAGAAGCAGTCTGTGAAGAAAAAAAGGAAAAAAATCACTCCCTACATTTTTATTGCCCCGACCGTTATATTGCTTTTCATTTTTTTGGTAGTGCCAATTGTTATGGTAGTTGGTTATTCTATGTTTGACAATGTTATAGCAAATAAAAATCCCGTCTTTGTAGGACTGGGGAATTTTGCTTCTTTATTAGCAGATGCTGATTTTGGGAATGCGATAAAGAATACTCTTTTCTTTGTAATTGTGAGTATTGCCGCTCACATGATTATAGGTATGACATTTGCAATGATATTAAATACCCGCTATCTGCATATCCGGACAAAGGGAGTATTCCGCGTGATATATGCGTTGCCATGGATGTTTACGGCTTCTGTAATTGCAATTGTTTGGAGAATTATATTAAATCCGAATGGCGTTTTGGATTACCTTGTTACAACACTGGGCATTGCTTCGGGACACATTGAGTGGCTGGCGAGCAGGGCTTTGGCTCTGAAGTCTGTGACTCTAATGAATATATGGGCCGGATATCCCTTTTTTATGATCAGCATATTGGCAGGGCTTCAAGGAATATCTACAGATTTATATGAAGCCGCTTCATTAGATGGAGCAAATTCCGTTAAATCTTTTCTGCATATAACAATTCCACAGTTAAAACCTATATTGATCAGCCTTCTCATGCTGGATTTCATCTGGACATTACAACAGTTTGCGTTGATCTGGATGACAACCGGCGGCGGACCAGTTAATGCTTCGGAAACAATCGGTATCATTATTTATAAAGAAGCATTTACAAGATTCCAGTATTCCAGGGCATCTGCCGCAGCCGTACTACTATTGCTTGTATGTACTATAATAGGAATTTTCTATGTCAAACATCAGGGGACGGAGGAATAAAACATGAGTGGAAAGAAAAAAAAATCCGTACAAATTTTTGTATATATTTTGCTGGCGCTCGGAACAGTCTGGGCTGGGTTTCCGATTCTCTGGATGTTTGTGAATTCATTTAAATCAAATGCCGAGATTTTCGAATTACCTCCAAGATTAATTACCGAAAATTTTAGCTTTTCAGCTTATACTACAATTTTTCAGAATTCTGAACAAGTTCGGTTCTTTATAAACAGCTATTTAATTGCTGCAGCAGTGGTAATGCTCACATTAGCTATCGGCCTAATGGCTTCTTATGCGTTCAGCAGATTCAAGTTTCGAGGAAAGAAATTGATAAATACGTTAATTGTAAGTGTCCAGGCTGTGCCTCCGATTACTTTGCTGATTCCATATCTAAGTTTAATTGTATTGCTGAAATTATATGATACCTATTTTGCATTGATATTAACGTATCTTGTATTCACTTTACCATATTGCATTATAATGATGACAGGATATTTTAATATGATACCTAAGGACTTGGATGATGCGGTAATGATTGATGGAGGGAACAGGTTTGTGGTTCTTTGGAAGATCCTTGTTCCTCCATCACTTCCGGGACTTGTTTCGGTTGGTATGTATACTTTTATGCAGTCCTGGAATGAATATCTGTTTGCTCTTACTTTAACAAGAACAAACGATATGCGTACCGTTCCGGTTGGAATCAACCTGTTAATGGGACAACATGCATATGAATGGAATCAAATGATGGCGATGAGCGTATTGGGATCTATACCGATCCTTATCCTATTCCTTTTCTTTCAGAATTATTTTATTGCTGGTATGACTGCCGGATCTGTAAAGAGTTAAGCCGATAACGGGAGGCGAGACGAAAAGGCAATGCTTGTTAAAATCCATCCTAGAGCAACTAAAAAGGAAGCATTAAATTAGGAAGCAATTTTACATAAGTAAGCCATATATATCATGGAGAAGTTGGATGAAATCCAGAGACAGTGAGGTGAGAAGCCATGAATAAAAAAGCGTATACGCTGGGCCTATATGAAAAAGCTATGCCGAACGGGCTATCATGGAGAGATAAACTCATCATTGCAAAAGAAACGAATTATGATTTTGTAGAAATGAGTATCGATGAAACGGATGAAAAGCTGGCGAGGCTTAATATGAGCATAGAGGAAAGGCTTGAGCTGGTCAAAACCATGTATGAGACAGGAATTCATATTCAGAGTATATGCCTTTCCGGACACAGAAAATATCCGATGGGAAGTAATGATCCGAAGATATGTCAAATGAGCATGGACATCATGTGTAAAACGATCAGGCTTGCGGAGGATCTGGGTGTCCGTATCATAATGCTGGCCGGATATGATGTGTATTATGAAATGTCTACGGAAGAGACGCGAAATCGGTTTTTTGTTAATCTGAAAACCGCCGTGCAAATGGCGGCAAAAACCGGAGTTTTGCTGGCCTTTGAAACAATGGAAACAGAATTTATGAATACAGTTCAGAAATCCATGAAATATGTAAACGCAATTGGGTCACCATATTTGAAAATATATCCGGACTCAGGAAATATTACGAATGCAGCGCTGTCCTATAAAATAGATGTTTTGCAGGATTTGAAAAAGGGTGAGAAGAATTTGGTGGCGATGCATCTAAAGGAAACAGCACCTGGCAGATTTCGTGATATGATGTACGGAGAGGGGCATGTGGATTTTAAGAATATAATACATGTGGTCTGGAGTATGGGTGTCAGAAGGTTTGTGACAGAATTTTGGTATTTACCGAATGGGGATTGGAAAAAGGACTTGGTATATGCGCATGATTCCATGACGGCATTTTTGGATAAGGAGGAACAAATAGAATGCTGGAGCAATTAAAAGAGGAAGAGGAAGTATATCGGGCAAATATGATGCTGCCCCAACATAAGCTGATTACCTTTACATGGGGGAATGTTAGTGGTTTTGACAAAGAAACGGGACTTTTGGTAATTAAGCCAAGCGGCGTGAAGTATGATGAATTAAGGATGGAAGATATGGTGGTGATTGATATTAACGCAAATAAGGTCGAGGGAGATTATAACCCGTCCT
This sequence comes from Bacillota bacterium, assembly GCA_023398615.1. GTDB lineage: Bacteria > Bacillota > Clostridia > Lachnospirales > Lachnospiraceae > Anaerocolumna. The sequence goes on from JAEWSD010000202.1 coordinate 19,072, forward strand.
CCGACACACTGACACATCTGGAAATCTATAAAGCTTATCCTGCTATAGGGGGTGTGGTGCATACGCATTCTTCTATGGCTACCAGTTGGGCTCAGGCGGGCAGATCAATTCCCTGTTATGGAACAACTCATGCGGATTATTTTTATGGGGAGATCCCGTGCCTGAGAAATCTTACGAAAGAAGAGATTGAGGAAGGTTATGAGAAGAATACCGGAATTTTAATTACTGACTATATCAAGAGCAGGGGTATGATGGCCGTACCGGGAGTTTTGTGTAAAAATCATGGAGTATTTACCTGGGGAAAGAATGCAAACGAAGCAGTCCGTAATGCAGTTGTTGTAGAGGAAGTGGCAAAAATGGCATCCTGGTGTGAAATAATTAATTGCAACGTTCAGCCTGCACCCCAGGAGTTACAGGATAAACATTATTATAGAAAACATGGGGCAAACGCTTATTATGGACAATCTAAATAGCAGTTAGTACTATTAAGCAAAACGAATAATTATCATAGCTAAATATAGGAAGTTAATTATCCAAGAGTGGCGAAGTACAGCTCATTTGTCAGTACATCTGATCAGAAATATTCGGAGGGGTTGTCGTCTACTTTCGGGAAGCGCGATACGCTTTTCCGCATCAAAACGGAAGCCATCCGCATCGTCTGAAATCGGTTCTGTCAAGAATCAGTTAATGTTTCCTATGCTCCGAGCTCCCGTTTTATCTTGGAAATATGCTATCCAGACGTCTTGACAGGCATTGTCTTGTCATCATCTTTATTTTTCGTTTCGGAATCTTTTTCTTTCGTGGCTGCCAAGATGTATTTGTTTGATCCCATGACGATGTCCGGTTTAAGACGTTTGCGAAACAGTACCAAAGTATTTGCATCAATCGGTGGCTTTTTCTGATATCCAGGAAGACCGATAAAATACCGATAATACGGATTTTATTATTATGGACATTGATTCAAACGGTAGGGCGCACTTTACCTTGAATTATGTACATAAGCAGGAGCTGTTCTAAAAAGCGGCGGCAAACACCGTATTGGAGGACTAAAAAAATTAAAATTCTGTTGACATTGGTAGGACTCTATTATATAATAGTTCTTGCGTCACGAAAGGACAGCGGAAAAACTGCAATACGGGGTGTGGCTCAGCTTGGCTAGAGCGCTTGATTTGGGATCAAGAGGTCGCAGGTTCGAATCCTGTCACCCCGATAGATCCCCAATAAAGAGCAGTGATAGGGAGAACAAACAACTTAGGTTCGAATCCTGTCACCCCGATAGATCCCTAATAAAAAGCATTAACAAGGAGAACAAACAACGCAGGCAGGAATTCTGCCGCCTTGATAGATTCCTAATAAAAAGCATTGGCAGGGAGAACAAACAACGCAGGCAGGAATTCTGTCACCCCGATAGATCCCTAATAAAAAGCAGTGACAAGGAGAACAAACAACGCAGGCAGGAATTCTGCCGCCTTGATAGATCCCTAATAAAAAGCAGTGACAGAGAGCAAACAACCTTTAATTTAACAAATAAATATGCGGGTGTAGTTCAATGGTAGAACACTAGCCTTCCAAGCTAGATACGTGGGTTCGATTCCCATCACCCGCTTGGTGTGCGTATATGGCATACTATGTGTGCTAGTAGCTCAGTTGGATAGAGCAATGGCCTTCTAAGCCATGTGTCGGGGGTTCGAATCCCTTCTGGCACGTTTTTTTATCTGGATGCCTAACGGTGTGGGATAGAAAAAGATAACTTTATATGGTGGGTATAGCGCAGTTGGTTAGCGCGCCAGATTGTGGCTCTGGAGGCCAAGGGTTCGAATCCCTTTATCCACCCTTATAAAAAGTTATAGTGGGCTGTCGCCAAGCGGTAAGGCACAGGACTTTGACTCCTGCAGTCGCTGGTTCGAATCCAGCTAGCCCAGTTGCATTTGTGTTACATGTGCACAACTTAATAGTTATATCAAATGGGATATTAGCTCAGTCGGTAGAGCACTTGACTTTTAATCAAGGTGTCCCGGGTTCGAATCCCGGATGTCTCATTTTTTGTTTTTATTGATAATATATGCGGATATGGCGGAACTGGCAGACGCGCTAGACTTAGGATCTAGTGGGAGACCGTGCAGGTTCGATTCCTGTTATCCGCATTTCGTTTTGAAGTGACCCTGCAGGCCATGTGCTTACAGGGCCATTTTGATTAAGACGGGAGGGTGATGTTTTAACTGCTATATTGTTTTAATCACTATAGGTATCGTCCCGTTATATTTTAACTTCAAATTTTCAACTAATTTTCTTCCGATTCCAAGATGCTGATATG
>JAEWSD010000216.1 GCA_023398615.1 Bacillota bacterium
ATGCCTGCAACCCCTGCTACACCAAGAACCACTATGCCTCCGACTACGGGCATGCCTGCAACCCCTGCTACTCCAAGAACCACGTTTCCACCGACAACCGGTGTACCTGTAACTCCTGCCACACCCAGGACTACTGTTCCGCCGGCTACCGGTATGCCTGCACCCGGCATGACTACTCCGGGTATGCCCATGCCAGGTATGACTACGCCAGGTATGACCACGCCGGGTATGACCATTCCGGGTATGCCGACTCAACCCGGAAGCGTAAATCCGACACGTACCCAGGAATATAGGAGAAAGAATGATACTCGCTATGGAGGCGCTGATTCACCGGGATGTGGCTGCGGCCAAGATGATTACATGTATATGCCTGACAGAAACGATTATTCCTATCATGTGCCAATGGGAGTACCGATGATGCCGCTGTACGGATATGATAACTGCGAGGATGCCGACAGGGATTGGGACTACATGAGACAAATGTATCCTATGGCAGCAAAAAAAATCTTGATTGAAATCGACGACGAATGTGATAAGCTGGAGTATGATGGAAGCTGTATGTTCGATGAATACCCTGATCGTGTATATCTAGGTAGAATCGTTGACAGAATCTTTGATAAGGTCAAATACCTCGATGATGATTTGGCGGCACAGTCAGAAAGTGATTCTGCCGACAGATATCCATATGGAACAGAGAATGATACCTCTATTCAAATCAGTCAGTTTGGCCGGGAAAATTATGATGACCGCAGGCGCCGTGACAGACGTTACGATCGTGATCGGAATCGCAGGGACTACGGTAACAATTTCCGGTTAAGAGATCTGATTGAAGTAATACTATTTAATGAACTTTTAAATCGCCGCAGACGTTACAGGGGAAGACGCCGCTGGTTTTGACTAATTGCTGTAAGCTGCGGAAATTAATATGGTTCGGTTGCATTCGTCCGAGAAATCCTGTCCCGGACTTATGACAATCGAACCATCCATTTGCTTGTCAGAAGCCTTCATTTATTATTGGTGTACCCAGATATACATGGGTTATATCCTGAGCTTCATCATAGGCCACCGCAACATTAATATTAATTTTTGTTCCCATTGACGTTACGTATTCTTTCAGCAGAGCGCTGTACGCATATACGGTATACAATTCTTCACTCCGGTTGGCATAAGCCACTTCACCCTGCAGATTATTTATCAGACTGTCTGTAATAGTATTCTTCTCACTCAAAGATAGCTTCCCTTTATAATCTGACGTAAACTGCATCGTTGTCTGAATATTATTCACATTAAGCTGTTTAAAAATATCTTCCAGCAATGACCGGTAAGTAAGTATGCTGTTTAAATTCTTGTTTATCTTAAGATGAACCAATAAATAGTGATTATTATCGGTCTTGCCGGAAGAATCCTCCTGTTCAACGCTGACTATCTTGATTAAGGTTTCCGCATTCCTGCCGTCCTTTTTTATAAATACTTCACTGTTCTGGCCTTTCCTGTTAACCGTAACCTTTTGATCCGCCCGGAGCCCGATTCTATCCGCCACATATAATACAAGATCTTTCCGGTCCTCCTCGCTGAGATATCCTCTGTTACAATTCGCAGCCATCTCCAGATCAAAGGATGAAATCTCGGAATTCGTACTGACAAAAGCCTCCAGAATATTTTTTTCATGACTAAAATAAGAGTCCACCACCAATTGCATGATAACGGCAATCCATAGAACTCCTATAACATATATGGTAACTTTAGCTTTTCTTCCGGCAAATATCTGTTTTATCTGCATTGGTAAAGAATTCTTGCTATCCATATTCATACCTCCAAAATCCTGCAAGTATACTACTTCTTTGTATTCTTGCCTGATTCCGGAATTTTATACGAAATCCATAGTTAAAAGGTAAAACGGATAGTTGGATTCTTTCCCGTTAATCTTCTATTAAATTTATTCTGCGGATATGCCTTTCTTCGTTCGAAAACGGTGTATCCAAAAAAGTATCCACGATTTTTAAGGCCAGGCCCGGTCCTATCACTCTTGCACCCATTGCCAGTATGTTTGCATTATTATGAAGCCTGGTAGCCTCCGCGCTGAAACAGTCATGGCAGAGAGCGGCACGAATGCCTTTTACCTTATTTGCCGTAATCGATATCCCAATTCCGGTTCCGCAGATCAGTATTCCAAGCTCGCATTCTTCGGCTATTATGGCATCCGTTACCTTTCTTGCATAAACAGGATAGTCGCAGGAATCCTCCGAGTAACAGCCAAAATCCTTATATTCAATATTTCTGCTTTTTAAATGTTCCAATACCTCCTGCTTTAATTGATAACCGCCATGATCACATCCAATCGCTATCATGATATTTCCTCCTCGTTTAATTTGTATACTGTCTTTTTGACCAATCGTGCCAACTCCACAAAGCACTCCTCATAATCAATTAATGTTCCGCCGTACGGATCAAGCACATCTCCGCTTTCTCCGACAAATTCCTTTATGGTATATACATTATCCTCATAATTAAAATTCTCAATTACGTTTCTCTTTTGCTTTTCTGTCATGGTAAGTATTAAAGTATTCTCATCGATATCAGAACTTTTTAATCCTTTTGAGATATGTCCTTCCATTTCCAGGTTATGACTTCTTAATACCGTGTCCGCCTTGGGGTTTGACGGTTCTGAAAACAAGACAACCAATCCTCTGGATATTACCTTGATATCACTATTTGTTTCCAGACTTCGATATATGGTTTCTGCCATGGGGCTTCTGCAAGTATTGCCGGTACATACAAATATAATTTTTTCGTATTTAATCATAATACTTTCTCCCATCTTTCCGCTTCGGAAGCATGCGCTATGATAGCCGCTAAACCGTTACAGTTCAGCCTTACGGCTGAACTATAACGCTAAACCTTCTCTATATGATAGCCTGCCGCTTTCAGCAAACGATTCATAATAGCTTGTCCCAACCTGTTATCCTGAAAGCTCTCCGTATATATATACTCGGCCCCTTCGGAATCAAAAGCTCTAAGAATTCCAAACAGACCTCTTGCTATGGTTTCTTCATCCTTTCTTGTACCTATGGTTTTTACAATGCCGTCCGTATACCCGTGTACCGTCTCGTCCGTAGCTATAATGCCGACCTTATAACCCTCGGATATCTTAGCTGCAGCCGCCATATTAATAGCCCTAATAACATTGTCCGTATTACCTTCGAATATAGTAAGCTCTCCTTTAGGAGCATAATGCTTATATTTCATGCCGGGTGCCTTGGGGATAATGCCGGGAAGCGCAGCTCTTGCAAGTACCGCACGGTCATACACAACCTTTCCGATTACCTTCTCAAGCATTGGCGCGGTGATAAAACCGGGCCTTAATATAGCCGGTATCGGCCCTGTTACATCAACAATGGTAGATTCCAGGCCAATCGTAACCTGACCACCGTCAATGATCATTTCAATCCTGCCATCCATATCTTCCTCTACATGTTCCGCCCTGGTCGGACTTGGGCGGCCGGACAGGTTCGCACTCGGCGCCGCCACATATACCCCGGACGAGCGAATCAGTTCGTATGCGACAGGGTGCGACGGCATCCGAATAGCCACTGTTTCCAGGCCACCGGTCGTACTGTAAGGAACAATTTTACTCTTTTTAAATATCAGGGTAAGCGGTCCCGGCCAAAATGCTTCCGCCAGTTTGCGTCCGTTCTCCGGGCAATCGACCGTCAGTCTGCTTAACGCGTTAAAATCCGCAATATGAAGAATCAGGGGATTATCGGAAGGCCTGCCCTTTGCCGCATATATTCTGCGGGCCGCATCCTGATTCAGGCCATCCGCGCCAAGACCGTATACTGTTTCCGTCGGGAACGCAACCAACCCTCCGTTCTTTAATAAATCAGCCGCTTCCTTTAAATCATCCATTTTAAAATTATTACTGTCTATTTTTAATATCCTGGTTATCATTCTTATACCCATTACATAACACATCTGCTGCATACCGCATTGCAGATGTGACTGCAAAACCTCCTGATGCGATATGATTTTTATCTGCCCGTGGCTTATGGTTCATTGCTTATTATATCACTATAGTAAAGCTATTGCCATATATTTTTGCCGGAACGACCGGATGCACGGTGTTACTATTCAGCCTTACGGCTTTATAGTAACCGTTTATGTACAGAAAGGCTGTTTCACAGCCTTTCGCACACACAAGTCTCGGGTTTTGCTTCGCAAAACACCTCGCGGCGGTTTATAATTGAACTGTAACGAAGCGGTCCTTAAAAACCGGCTAATTGCTTTTTACTTGTTTATTTATGTATGTCATCAGCCCAAGATGAATCGTCCATGCCAGTTTTTCCTGGTATGCCTCATCCACTAATAAAGCCGATTCTTTATAGTTTGATAAGTAACCGCATTCTACAATGACAAACGGGCACTCCGTTTTCTTAAGTAGGTAATAGGTATCATTCGGTTTGGCGGCTCTCTTGTTGCCATCCTGCAGGCTTTTCTTTAACTGCTCCTGAATGATTTCCGCATATTCCTTTCCTCCCTTGGAGCCGGCGTAATAGAATACCTGAGCTCCCTTAATGCCTTCCTGGGTAAAACTGTTTTGATGGATACTGACCGCCAGCATGGCATTACTGTTATTAATGATATCTACCCGCTTTTTCATATCGGCAACCTTTTTATTGGAGTCGCTTTCCGAATAAAGGCCGATATCTTCCTCTCTGGTCATAATAACATTGATATCATTTTGCTCCAGGAATTCCTTTAGCTTCAGGGCAATGCACAGGTTTACATCTTTTTCCAAGGCGCCGTTAACACCGACTTTACCAGGATCTCTTCCTCCGTGACCCGCATCCACAACAATCGTGATTTTCCCCTTTGGTTCCGGGTTCAAAGTACCGCTTGTCTGCCGTATGATTTCTGCCGCAGGTTCACGCAAAAGTATAATTGACAGACATATTAATACAAGGAATATAGCATTGGAATATTTTTTCAAAAAAAACCCTTTCATAATATACGTCTCATTTTGCAATGTTACTATATTTTATGAAAGGTAAACATCCGCTATGAACCCAAAAGCCTATTTTCCAATTTTTTATTCTATCCTGGTTACAGTCCGGCTTTAGGCGTGAACTGTAACCAATCCTGTTTCAATTACTTTATATACTTGGCTATGACATCCCATACGGCGGATTTCTCCAAGCCTAATTTCCATGCTGCCACACCTGCCACATCCGCACGGCTGATAATCTTCATTTTTGCTTCAATGGATTTTTCTTCTTCAAGCCACATCCTGTAAGTGATGTCATCAACCGCATATTGCCCGTAATACTGTCCCACAGCTTCATCCCACTTCAGTTCCACACTGTTGTCAGCCATAAGACCTGCAGCATTTGTCATGCTGTAAGCCTCCGACGATATCTCCTTACTGCCGTTTGCCGTAACCTCTTTCCAAAGCCTGGTATAAAACGGAATTCCGATAATAATCCTTTCCTTAGGAACCATAGTCAGTGTTTTTTCGACTGCATCCGTTACAAAACCGATCGACGATACCGAACCGCTTTCGTCCGATCCGTTGGTATGCTCGTCATAAGCCATTATGATAACATAATCCGCGACGACACCCTGCTCCTCCCGGTCATAATAAGCGGAATAATCGGTCGGAACATAATTGTCAATGGATAGTACGATTCCGTTGTTTCTGCATTTGACGGAAAGTTCGCGGATAAATTGAATATAGTGTGTTGCCGAATCTCTGGAAATTTGTTCGAAATCTATATTTATACCGTCTATATTATATTTTATTACCTCGGAAATTAATTCGTTAATCAGTTTCTCCCTTTTTGAAGTGTAGGAAAGTATCTCGTTAATATTCACTCCCTGGTTGAAATCTTCTACAAAATCACTAATTAAAGCCCATACCTCAATATCTCGTGAATGTGCCCGTTCAATATACCTTTCATCCGCAAGGGAACGGATGGCACCTTCATTATCTTTTATCATAAACCAGGTCGGGGATACTACTGTAACCCCTTTCGTCTCCTCAAGCAATTCGATCAGATTACCGTTTGCATCCATATTGGTCACCTGATGCCATACCAGGTTGATAGCTTCATCCTTAGCAATATGCGTATATTCAGGTGTTTTATACTCGCTCTTCACCGGTTCATAATAGGATTCTTCAACTGTTTTATTTCTCACATAACCGATAACGCCATCCTCTGTCATAACCTTACTGAAGTCTCCGTCAACAGCCTCGTTGGTGTCTACAAAGGTCAGTATCTCTTCCGGTTCAAGTTCCACTAATATATCGCTTTTAATGCTTGGTCCATACCGTAACTGTGTCTCCTTCTTAACCCGGGTAAACAGGTAATCACCCCAGCTGTATTGGATTACAACCCTGTCCGGAGCCTCATAATATTGATACCGCATATCGGAGTATTGCTTTACATAGTCTATGGCAATATATACCTTTCCACCGTTCATTATCACGATATCATGGTCCGCCTGTTCCTTACTCTTATTTACATAGTAAACATTGCTGTCCAGTTCTGCCTTTATTACCTCTGTCGGTGTTGTATAGCTTAATACATTTTCATTGGCATCCCAGTAAAATCTTTTATTAAAATTACCGACAACCGTCTCATAATCCAGATATAAAGTCCCTTTTTTAAGGACAGCTCTTTCCTCATAGGCCTTGTCCTGCATAATAATCAGTGCTTCCCCGTCATTTACCTGATAGTAATCCGTAAGCTGCATTACCTTGTCACTTGGGGTTAATTTTTTTATTATAACAGCAGCAATAATTATGATAACGGCCGCTAAAGCAATGCCTGTTCCGATAATTGCCTGCTTTGTTCTTTTATCCATGATTGTCCTCCTGCTAAACTTTCCATCACCATTCAAACATAATTATATCATTGAATTCTCATAACGTCATTACTTTAATCGACTTTTTTATAAATTAATTAACTTTATGAGAATGTTTCGTATAAGATACGACGGTTATTTTTACCGTTCTGATATTTCTTGAATGAT
>JAEWSD010000266.1 GCA_023398615.1 Bacillota bacterium
CTCCAAGACATCCGCGAAGGAGGCGGTTTTATGGATCCGCTATTATTTAAACAGGCATGTAATAAGGTAACCGACAGCATCCGTATGGAATCGGGGATTGGTACGTTACGTGAAAAAACCGTTCATGCGGTGCTTAAGAATTATCTTGCTCCCGATACCTCGTGCCAAGAAATTAAAATAGGCAGGTATTATGCGGATATCGTGAATGAAAATGGTATTATTGAGATCCAGTCCGGTAATTTTGATAAGCTTCGCAGAAAACTGGATGTATTTCTGGAGCTTTATCCGGTTACCGTTGTTTATCCGATCCCTAACATCAAATGGCTTAGATGGGTAAGTGAGGAAACCGGGGAAATCAGCCCTCCCCGCAAGTCACCAAAGCAGGGTACGCCGTATATGATCGCGCCTGAGCTGTATAAGATCAAAAATTACCTGCTTCATCCAAACCTGAGAATACATATTATTTTAATGAATTTAGAAGAATACCGCTACTTAGACGGGTGGAGCAGAGACAAAAAAAAGGGTTCCTCCCGATGTGACCGGATACCGACAGAACTGACGGAAGAAGTTGTTATCTCCGCCGTGCCTGATTATGATAAATTAATCCCCTCTTCACTGGGAGAGAATTTCACCGTGAAGGATTATAAAAAAGCCTCCGGTCTGCAGCTTAAGGCTGCCGGCACCGCCCTTAACATACTGTACTATGTGGGCGCCGTACAAAGAATAGGTAAAAGGGGGCAGGCTTATCTTTATTCTAAATGATATTCCCTTTATTTAATCTTTGTTATTATGCCAGTAGCTATAATAATCCTTGTCAAAAAGGACAAACACAAAAAATAGTCGTCCCGGTCTTTGCAAAGGTTAGGACGACTATTTTAGTCGAATAATTATTCGCCGAGACGGATAGGCGCCACTATCCTCCGGCTGTCTTGCTAAGCATATCCGTCAATCTTTTAAAAACTGTGCCGGATGGTTCTTCCGGTAATCGGCCAACAGCAGGTCGACCATCCTTCCATAGCTCTTCACCCCGTCATTCTGGCTGTTCACCTTCAGATACGTATCATTCATCGTATTGGACACGGTACTGATTACGGTATCCTCAAACTGCTTCCAGTAATAGTAATCTTCTCTTATATCCGCTCTCATACCCTCCGTATAGACATCCTGAACCTGCCTGTATAAGTCTTCATCCTGTATATACAGCTGCTCTCCGGCATAGGCTAACGCAAGCATGGTCCCGCTGTACTGGAATTCCAGGTTGTCCGACTGCCTGCTTACCAGGTAAGCTATAAAATTAGCTTCGTCCTCCCTCATAAATCCTCTTAAATGTGCAAGTTCATGGCACATTGCGGCAGGAACGGCATATTCGCCCGCATCAATATTTACGTTTGCCTCCATAGTAAACGGCCAGAAGATCCCTGTTATCTCCATCCTGGACATGAATTCAGAGAAGAACACCGTTTTCGGTGAAGCGTAGTTACCGCCAAGTATAGGATATTCCTTTGCCGCTTTCTCATAGGACTCTCCGGCAATCTTCGATACTTCCTTCCAGCCGTCCCTGTCCACCTTAAGTACCCCGTTACTGTCCTCCGCATTCTGTTCCGTCAGCTGTGTCCGAATATTTGCCGCATTAACGGCCAATTCGGAACATAAGCCATACAGCTCGTCCACGGAAGCCTCCTTAATCTCAAGATCACCAAACACAGAAAAGGGATATCGGTAATAATTGACCCCTGCCAGGTTCACATAGAGGAATAGTATCAGGCCTAAGACACAGGCCGTATTAAGGATTCCTTCCGCAAACAGATACGCAGTGCCTCCCTGCTTCTTACGCGCGGTCCGTACCAGCTTCCGGACAAATCGTATCACTATAATTAATGTGATAACCGGCAGGCTAATGATCTCCAGCTCCATTACAGAAAACGGAACCAGTCCCGTAATCAGGCTTAAACCCTGTGAGATCCATCTGTATAATCCTTCTGCAAACACATATTCCGCTATCTTCACATTACTTCTGGCAATCCACAGTGTTAATAGTGAGATTGGAATGAATAGCAGCAACCAGGTTCGTTTCTTGTGAAAAGCCATGTACCATTTCATTTACTATACCCACCGTATAACACCGTCTGCAGAGGTGTTACAGCCACAAATATGTTTGGTTGAAAGAATCCCCTGTGGCATCCTTTCTATTATCGTATTTTCTTTCAACCTTCGTGGTTATGATGATGTCCGGAGTTATGATCCGCTCCGGGGTCCGGAACCAGACTGTCCGAATCCGCGTACATATTCAGGATGTCTTCAATCTCCTTCTCGGATAATTTCGTACATTCCGCCAGTTCATGGATATCTGCCTTTCTGCCCAGATCCTCGGCAAGTTCTTTCGCCGCATCATTTATTAATTTCGTTTTTTCAAGGATTTTATTCTCAAAATCCCTGCTTTCTTTTCTTTCGTTAATGGAAGCCTCCACGGATTGTTTTACATATCCCGTAATAAAATCCTTCCATTTTGACTTATCCGTCAGCTCAGGCAGGTTTTCCAAAGCGTTCATAAGTCCGATATTGCCTTCCTGGATCAGATCTTCCAGTGTAACTCCCTGATTCCTGTACCGGTCCGCAATTTCTACCACATAGCGAAGATTCCCTTCAATAAACCGGTTCTTTGCAAGGCTGTCCCCCTCTGATATTTTATCCACCAGATGAACGCTTTCCGCTTGAGTGACATCGGAGATTACCTGCAGATCTTCCAGATACATCTTTAAATATACGGAATCCTCTTCCTTTTGCAACGGCCGGCTTTTTTCCTGAACCGGTCCCTTCCGCCGCACTCTGCCATGCTTTTCTTCCCGGTTATCGTTCCGGGGATTCTCTGTCCGTTCTTCCTGCAAAACCGCTTTCGTATACTCGGTTACGGAATCCACATAACCCTCTATCTTAATGTGATATGCCGATAGATATGCAAATATCTGCTCATATTGTTCCTCGCTCAGTTCCATATCACCGAACATCTTCCTGATCTCAGGCGCCTTTAACCGGTTTCCCTGTACTCTGGCCACTTCAAGAATATCAGCCAGCATCTCCTGAAATTTATTTCTGTTATTCATAAACCCTCTTTCCCTGAGGCCGCAGACCTTTGCAGCCGATAAAACATATCAGTCCATCATTTTATATAACCCGATCTGGAAAATAGCATTAAAAAACCAAGTATTTTCCTGTATTCAGAGCGTTTTAATACACTTTTATTTTAGCATATTTCAGGAGCTAAAGCAACGATTTATGGATGGATACCCTTGCGTTTTTGCATGCCAAATGTTAGAATAAACTCAGTCTATCAATAGAACTAGCAAGGTGCGTTGGCACAGATTGGAGAATGTTATGAATACTACTGTTGGAAATGAAGTACCCGAGGAATCAAATGCTGTTCCCCAGACCGAAGCTGTTCCTTCTATGGATGAATATGCGGAACAGATTGATAAATCATTTCACAAGCTTGAAGAAGGTGAACTGGTAAAGGGCGTGGTGATCGGCATTTCCGATACGGAGGTTACCGTTGATTTAGGCTATTATGCGGAAGGTATCATTAAGCTTGAAGAACTTAGTAATGACCCCCGTTTTTCCATTAAGGCGGATATTTCTGTCGGGGAAGAAATCACTGCAACCGTTATCAAGGAAGACGACGGAGAGGGCAATATCCTTCTGTCTAAAAAGAAAGCAGATAATATCCTGTCCTGGACTTCCCTTAAGGAGTATCTGGATAACAGAACCGTATTGAAGGTGAAAATTGCCCAGGCGGTTAACGGGGGTGTCGTAACCTATCTGAAAGGCATCCGCGCTTTCATCCCTGCTTCCCAGCTTTCCCTGAATTATGTCCAGAATCCGGCCGACTGGGTTAATAAGGAGATCGAAGTTATTGTTATCACTGTGGACGAGGAGAAGCAGAAATTAGTATTATCCGGGAAGGAAGTGGAACGGGATAATGAAAAGGCAGAGAAAAGCAACCGAATATCCAGACTTCAAACCGGAACCATAACGAAGGGCGTCGTAGAAAAAATTGTTCCGTACGGAGCCTTTATTGATATCGGCAACGGCTTATCCGGACTGGTTCACATCTCCCAGATCTGCGGCAGGCATATTAAGACGCCTAATGAAGTGATCAAGGAAGGCCAGGAGGTTACCGTTAAGATTATAAATATAAAGGATGGCAAGGTAAGCCTTAGTATGAAAGCGGTAGAGGAAAATGCGGAAGCAGTGGACGCTGCGGATGAGGTACCCTTTGAATACAGTACGGGAGGCGAAGCCTCCACCGGACTTGCAGGATTGCTGTCCAAAATCAAGCTGTAAGACTTTTTTGCGCGGGAAACGCCGTTCTTTGTTTAGGCGCTCCCCGCGCAATTCTTATCTTAACCCGAAAAATCTCATAAACTTGCCGTCGGATTTCTTATCCGCTTCCTTTTCCTGCATCCCCTCCGGATTACCGTTTTTTGAACCCGTAAACCTTGTTACTTTTGAAGCCTTTTCTTCCGGTTCGGAATCGTGCTCTATAATTTCGGTTATCACTTCTTCCGTGGTCTCACTGGTGAACTCCTCCATCTCCTCATCAATCACGGTCCCATAGGATTCCTTTATGCTGTTCTGAAATGTATCGGAAACAATCAGCTTATATTGTTTCATTGCTTCTTCCGGATTGTAGACTCTTATCTCTTCATTCAGGGATAACATTTTTTTATCCAGATAGGATACAATATCCGCACATTCCTTTAATTCTTTCGAGATTCGCTCCGGTGCATTCCCTTCGAATTTGTAATAAATTTTATGCTCCAGACTTGCCCAGAAATCCATAGCAATCGTACGGATCTGTATCTCTACCTTGGTATTTACCATCGTATCGGACAGGTAAATAGGAACCGATATGATCATGTGATAGCTGGTATAGCCGTTCGGTTTCGGGCACATGATGTAATCTTTTACCTTCAGAACATGCACATCACTTTGCTTTGCCAGCAGGTCTGCGATACGGTAGATATCAGATGTGAAAGAACAGATAATCCGGATACCGGCCACATCATTTATATATTTTACGATGTTTTCCACCGTCAGTTCCCTTCCGTTATGCCGCATCTTCTTTGCTATGCTTTGCGGCGATTTAATCCGGGATGTTATATGTTCAATGGGGTTATACTGGTGTGCCAGTTTAAATTCGTTATTTAATATTTCAATCTTAGTATTGACTTCCTTTAATGCAGAATCATATCGGAGCATGACCTTCTGCCATTCATCCTCTTCGTTGTAATATATCGGTAAGTCCATGTTTTCCTCCTAACAGTAAGGATCACCCTTTATTTTTGATCGTATGGGAAGGTTCGTCCTATACGATCAAAAACGCTGATATCAAATATTCGATAAACATGCTGTCTTCCTGCACATTCAGCCTAATTATAGCACACAATTATGAACAATTCTTGAATAAAGCAATTCTTAATTAAATATTAATGATTTTTACTGTTTTGTTATTTTTATGTAATGCAAAACTATTGACAAAATTCAGTAATATCGCTATGATTTATATATTACACATGTAAGAGTAAGGAGAATAATATAATGAAGGCTATTCCGCAGATTTCTGAAGCCGAATTCGAAGTAATGAAGATAATATGGAAATATGCACCCATCAGTACCAATGAAGTAATTGAAAAACTCACCCCATGCACGGCCTGGAATCCCAAAACAATTCAAACCCTGCTGTTTCGCCTGGTAAAAAAGGGCGCATTGACTTACGAAAAGAAAAGCAGGATATTTGTTTATACTCCTTTAGTACAGAAAGAGGAATACCTGGACCGGGAAAGCAATTCCTTTTTAAATCGCTTTTACAATGGCACGCTAAATTCTATGGTTTTGAATTTTATAGAAAATAATAAATTATCGGAAGAGGAAATTATGGACTTGCGAAAAATCCTGTCTGAAAGGTCCAAGAAAGGAGCCAACTAAATGAACGCTCCTTTTTATGCCCGGTTTATTATTTGCAGTATTACGTTATCATTATTAATTCTTGGACTTCTGATCACCAAGAAGCTTCTTCGAAAGCATATTTCGATCAAATATCAGTATTATATATGGTTTGTCTTTCTGCTAATGCTGCTTATACCATTTTTATCAATACACTCTCATGGGTTTGGAGCTATATTTAATTGGTTTGCAAGTCTGAATCAAGATCATGCCGCAGCGTTAGGATTTTCGACTGCTAAAACCGGCATGGATAATGTCCTTAATAATTCAAACTGGATGCAGGACTTCTCGGTTGCTGTAGGCAAATCTTCACCTGAGCTGTTAAACCGTGCTCTATTGATCGTCTGGCTCGCCGGAATAACCCTTATGGCTATATTAACATGGATTATTAATCATAAGATAAGCAGGATTAAAAAAAGCCTCCGCCCAATCTGTAATGAAAAAATTAATACTCTGTTTAATCAATGCAGAAAAAAGCCGGAACAGATAAGAATATTTCCTTATACTGTTCACATATGATTATTACTCCCATTACGTTTGGTTTTTTCAAACCCTGCATAGTTTTACCCAGAAGTTTTAATACGGACTTTTCAGATAACGATTTACAATATATACTTCTCCATGAGTTGCAGCATTACAAGCATAAAGACATTTTAATTAATTACATTATGTGTGCATTTCAGATAATATACTGGTTTCATCCACTAGTCTGGTATGCCTTTAAACAGATGCGGACAGACCGGGAAATTGCCTGTGACAGTTTCGTTCTGGATACTCTGGAAGAAAACAATTACGTTGAATATGGCAGCACCATCCTTAATTTTGCAGATAGGACTATGCACCATTCTAATTTTTTATTTTCTGCAGATATCGGCGGTGCTAAAAACCAGATAAAAAGACGTATTATGAATATTGCTTCCTTCTGTCCGGAGACTAAATGGATGAAGACAAAAAGCTTATTGGTTCTTGTAATGATAGCTTCCATAACCATAGCTTCCGCTCCGATTCTTTCTGTCCGGGCGGAAAAGGAGAGTATTTATAACATATCAAATACCAAAGTAAATTATGAAGACCTAAGTGCTTATTTTGAAGGCTATGAAGGAAGTTTCGTACTATATGATTCCAGCACCGGTCAATACGAAATCTACAATAAAGATAAGAGCATAAAAAGAGTTTCACCAAATTCCACCTACAAAATTTTCAGTGCATTATTCGGTTTGGAATCGGGTGTTATAACAGATATGGATTCCTCTGTCAGATGGAATGAATCCCTCTATCCTTATGACTCCTGGAATAAAGACCAGACTTTATATACTGCCATGAAAAATTCTGTTAATTGGTATTTTCAGGCTATCGATAACAAAATAGGAATGGATAAACTGCAGGCTTATTTTGATAAGGTTAACTATGGAAACCTCGACTTATCCGGCGGCTTATCCCATTACTGGTTAGAGTCTTCCTTAAAAATATCACCAATCGAGCAGGTTGAATTATTAAAAGCCTTTTATACTAACACTTATGGATTTCAGGAGAAAAACATTCGGGCTGTCAAAGCTTCTCTCCTTCTCTCCCGGGCAAACGGTGCCCTGTTATCCGGTAAGACCGGCACCGGTAATGTGAATGGCAAAAATATTAACGGTTGGTTTATCAGATATGTTGAAAGTGACAAAAACACTTACTTCTTTGCAACGAATATACAAAGTGATGATGATTGTACTGGAAGTACTGCTTCTAAGATTACTCTTTCCATATTGGCAGACAAACAAATATACACTTCTGAATAGATTAACACTACTGCGGTGCTGCCGCACAATTTTCAAACACTGATTTCACAATAGGAATTACAAAATGGCTCCCACCCCGATTCTTCACATCTTCGACCATACACACAGCCAGATATTGTTTATCCTTTTGATCTGATACCGTAACCGCATTAAACCATCCCAGCTCCGTACCCTTGGTATCCTCCTTTGATTCTTTTATTTCCGCGGTTCCGGTCTTACCGGCAATTGTCAGCCCGTCGATTCTTGCTTTATGACCGGTACCGTTTGGATTTTCAACCACCTGAATCAAATCACCAAGTACCGTTTCTGCTGCCGATTCCGAGAAAGCAGCCTTCTTCCAATACTCCGAAGACGCCGTATCCGTATACTCCAGATATGGTCTTACCATATTACCGCCGTTAACAAATGCAGAATATATTGAAGCAAGATGAATCGGGTTAACCAATATCTTTCCTTGCCCATATCCGCTGTCGGCCAATTGTATTTCTGTGTCAAATTCATTATCGGTACCGAATTCCGAAGTCGACAAGCCAAATAAAAAAGGAACCTTTTCATCAAATCCAATCCTTAACAGCTCGTCTGATAAGGTATCTTTTCCTATTTCAAGTGCTGCCTTTGCAAAATAAATATTATCCGAATATATTAGCGCATTCTGCATGGTAACCTTGTCCCCATACTCTTCCAGGGTAGTTACCTTATAATTACCCCATCCCGCATCCTTTTGCCAGCTGAGCCCGCTTCTTCCGAAATTCTCAGCATGGTCAAGTTTTCCTGTTGTCAAACCAATTGCCGCTATCACCGGCTTGAACGATGAGCCCGGGCATAAAGCTGCCTTGAAGCGGTTATACATGGGCTTATCTTCGTCGTTATTCAGTTCCTGCCATCTATCGGCAGACATACCCAGAATAAATTCGTTTGGATCGTAAGCAGGCGTGCTGACTAATGCAAGAATCTCGCCTGTCTTAGGATTCATCACAACCGAGCTGCTTTTATTTTCTTTTAACTGATCATACAATACACTTTGCAGCTCCGAGTCAATCGTTACTTTAACATTTTCTCCATTCTGTGCCGGTTTCGATAATATTGTTTCCTTAACATTACCACTCTCATCAACAATATTTATTTCCCAGCCGTCTATACCGCGTATTCGTTCTTCCAGAAGCTTCTCCAGGCCGCTTTTCCCAATAATGCTGTTCTCATTATAATATTCCGTCCCTAATTCTTTTAATTCTTCCTGGTTAATGTTTTGTACATATCCGGTTAAATGAGCAGCTTTCTCTCCCAAAGGATACGCTCTTACTTCCTTATCGGTAATCATAACTCCAGGAATCTGTAACAGGTTTTCCTTTAATTCCGATTCCTCCTGTGAAATTGACTTAAGCGGAACAAAGGAATCAGGCTTTACATAAGATGCATCCAGCTTCTTTCGAATATCCTCTTTTGTCATTAATAAGAAGCCGGCAATTTTTTCAATATCCTCGCTCGAATTTTCACTCATTTTACCGGGTACCAGTCCGACAGAGGCTACCGTTCCTTTTCCTGCCAGAACTGTTCCGTTACGATCCAGAATTTCCCCTCTCTTTCCGCTTATACTTGTAAGTCTTATCTTATCCGGGTCGCTCAGTTCCGGATAAATAACTTCCGATCCCCATTCGATGCAATACGTATTTTTCTCGTTCTTACTTAAGGACATCCCGTTCATAAATTCAAGAGTTCCGGCTATTGTGTTCATATTCGTTTCATAATTAACGATTGCACTGCCCGCTTCCGCTTGTACCTGGGTTATTTTAATAACTACATTTTTTGCTTCAATTCCCTCATAAATCTTTTTATTTCTTGATATAAACGCATCTTTCGAAATAAACTGTTTACTCTGCTCACTGAGCAATTTATACATTTTGTCATAATCCTTTGTATTAATATAATCCATATATTCTTTTAGAACTGCTTCCGGATTATCATTACTTTCTTCTTTTTTAATAGTAAATTTTTCTGTATCATGATTTAAAATTCCTTCATTAATAAATACTACATAGAATAAAACCCCTATCAACACACATAATTCCAAAAATAAACTAATAAATATAATCCTACGTACTTTTCTTCGACGGCTTTTTCTTCTCGTTTGCATAATAAATCTTCTCCTTCTTACTGTTTTTATAAATAGTCATCTGCTAATCATTATGCTGATTACCTGCTGACTGAACTGCGGTTCCGGTTAAAATTGCACTTTTTTCTTCCAAACCAAAATAATAATTAATGACATCCTTTGCAACGGCTGCCGCATTTCCGGAGCTATAACCATTTGCAATACGTACTGCAATTGCGATATTCGGTTCGCTAACCGGCGCATACCCGATAAATAAACCATGATTGGGCCTGTTTATTACTTCTTCTGCCGTTCCGGTCTTGCCTGCCGCATCAATCTTTAAATCTTTCAGATTACCGTTATTTTCAACAACCTGCCGCATACCCTTTTGAAGGTCGCTCCATATACTCTCGGGTAAATCTACCTGGCTTTGAATCTTAGGTGTATACTCTTTTATTATTTTGCCATCCGGGTCCGTTACTTTACCCAGGATAGATAATTGAAAGCTTGTTCCTTTGTTTGCCAGTGTTGTTACATACCTTGCCAACTGAACAGTGGTGTAATTATGGGTTCCCTGGCCGATGGAAGACGGAATTGCATATTGATCTGTAACCTGAGGCTTAGCTTCCGTTAATTCAATGCCGGATTTCTTATCCAGATCAAAAAGTTCAGCATAAGCCTGTAGCCTTTCAAGCGCCCGGTTCTCTGAATATTTATTATTTTCCTTTAACCCAAGCCGATAGGATATCTCGCAAAAATAATCATTACAGGAATTCTTAAGTGCATCTGAAACGGATGTTACCTCTCCGTGACCGCTTCTGTTCCAACAATGCAGGGCAGTCTCCACTTTATCGAACACTCCGTCACAGAAAACCCGCGTTCCGGATGTTATGACATGTTCCTGTAATCCCGCAACTGCCGTAATGGGTTTAAATGTTGAACCCGGTGCGGTCAGTTGCTGCGTTGCCCTGTTGTAAAGTGGTAAAGACCGGTTATCAAGCAACCCGTTGTAATAAGAACTATCCATTTGATTTACAAGACGATTATTATCATAACCGGGATAAGAAACACAGGCCAAAATATGACCGGTTTTCGGATTCACAATTACAGCGGAACCTGAACATGGGTCTAAGGCTAATTGTGCAGGAGTAATTTCCAGTTTTTGAATTTTTTCTATTATAAACTGATAAGCACTTATCTCTCCCTTAAGAAGCATTTGATAATCTTCATTTTTTTCCGGTAACACACCTTGTTCAAATAATATGCGGCAAATTTCATAACCTGATAATTCACCATTTTTCAACATAAAGTAATATATTTTATTACAAAATTCCCGATCCGATTGCAGGTTACTCCTGATATTCTCATTTACCAACCGAAGCACCTCTTCGGTATCCAAATAGGTTTTACCGGAAGGAATTCCGGAAATGTCAATCCAGCCTTGGCTGATTGCATAAGCGATATATTCACCCAAACCAATCGTTCCGCTTTTCCACGCAAGATACGTTTTATCTCCTGCATCAATTGCATCCGTATTAAAAATTCCCATGTCCTTTTGCATAAGTTCCTCTGCAATATACTTTTCATAAACCTGCATTTCTTCGTCCAGCATATTATAGGCCGTTGATTGAACCGTTAATTCTTCAGAAATCCTATTAAAAATCTTTTTCTGCCGGTTTTCAAAGTTTTTATATACCTCTTTTTCTGTTTCGCCTGCATCTGTCTTTTCAAAATCCATGACGTCAATAATATGATTATTTAATAAGGCATAATACACCTCGTTAACCGGTATTCTTATATCTGAGGCATCCTGAACGGCAGATTTATTAAACTCTGTTACATTGGAGATATTGTCAACCAAAATACCGGCAATATGCTGCTCTAAAATCTTGTAAACGGCAATTTGTAAGTCCTTTTCAATACTTAAGTATACGTCATTACCCGGAACCGGATCAACCCGTTTCTCTTTTTTACTAATAATTTTTCCGACATTATCAACGTAAATATCTTCTGCCCCGTCAGTTCCCTGCAAAGTACTTTCCATATATTGTTCCACACCCGACTTTCCCACTATGGATGACTCCGTATACTGATTATTTTTCAGCCGAAATTCATCTAATTCATCTGCTGAAATTAAACCGGTATACCCGAGAATGTGGGCAAACGCTTCGCCGCCTTCATATACACGAATACTGTCCTGTTCTATATTAACTCCCTGGAAACTGTTGCTATTCTCTAATACATATGCAACCACTTCTTCCGATACGCCCTTGGCTACCGTCACAGGTAAATACCGCTTAAAGGCATTAAGAGATAACATATACCGAATTCCTATCAGATCGAGAATCTCCTGTTTGGTGTAGCTATCCGGCAACTGATACTTTTCTGATTCCTCTTCTGTGTAATCTTCATTGTATGTCTGATATAAACAGAATTTATCATCACTGCATAAGTACTCCATTACCGTATCTGGCGTTGCTTCGGCCTGCTCTTTTGACATATCTTCGATTTTGGCCTTACCGTATACGTCCGCCCGAAATCGCTTTAAAGCCGTACCATCTATGTTAAAAACATATTTACCGTGATTATCAAGGGTTATCCCCAATTCATTATTTATTTTCATATGACTGGTATAAATTAATTTAACCAGCCGATATACCGTGCTGTTTAATGTCAACTGCTTTTCTCTGGTTGTTTCATAACTGCCGTTATCTTCCATAGTTATATCATAAATCAACTGATTTCCCGCCAATAAATTTCCATTGCAATCGTAAATGTTTCCCCTTGTATTTTTAAGAATACATTTCCTGTTAGTCTTTAATGTAAAGCTATCCTCATACTTTTTTGTATTTAATATCTGTATATAATATAAGCGAAAAATTAAAAGAAAGAATAATGCTCCAAATATTGTCCACATTATTATCAGCCTTGAGATAGGAAGCTGATTATTATTCTTTCCGTTTCTGCCAGCCATTGCACACCTCCAACTCTTACAAGTGTAATATTCATTATATTACACTTGTAAGTTTTAGTTGTCAAGTAATAATTTTTTGGTTGACAAACAGCTCCGGCATGTTATAATAGAAAAAGACTATTCAGAAAGAGAGGTAAGAATCATGATGTATTTAATTAAATTACGCAGCGATATTATATCGATACCATTATGTAAGATTACCTCAATAACAGGTTTACTCTCAGAATGACATGGCGCGTTCCCTTATCGGTAATGCTTAAGAAGTCATTTGTACGATCAATCCTTATTGCCGCGGTATCTTACCGCGGCTTATTTTTTTGCCCGAATACGGGTACTGCAAATTTACGCATATTTCACTTGTAAGCAAGCCGGATATGCAGAAAAGGGGTTACTATGAAAAAAATATCGGGATACCTTTTAAAATATTGGTATGCTTATTTATTCGCGCTGCTGTGCATGCTTATCAGCGTCTCGCTGGATATGCTGTCACCGCAGATAACAAAACGGATCATTGATGATGTTATCCTTGACGGCAATACGGATTTATTAACCAGGCTGCTGCTCATTATCCTGTGCATCGGAGTCGGCAGATGTATCTTTCAATACTTAAAAGAACTGGTATTTGATCTGGTAAGCTCAAGAATTGCATGTGAAATAAGAAGAAATCTTTTCAGCCATATACAAAACCTGTCCATTCAGTTCTTTGATAAGACAAATACCGGGGAACTGATGTCCCGTGTTAAGGACGACGTGGATAAAATATGGGCTGCCTTAGGTTTTGTGGGTATGCTTATCATCGAAGTTATCATACATACAACCATTATCCTCTTCTGTATGATAAAGCTCAGCCCGAAACTGGCTGTCATTCCGCTCATCGCTATGCCCGTCTGTGCCTTCATCGCACTTATTATGGAGAGGAAGCTTGGCGGGATTTACGAGGATATCAGCGAGGAAAATGCCGTTCTTAATACGGTGGCACAGGAGAATCTTGCCGGGGTAAGAACAGTAAAAGCGTTTGCCCGGGAGAAATTTGAGATAGGAAAGTTCCTTTCCCATAATAAGAAATATTACGAGCTGAATATGAAGCAGTCGAAGGTATTTATTAAGTATAATCCTTTCTTCCAGTTTGTAACAAGGCTGCTTCCGATCCTTGTGATAACCTTCGGCGGCTTTATGGTAATCAGAAAAGAGATATCTCTCGGTACGTTAGGCGCTTTCGTGGAATACTCCAATAATATCGTCTGGCCTATGGAAATGCTCGGATGGCTGAGCAATGATCTGGCTTCCGCAATTGCTTCCAACAAAAAGCTAAAGAAAATCTACGCGGAATCACCGGTAATTACGGAAGTGACCGAGCCGGTGCAGCTAGATAAGGTAACAGGAGATATTGAATTCAGGAACGTTTCCTATACGCTGGGCGGAAAAGATATATTATCCGATATCAGCTTCCATTTGAAAGCAGGCAGCACCATTGGAATCATGGGTGCAACCGGTGCGGGCAAGACTTCCATTATCAACCTTTTGCAGAGGTTTTACGATGCAAATGAAGGTGATATTATACTTGACGGCGTGAATATTAAGGAATTGACCCTGAAACAGCTGCGAAGCAGTATTTCTCCGGTTATGCAGGATATTTTCCTGTTTTCCGATACCGTCAGTGAAAACATTAAGCTGGGAAAGCGGAATTCCGTTTTCGATAAAGAGATCCTTCAAGCGGCGGAAAGCGCACAGGCAAAGGATTTCATTGAGCAGATGGATAAACAGTATGATACCATCATAGGGGAGCGCGGTGTCGGCCTGTCCGGAGGCCAGAAGCAAAGAATCAGTATCGCAAGGTCACTTGCCAAAAAGACACCGATTCTGGTTCTGGATGATTCAACCTCCGCACTTGACATGGAGACGGAGCATCTTATCCAGAAATCCCTTGCGGAACTGAACGAAACCACAAAAATAATCATCGCCCACAGAATCTCCGCCGTACGTAATGCCGATGAGATCCTGATCCTGGAGGAAGGCAGCATTGTGGAACGCGGAACACACGACGAACTGCTTAAAGCCGGGGGGCTTTACTATAAGACCTATCAGGCCCAATACGGCGATTATCTTAAAAGCGGTCCGCCATCTTTAAAGGAGGTGAGTGAATGTCAATAAACTCAACACGCAATGACGAGAATACCATCAATGCCGGTAAGGTTACTACGCTTCTCAGACTGTTTAAATATTTACTCTTTTACCGGAAGCAGATTATACTCGTGCTTTTCATCATGGCCGGTACGGTAACGGTCAGTCTGGTTAACCCTTTAATTGTGGAACGCGCAATTGACGTCTATATTGCGAACGGCGACATTAACGGCCTTCTCCGGCTCGCCCTGTTTGCGCTTGTATTGAATACGGTATTCGTACTCCTTGTAAAATTAAGAATGAATATTATGGCCACGATATCCAACAAGGTGCTGCTTACCGTCCGACAAGACCTGTATACCCACATCCAGAAGCTGAGCTTCCACTTTTTTGACAGCCGTCCTACCGGAAAAATACTGGCCCGTATAATAGGAGACGTGAATTCACTAAAGGAGGTCCTGTCCAACAGCGTTACCACTTTAATACCTGATTTTATAACGATATGTGCGGTTGTAGGAATCATGTTCGTAAAAAACTATAAGCTTGCCTTTGCGGCACTGATCAGCTTGCCCCTGATGATTGTCTGCCTGTGGCTTATCCAGGTTTACTCCCATGTAAGGTGGCAGATCCACCGCAAGAAGAGTTCCAACCTGAATGCCTTTGTGCATGAAGACCTGTCCGGCATGCGTATCATCCAAAGCTTCACTGCGGAAGAGGAAACGCAGTCCGCATTCAATGAACTGCTTCGGGAGCATCGGGATTCCTTTGTAAAGGCAGTCGTTTTAAATGATGCTTTTGGGTCGGTCATTGATTTTTGCTGGGGTCTTGGTACGGTATCGCTCTATTATGTCGGTGTCAGAATGATAGGCCGGGAAGCAGTACCGGTCGGTACCTTAATTGCCTTTGGTGCCTATATCACCATGTTCTGGCATCCGATCATGAATCTAAGCAATTTTTACAACCAGCTGGTGACCAATATATCCGGGGCGGAGCGCATCTTCGAAATACTGGATACCAAGCCGGATATCACGGACAGCAAAGAGGTAACGGAGCTTCCCGGGATAAAAGGCGATATCCTTTTCGATAATGTTTCTTTTGCTTATGATGAAGACTCACAGGTTTTAAAGAATGTCAGCTTCGAGGTTAAAGCAGGGGAAACGATTGCTTTAGTGGGCCCCACAGGGGCCGGTAAAACTACGATCGTTAACCTGATCAGCCGTTTTTACGATATTCAGGAGGGAAACATTTATATCGACAGCTATAACCTGAAAGACGTATCTATCGAGAGCTTAAGGCAGCAGATGGGTATCATGACGCAGGATAACTTTATATTTTCAGGATCGGTAAAGGATAATA
>JAEWSD010000269.1 GCA_023398615.1 Bacillota bacterium
AGCTACGGCATTAGGCGTCACAAGACAAACAATAAATGCGATTGAAAATAACAAATATGATCCCACTCTGCTATTAGCCTTTAAGCTGGCAAACATACTTGGAACAACAGTAGATGAGCTTTTTGAACCTGATCCAATGACGCTAAAATGAAATTTGTCCACCGGCATCATTTATCTCTTTACAAGAGATAGAAACCAGGTTGGCAGGAGGATGGCGGCCGGCAGGAAGCTGTTCCGGTAAGCATTTGCAGGTTACATGCAATTCTTAGGTATCGAGCGAACGGTCAAATCAGACGTGCGATAATTCGCACGAGCGCAAGTGTTTGACGAAAGGGGATAACAAGGAGAATCTACTGTGTAGGTTTCTCTGTTATCCCCTTTCGGAGTTCTTGCGCGGTCTGATTGTTTCAAGTGAGAGAGATGCCTTAGAAGTGCCAGTAATCCTGCATTCTGCTTACCGGAACAGCTTCCTGCCGGCCACTGCCCTCCCGCCAACCGTCACTAGAATAGTACAATAAAAACGCAAAAATAAAACTGCAAAAAAAAAATATTGACATCTGCAACCCGGTTTGTTATAATAACAAAAATTAATTGATAAATCAAATACTGTAAAAGCATTGATAAGGAGTAGTACATACTCACCGAATGCCCAGAGAGAAGATGGTTGGTGCGAATCTTCGTGGAGGGAGTAAAGTTAGCCGTTACTGTAACGGCGGACTTGGGCGTCAGCCCTGGAAGTAGCCTTTGAGCTGTGAACCGAACAATTCGTTTAAGTAGGCTTCATCGGAGTTTCCGCCGTTAAAAGGAAAGCGGTATCAGATAGTATCATTCGGATAAAGAATTCTGCTATCCCGTACTGACAGAGTGCAAGGAAAAGTCTTTGAATTTAGGTGGTAACACGGACAGCATGTTCGCCCTAAGCTGATAAAATATCAGCTTAGGGCTTTTTTTATTTCATTTCATAAGACAGAAAAACAGGAAAGGGGACTATTTATGAAGATATCAGGAAACAGTTTATTTGTTAAAGCGTTAAAGGAGGAAGGGGTAACTACACTATTCGGTTATCCGGGCGGTTTTGCAATCGATATGTTTGATGAATTGTATAAGCAAAATGATATCGAACTTATTCTGCCGCGTCATGAACAGGGATTAATCCATGCCGCCGACGGCTACGCAAGATCTACCGGTAAGGTAGGTGTCTGTCTGGTTACAAGCGGCCCGGGGGCAACCAACCTGGTTACCGGAATTGCCACGGCCAATTACGACAGCGTTCCTCTGGTATGCTTCACAGGCCAGGTGCCATCCCAGCTGATCGGCAACGACGCCTTTCAGGAGGTGGATATTGTCGGGATTACAAGAAGCATCAGCAAATACGGTGTCACCGTACGGAACCGGGAGGATTTGGGCCGTATCATAAAAGAGGCTTTCTTTATTGCAAGTACTGGAAAGCCGGGACCGGTAATCGTCGATCTGCCCAAGGATATCATGTCTGAGCTCGGCAGCGATTCCTATCCTTTAACGGTTAATATCCGCGGATACAAACCTAATTCAAAGGTGCATATCGGACAGTTAAAGAAGGCTGCCGATAAGCTTAATGAATCGAAGCGGCCTGTCTTTCTGGCAGGCGGCGGTATCATAATCTCCCGTGCCGAAGCGGAATTTACCAGGCTGGCAGAGCTAACAGGTGTCCCTGTTGTTACGACTATCATGGGGAAAGGTGCGATCGACAGCACCCACCCGCTCTATGTGGGCAATATCGGGATGCACGGCAGTTATGCCGCAAATAAGGCAATCAACGAATGCGACCTGCTTTTTTCCATCGGCACCAGATTTAACGACAGGATTACCGGCAAAATCGGCGAATTTGCACCAAATGCCGAAATTGTCCATATCGATATCGATTCCGCGGCAATCTCCAAGAATGTCGTGGTTGATATCCCAATCGTTGCCGATGCAAAGCAGGCAATTGAAAAAATGCTGGAATATGCGAAAGAATGTAAAACCGAAGCCTGGCTTGAACAAATTCAGGACTGGAAAACAGAGCATCCGCTTGGTATGACCCTGGACCAGGGGATCACTCCCGAAAAAATTATCCGTACTATCAACAGGATGTTCCCGGAAGCAATCGTCGTTACCGATGTCGGCCAGCATCAGATGTGGACGACACAGTATCTGGAACTGAACGGCAAAAAACAGCTGCTGACCTCGGGCGGCCTGGGTACTATGGGTTACGGCTTTCCCGCAGCGATCGGTGCCAAGCTCGGCAATCCGGATAAGTCTGTCATCTGTATCTCGGGTGACGGCGGTATGCAGATGAATATACAGGAAATGGCTACGGCCGTAGCACAGGAGCTGCCGCTCATCCTGTGCATCTTCAACAACAGCAGCCTTGGTATGGTTCGGCAATGGCAGAAACTGTTCTATGGAAAGCGCTACTCTTCTACCTGCTTAAGGTCGCGCAAAAATTGCAGCAAACAATGCGGCGGTGCAAACGGCAGCTGCCCCGTTTATTCTCCCGACTTTGTCAAATTGGCGGAAAGCTACGGGGCTTATGGCATCCGTGTAGAAAAAGAGGACCAGATCGAAGCCGCTTTTGCACAAGCCTCCAAAGACAGGAAGGCTCCTACCGTTATTGAATTCATAATAGACAGTGAAGAGCTGGTGCTTCCGATGGTTAAGAGCGGAAAGGCAATCAGTAATATGATACTGGAATGCTGAAAAAATCTTGTGACTGCTCTACACATAAGCCCGTTTCGGGAAAAATAATAAGCCTCCGGATGTTTTATCATAAGAAGAAGCAGCCGGCTGGATACAGAAAGGTTCAGGTGTATTTATGAAAAAAAGATGGATTGCATTATATGTAGAAAATGATATCGGGGTATTGGCCAAAATATCCGGACTGTTCTCCGGGAAATCCTATAATTTAGAAAGCTTGACCGTCGGTACGACAGAAGACCCGACCATGTCACGGATCACCATCGGGCTGAACAGCGACGATATCACCTTCGAGCAGATAAAAAAACAGTTAAACCGTTGTGTTGAGGTCATCAAAGTGATCGATCTGACAAACGTACCGACACATATGAAGGAGATACTTTTCATAAAAATAAAGAACTGTACGAAGGAGGATAAAGACGAAATATTCCAGATAGCAAACGTATTTAAAATTTCCGTGGCAGATTATGGTACTGACAGTATTCTGCTGGAATGCGTACAGACCGAGGCAAGAAATGACGATATCATCAAACTGCTGACGGTCCGGTTCAGCAATGTGGAAGTCGTTCGGGGCGGCAGCGTGGCAATGGAATCGATCAGTATGTCCGACCGCTAAGCCGCAGTCGTCTGCTTGAGGCAAAGAGAGCATCTGGAAGCATTTGGCAACCTCTAATACTTCAAACGTAAGCGGTTTACTGTTTACAACCTTAGATTATCATTCTGTAGTGGCATTTATTATAAAAATTTGTAAGGTCATCCGTATCTGACCATTTTTTTACTATTACTTGTAGCTTAGAATTTTCAAAAATAGTTTTTATTTTATTAAGACTAGTAATAGTCGTAGGTATTTCCCGGTTCAACGTTTTTATTATAGTTTCCAGTAGATTTTGATGTAGATAGAATCTGTCCAGAAAATTACGTTACATCGAAATTTCTTCTATAATTAATACCTTTTTAACAATGCCGCTTAAATAGCCACTGTTTCAGTATATATTGCGTATTGAATTTGCCTCTTACAATAAGTCAAACGTATGACTGGCTGATGTTGACGATACGATTTTCAACGGTGTGGACATTATTATCGTCCATGAACTTCTGCTGTTCATGGACCTTGTCCAATACCTTCAGAAACTTTATTTCACCTAATTAAGATTTAAATCAAAATAGAATTCGACACCATCTTCCATATTGCTAACACCATATCCCTTACCATGAGCGTTCATTATTGCCGATACAATAGATAATCCAAGTCCAATTCCCCCATACTCTCTAGTACGTGCTTTATCTACTTTGTATAGCTTCGTCCATATTTTATCAATATCTTCTATCGGAATCTGACTACCAATATTACGAATAAATATTCTAATATTGTTTCCCTCACATTTATAATAAATAGATATTATACCTCCACTGTCTGTATGATCTATTGCATTATTCAGATAATTATTAATAACTTCTTCAATCATAAACTCATCTGCCCAAACAAATATAGAATTATTCGAATCAAATTTAATATTAATATTTTTTAGCGAAATTTGAGATTCAAAAGCTTTTATACGATTAGATAACACTTCAACAATATTAAAGTTAACAATATGCATTTCTTTATTACCCAACTCTAATTGGTTTAATACTAGTAGTTTTGAAACAAGTTTATTCATATTTTTTGCTTCATCTATAATTACCTCACTATAAAACTTCCTATTCTCATCGTCGTTAATCAAATCTTCAGACAATCCTTCCGCATAACCTTGAATTAGTGCAATAGGTGTTTTTAATTCGTGCGATATTTGAGTCAAAAAGTTACGTCTTATTTCATCAATTTCAATTTTATAATTAATATCATTTTGAAGTTCGAGATTCGCACTTTTCAAATCTGAAATCGTTTCTTCTAATTTAGTTGATAATAAATTTATACTTCTACCTAAATCACCAAGTTCATCATTCGTTATCATTTTCACCTTAATATTAAATTTTTGCTTTGTCAAGTTTTGGGCCACTAAAGCCATTTCTTTGATTGGGATGGTTAACCTTTGGCTAATAAAATACATAATAATTGACCCTATTCCTATTACAAGTAATCCACTAAATAATAAAAAACGATTTGATATACTGGCACTTCGTTCAATATTTTCTATAGGTAGGCGCATAACAATAAAGGTATTTGAATCTATCATTCCTTGAAGCAAAAGAAAATTTGCAGATAATAGCTTATCATATCTAACTGTTATATTATAGTCTATTTCATTCACATCTATTTTACTAATAGCTTGTGAGACTATATTATAAAAACTGTCAAACTCAATACTTGATGGATTAATAACTGTAAAATAATTCGTAATTATATATTGATCCCTTTGTAAGATAATATCAGCCATGAATACTGATGTTTGCCTTTTGTAAGATAAAGAATATAAGATGCTATCTGTTTTATTATTACTTTCTTTTATTTCTTTTTGTATTTCATAATATGTTTCCTTTAAAAAGTTTTTTTCAGAATAAATATAATATTTCTCCAAATAATAACTATTTAATAACCAAGTTATAGATACTTCCATAACTACTAAAAAAAGCACTCCTAATAACACTTTAATTTTTAATTTAAGCTTTATACAATGTTCCATAATTTCCTTTCTATAAAATATATACAATTAAGCTAAATACATTTACTCTCTCAAATATTTAGAATTGTTTCAATTTTATTCCAAACTTCTAATGGATACTAAATTGCAATATAGGAGTTTCATTAAATTTATTATTAATCCTCAAATAAATAAAGTTAAACAAATAAAATAGCAATAATAATTCTTTTTAATTTTATAAAAAAGTTGTGAAAAAGTTGTGAAATTCAGTTATTATATGTAAATTTTTTTCAATTTAGTAACCGATCAGTTTATTATTAATAATAAATAGCGACGTGATATATCTTTTAAATAACCTGACCGGAATAACGATACAGCCTCTCTGGGGCTGATCACTAAGTTGAACTAGTCTTGATATTACAAGTTAGATTAATAGATTATTAAAATATAAGGATTGAATAAATTATTGTAAACGCCTCATAGGTTCTTTACGTAATTTTATTAGTTTCTTAAACTTCTACAGATGCAAATAGTGCTAAAATAAAGAACATGTCTCATATCCTTCAATTTAGCACTATTTACAATTTTGATACTATAATTACTTTTATAATAATATCTGCACATAGTTTATACTTATAATCTTATTGAAAACTTTTAATTATGTAATTTCGTTGCAATTATTTAAATTGAAAAACATCCTTATTATGCCCAATCTAAAGGAAGAAATAGATTACTAGTACAACCTCCATAGCAAGTACCTGTTGCGCTGCTAACCCATAAATCATTGTGTTCCGCCAAGAAGAGAATGATTTATGGGTTTTGTTTGTTGTATGTAACAGCATGTACTATTTTACTATTTATGGTATTCTATGTCAAGCTTTTACATTTTATTTCTCTATTTTTCTAAAACTAGCATCAAGTATTCATAGTGAAGTGGTTATACCACCTAAAATAATAAAAAATCTGTATGCGCAATTACATCAGACATTCTAAGATAGAAATAATAAGTTTAAACTAAAAATTATACTAAATTATCAAGTGCTGAAAAAATAATTTTCCTCTATGCCTACGGCATCTACTCGTGACATCCAAGACCAGCTTCAATATATATGGAATTGAATTATCAACAAAAATGCCAAGTAAAATTATGGCCTGTATTATTTCAAATATTAAAAATAGTAGTCCAGGCTACTGAAGCCAATATCCTCTTTTGTTGTATAAATGCTATTTATTATAATTAAAAATACGGCAAAATCCTTAAATCGGGTTATTTATGTTATATTACATAAAAAACAGCCTGAAACATTAATTATTCTCTAATACTTCAGGCCGTTTATATTTACACAAATATGCTATTCAAGATCTACAGGCATCCGCCCATAGTTAAAACAGAAGAAATCCTACCAGATGCCCTGAGCCAGCATGGCATTTGCAACCTTCTCGAAGCCTGCGATATTGGCGCCTACCACATAGTTGCCCTTTGCATCATAACGTTCTGCGGCATCGGACATATTATGGAAGATGTTAACCATGATCTGCTTTAATTTTGCATCAACCTCTTCAAAGGTCCAGCTTAATCTCTCACTGTTCTGTGACATTTCCAAAGCGGACGTAGCAACGCCGCCTGCATTTGCAGCCTTTCCGGGTGCAAATAATACACCGTTTGCCAGTAAGTACTCGGTTGCCTCCAATGTAGTTGGCATATTAGCGCCCTCACCAACTGCGATGCAGCCGTTTGCAACCAAAGTCTTTGCATCTTCAGGCAATAATTCGTTCTGCGTAGCGCACGGAAGAGCGACATCACATTTTACGCTCCATACGCCTCTGCCCTCGTGGTACTCCGAATTCGGCCTGTATTTCTTGTACTCGGTAAGTCTTGCACGGTTTACCTCTTTAATTTCCTTTAACGCTTCCACATCGATTCCGTCCGGATCATATACCCAGCCTGTCGAATCGCTTACGGTGACTACCTTTGCACCAAGCTGATGTGCCTTTTGGGCAGCATAAATGGCAACGTTTCCGGAACCGGAGATGACTACCGTTTTGCCTGCAATATCAAAGCCGTTGCATTTTAACATTTCTTCCGTTAAGTACAGCAAGCCGTAACCGGTTGCTTCCGTTCTTGCTAAAGAACCTCCGTATGTCAAACCCTTTCCGGTCAGGACACCTTCATAGGTACCTTTAATCTTCTTGAACTGTCCGAACATGTATCCGATTTCTCTTCCGCCGGTTCCGATATCACCGGCAGGTACATCTACATCCGCACCGATATATTTATAAAGTTCCGTAATAAAGCTCTGGCAGAAAGCTAATACCTCCCTGTCTGATTTTCCCTTAGGATCGAAATCAGAACCGCCCTTGCCGCCGCCGATCGGAAGGCCTGTAAGTGAGTTCTTGAATATCTGCTCGAAGCCTAAGAATTTAATAATACCAATGTTTACGGAAGGATGTAAGCGTAAGCCACCCTTATAAGGCCCGATGGAATTATTAAACTGTACACGGTAACCGGTATTAACCTGCACCTGTCCCTTATCATCTACCCAGGGAACTCTGAACTTAATCTGTCTGTCCGGTTCAACTAACCTTTCCAATAATGCTTCTTTTCTGAATTTTTCTTCGTTTGACTCTACTACCGGACGAAGAGATTCCAGTACTTCTTTCACTGCCTGATGGAATTCAGGTTCGCTGGGGTTCTTTCTGACCACAGCTTCAATTACTTCATCAACATATCCCATATCTTTTCTCCTTTTTTTATAATAAAAAAAAGCAAAAAAAGGCACAATAAAAAAATGCAATGACGCCTTTGTCTTTGCTTAGAACCATTATAATCTGAGATTTATAAAAATGCAAGATTTTTTTCCAATATATTAATACAAAAATGCAAGAAAGTGGCAATATAATAATATTCTTTCTTGCATTCGATATTTATTTTACATTATTTTGGTTTACATTATTTTGCATTCATAATAGTCATATTGGGTTTTAATACGGAAACCTTCCCCCTTATATAAGGAAAAAGCCCTTTCATTCCGGCTGCCTACCTCCAGGGTCACAGTTCCGATACCTCTGCCGAACAGCTTAGCCAAAAGCAGCCGCAGCTGTCTCCTGCCATACCCCTTTCCCTGGTATTCCGGCTTAATGCCAAAACCAAATATACAGGCAGAATCCGAGCCTATGCTGACATTGCAGATTCCAAGCATATCCTCTGCAAGAAATGTACAATATGTATCCATTTGTCCCGATTCCAGCGCACCTTTCAGCATGGACAGGTCCTCCTTAATATCGGACCCAAACAGCTCCGAGCATAAGGCGGCTGGTTTTTCCAGGCTTTCCTCCGTCAGGCTCCTTAATTCCGGCAATCCTGTACCGTCCTCCGGCACCGGTCGATAATCTGGCGCAGCCAGGGTCATGAGATACTCAGACTTTGCATACCCTGCCTTGCATGCCTGCATTACGGCGGCGGCACTGCTGCTTGCCGGTTCCGCAACGAATAATATATGTTCTATTCCGAATCCGGCCAGCTCTTTTTCGGCATATCCCAGTAAAGCTTTAAAAAACCCTTTCCTTCTTTGAGAGGGTAACGTATAGGCTGAAATCTCCGCCTCCTCCGCTAACGGTGCAAATACTGCCAGGACACTGACCAGCCTGTCATCCTGATACATCAAAAAAAAGCAATCCATATCTTTATAGTAGTTTAAATCATTATGCAGATACAGATATCTCTCCAAGCCATCCGCGCTAAGACATTCCCGAACCAGGCTCTCTATCTCCGTGATCTCATTTTTCTTAAGCCGGTGCCTTTTTTTCACAGTCCTTTGCAAGCCTTTCCCTCCTTGTCATGCTAATACCTGTTGCCGGTTATATGCACTTTGATGATATTTGTCGTCCCGGAGATGCCGAGCGGAACACCTGCCGTAATAACAGTAAGGTCCCCGTCCTTTAAATATCCTCTCTCTTTTACGATATCGACCGCATGTTCAAACAGGTCAAAGGTATCCTGCTCCTCGTTTATCAGGACCGGTTTCACACCCCAGGACAGGTTCAGCTGCCTGCAAACCTTCTCTTCCGTTGAACATCCCATGATCATACAGTCGGGGCGGTACCTGGAGATCATTCTGGCGGTCCTTCCGGATTTCGTTACAGTTATGATCACGGCCGCATTCAAATCATGAGCGGTTGTGCAGGTAGCATGGGAAATCGCATCCGTGACGTCGGGATTTTCCTTGGATTCCTGCATACGGAAACGCTTCCAGTAGTCTATATCCGTTTCCGTACGGACCGTAATGCGGACCATCGTTTCCAACGCTTCAACCGGGTACAGCCCGGCCGCTGTTTCCCCTGAAAGCATGATTGCACTGGTTCCGTCATAGATTGCGTTGGCAACATCCGTCGTTTCTGCCCTTGTAGGCCTCGGATTCTTAATCATGGAGTCTAACATCTGAGTAGCCGTTATTACCTGCTTTCCGGCATTGTAAACCTTCTTTATAATCATCTTTTGTATTACCGGTACATCCTCGATCGGTATCTCAACACCCATATCGCCGCGCGCTATCATGATCCCGTCGGCTACCTTAATGATTTCATCTATGTTATCGACACCCTGCAGGTTTTCAATTTTTGCAATAATCTTAATTGATTTGCAGTTATATTCATTAAGAATCTTACGGATTTCCAATATATCATCCGCCGTTCTTGCAAAGGATGCGGCAATAAAATCAAAATCCTGTTTGATTGCAAAGATGATGTCTTCCCTGTCTTTCGTACTGATAAACGGCATGGAGAGTACCGTTCCGGGGACATTAACTCCTTTCCTGTCGGATATTACCCCATCGTTGTTCACGGTGCATATGATGTCGGTATCCGTTTTGCCGTCCACGTTCATTTCAACTAGTCCGTCGTCAATCAAAATTCTGGCACCGGGCTTTATATCCTGTATTAAGGTATCACAGTTAACGGAAACACAGGAGGAATTGCCTTCTACCTCATTTGTTGTCAGGGTAAAGGCCTGCCCTTTCGAGAGGCACACCTTTTTATCTTCAAAGGTACCGATCCTGATTTCAGGACCCTTTGTATCCAGTAACGCCGCAATTGGAATATTAAATTTTTCACGGATCGCCTTCAGCCTGTTATACCGTTCCAAGTGTTCCTCATGGTTGGCATGCGAAAAATTAAATCTTGCAACATCCATTCCTGCCAGTACAAGCTTTTCCAAAATCCCTTCGCGATCGGTCGACGGTCCTAATGTACATATAATCTTCGTTTTCCTCATAATAACCTCTTTCCTGCATATACAACCTGCCTGCAAGTTGTATACCGCATAAATAGCAGTTTTCCGCATATACCCCATAATCCTTCTGCATCCGGTTCATTGCTACCGGTCCGGTCATAAAAACGCAGCCCATAAAATCCGTCGGCTAATAATTCAGCAAATATGTAACCATTCAATTGGCAATGGCTGTTTTGACAAGTAAAGGTTAGCTCAAAACAGCAGAATTGTCAATTAATTAAATAGATAGAAAGGTCATTTATTTCGTTTATTTTTTGTATATATTTTCTATTTTTTGATTAACTTGATTTAACGCATCCGTTATTTTACCTTGATATCTTCCGCCCTGCTTTCCGATTTATTCCCGGGGCTTTTATCTACAAGGTTGGTTTCCTTTAACTGGTGATCCTTCTTATTGATATTATTTCTGCCTTTCCTGTCTTTCTTATCCTTCATACTGACCTCTTTTCCGCATAAGGCTGTTGCACAGCCCGCACCTAATTTTTCTTCCGGCATTTTTTCAGGAAGAGCTCGATATTATCCTCCTCTTTCCTGCGGTCGGCATTCAACCTTCCTACCCTGTCACACAATCCCAGTAATGCCAATTCATGCAGATCCACCTGTTTTCTCATTTCATCCGTTCTTGAATAGGGTAAATCTTTCAGTACATACAAAATATTCATATGCCATCTGATCAGATTTACGACATTTTTAATAAATTCCTCGTCATCGGTGAAATAACGCAGAAATTCGTCAGCCAGTCCGGCTCCTGCGATATCATGATCGTAAGCCGTTATCTTTCCTTTCCGCAATTTAGTCGTATCCGGCTTACCGATGTCATGAAGAAGCGCCGCCCACATAAATATCCTGGCATTCTTGCTTTTATCCCTTATACGAGCCGCTTCGTCAACCACCAGCATGGTATGGTTCCAGACATTCCCTTCCGGATGATGTACTGGAGATTGCACGGTTTCCTTTAATTTCTTAAGCATAGAAAAAGGAGCATGCTGAAATACTACACGGTGAGCCAGGTCATTCAGATAATTAGAGGGACATTCATCTTCTAAAATATGATGATTTATTTCTTTGTAAATTTTGTATTTTTCAGCGGTACTTTGTTCATCAAATATATTATCTTTACTATCCAGACGAGATTTCAACATATATTACCCAAACTCCTTTTTCTATGTACGGTTATTATCTGCCGGGCAAATCATTTTATACGGCCTGCAAACAAGTACATACTTACACAAAAGGAATAAATCTACATATTATATTATAATAAGCTTAAGCAAGAGGAACAGTATGGATTTTAAGTCTAGTAAAACATTTAAGAATCTTCAAAACGCTTTGGAAGGGGAATTAAAGGCAAGTACAAGATATGAAATATACAGTCAAAAGGCAAGGGACGATGGTTTCGAACAAATCGGCAATATTTTTGAGGAAACCTCTCATAACGAAAAAGAGCATGCGGAAATCTGGCTTAAAATAATCGATAACGGTGAGATTCCTTATACTCTGGACAATCTCAAAGACGCTTACGGAGGCGAGACACATGAATGGACCAATATGTATCCGGAATATGCCAGGACAGCCAGGGCGGAAGGCTTCAACGAGGTTGCCAACCTGTTTGAACGTGTTGCAAATATCGAAAGGCATCATGATTTCAGATTCCGGGAGCTTGCAAAAAATATAGAAAACGGTGCGGTATTTTGCAAAAGAGTCGAAAACTTATGGATATGCTTAAACTGCGGAAATATCGTACATGGAAAATGTGCGCCCAGGAAGTGTCCCGTATGCGGATATCCGCAGGCTTACTATGAACTGCTGGAAGAAAATTTCTGATACTTATTCTGCAATAACCGCCCTGCATATAGGTTACGGCATAAAATAATCCGAAAGGAAAGAATCCGCAGAGGGTGTTACTACGGATTCCTTCCTTTTTAAATATACCGGCAGCCGCCTGCGGCATTAAACGCTAATAAACGCTGTGTCTAAGAGATGAACAATGACATATCGGATTCCTCGGCATTTGCAAGCATTGCGGCAGCACCGCCCGGTCTTACCCCGTCAATCAGTTCTTCCATCTTAATACCCATAACATCCATACTCATGGTACAGGCAATCAGTTCCACTCCGTTATCAATAGAAGCCTGAATCAGGCTTTCCAGGCTGTCGATATTCTTACTCTTCATAACCGAGCGAATCAGCTTTGCACCGATTCCGCCCATATTCATTTTAGAAAGAGCCAGCTTCCTGCTTCCCCGCGGCATCATCCGTCCGAACATCTTACCGATGAGATCCTTCTTCACCGCCGTTTTCTCCGGTTTCCGCAGGATATTTAAGCCCCAGAAGGTAAAGAACATACTTACCTTGCGCCCCATTGCCGCAGACGCATTTGCAATGATAAAGGAAGCAATCGCTTTATCCAGATCACCGGAAAAAACAATGATATTCTTGTTATTCCCCTGTAAGGAAGAGGAAACACCACCGTTCTCCGCTGCGGAGTTTCCGCCGCCGCTTTCATCGGAAGGAGAGACCCCTTTCTTTATGAAGGCTTTGGAAATTCCTTTCTCGGATTCAATATCCAATAATGTGTTCCCGGTCCTTTTGCACCATCCGGAAGCATCTGCCGCAAACGCCTGATCGGTAGTCGTAATCTCAATGATATCACCCTCCGCCGCATTCCTCATCGCTTCCGACAGCTTCATGATGGGACCCGGACATTGCAGTCCGCAGGCATTAATTTCAATTCTTGTAAACTCAGCCTTCTTCCCTCCAAGCTCGGCGGCAGTCAAAGCTGCCCTGTCCTTTTCGCCTTCCTTACGCTCCGCCATAGTATCCTGTCCCTTAATACTGTGATACAGACGGTATCCGCCGGATAGATTATAGCATTCGAAACCGTTCTGCGTAAGGATGCGGCAGGCCAGATATCCGCGAAGACCGATCTGGCAGATTACATAGACCGGTTTACTCCTGTCCAGCTCCGGGAGGTGCTCGCGCAGCTCATCCAGCGTAATATATCTGAAACCGTCTATCGTACCGTTACCATACTCTAAGCCGGTTCTGATATCAAGTAATGTGACACTTCCATCCCGCGGCAGGCCGTCAACCTCATGCCAATGAAAGATGTTCACCTTCTTTGTCAGAATATTTTCCGCAACGAACCCTGCCATATTTACAGGGTCCTTTGCCGATGAGAAAGGCGGGGCATAAGCCAGTTCAAGCTCCCCAAGATCATATACTGTCATACCTGCACGTATTGCGGTTGCAAGCACATCCAGCCTCTTATCCGCTCCTTCAAAGCCCACAACCTGGGCGCCGAGAAGCTTGCCGTTATCCTTGTCGAAAATTATCTCAATTGACATATTGACCGCGCCCGGATAGTAAGATGCATGGGAAGCCGAATACGTAAAGGATTTCTCATAGTTTAAATGCAGCTGTTTCGCTTTTGTCTCATTGATTCCGGTCATTGCAACCGTTAAATCGAAGCATTTTAAAATACCGGTCCCCTGCGTACCCTTATAGGTACTGTCGATACCGCAGATATTATCGGCTGCAATTCTTCCCTGCTTATTGGCAGGACCGGCCAACGGGACAAATCCGGCCTCTCCCGTAATAAAATCTTTTATTTCAACCGCATCGCCAACCGCATAGATATCGGGATCCGAGGTCTGCATCCTTGTGTTTACCGCAATAGCACCCCTTTTGTTTACAGTAAGTCCGGCCGATGCCGCAAGCGAGCCCTCCGGGCGTACCCCGACGGACATAATTACCATATCGGTAATGATTTCTCCGCTCCCAAGCAAAACCTTCAGCCGATCCCCTTTTTCCAGTATTTCCTTTACTCCGTCATTCAGGATGAGGTTAACTCCCTTACTTCGGATATGGTTATGGACGTCACACGCCATATCATAATCAAGCGGTGCAATCACATGGTCGGAATATTCCGCAATTGTCACATCAAGCCCGGCAGCATGAAGATTTTCAGCCATTTCGATGCCGATATAACCACCTCCGACAATCAGTGCGCTTCGAACATTTGCTTTATCGACATAATCCTTGATCCGATAGGTATCCGGAATATTGCGCAAGGTAAATACCCTCTCGCTGCCGCTGCCGGGAATACCGGGCTTGGCTGGTTCGGCCCCCGGAGACAGAATTAATTTATCATATGCTTCCTGATAGGTCTCACCGGTTTTTAAACTTTTCACAGTAACTGTTTTATTACCGGGATCAATCGCAGTTACCTCATTTAACACCCTGACGTCTACACGGAATCTGGCCTTAAAACTTTCCGGCGTCTGTAAGGTCAAGGCTTCCCTGTCCGTAATCTCTCCGCCTATGAAATACGGCAGGCCGCAGTTTGCAAAGGAGATATACTCCCCGCGCTCAAACATAATAATTTCGGCCTGTTCATCCAACCGCCTGAGCCGTGCGGCGGCAGAAGCTCCGCCGGCTACTCCGCCTATAATTAACATCCTGTTCATAATAACACCCGCACCTTTCAATTTTTTGATGGCCTATTCAAAAAATTGAATAGGCCTGAATAAAATGGTTGAAAATATTTTTCTTTCAACCTACCTTCCTTCCCGCATCATCATCCTGCTAATAAGCTTTGAGGTAAGTATAACAGCCGTATAAAAAAATAACTGTGACAAAGTCACAGTTATTAATGTCAGATATATGAATCAGATATCAGGATCAGAGTATCAGGTAAAATCTCTGGTAAAAATATCACTATGTTCCAGCAGGCTCTCTACCGTATCAAAACCGAGCCTGTGCAGCAATTCTATCACATACGGGTTGTCGATCGGGGTCGGATAGGTTGCCGTGTC
>JAEWSD010000017.1 GCA_023398615.1 Bacillota bacterium
TCCGGCAGCTCTTCAAAGAAATCTATCATATCCCTGATGTCCGGGAAGGTTTCAATTCTTGTCTTAACCAGGTCCGCAATTTTACGCAAATCCAGCTCCTTACGGATTACTTCCTTTATATATGGAAGCGCCAGCTTATAATATCTTTCGTCGTCCATCTTTTTGATATATTCACCATTCATCCATCTTAACTTTGCCATATCAAAAACGGCCGGAGATTTGTTAATATGACGGTAATCAAATTCCCTCACAAGCTCCTCCAGGGAAAAGATCTCCTCATTACTTGAAGAACTCCATCCTAACAATGCGATGAAGTTAACGATAGCCTCTGTTACAAAACCCTGCTCCAGCAAATCTTCAAAGGAAGAATGTCCGCTTCGTTTCGACAGCTTTCTGTGCTCCTCGTTTGTAATTAACGGACAGTGGATATAGGTCGGTTCTTCCCATCCGAACGCATGGTATAATCTGGTATATTTAGGTGTTGACGAAAGATATTCATTTCCCCTTACCACATGGGTGATCTCCATTAAATGATCATCCACAACATTAGCAAAATTATAGGTGGGATAGCCGTCCGATTTTATTAATATCATATCGTCCAGTTCCTCATTCTCAACCACAATTTCGCCATATACCGCATCTGTAAAGGTGGTAGTGCCGACTGCCGGAATATTCTGTCTGATCACAAAGGGAAGTCCTGCCGTAAGATTGGCTTCAATCTCCTCCTTGGGCAAGTGAAGGCAATGCTTGTCATATTTGATGATTTCCTTATCTTCCTCTTCGGAAACGACCGTGCGGAGCGAGTCCAGCCTTTCCTTTGTACAAAAGCAGTAGTAAGCTTCCCCTTTCTCTATCAGCTGCTTTGCGTATTCCATATAGATGCCCCGGGCCTGGCGTTCACTTTGTACATAAGGTCCGTATCCACCGTCCTTATCCGGTCCTTCGTCATGCTTTAAACCCGTCTTCTCCAACGTACGGTATATGATTTCAAGCGCCCCTTCAAAGAATCTTTCCTGATCCGTATCCTCTATTCTAAGAAGGAAATCGCCTCCTTCATGCTTTGCAATTAAATACTCATATAACGCAGTCCTTAAATTGCCGACGTGCATTCTGCCTGTCGGACTGGGCGCAAATCTGGTTCTGATCTTACTCATACTCTGTTCCTGCTTTCCTGTCTCATTTTATTCCGCAATACATACCATGTTTGTCCAAAACTTTGATAATGCCCGGAATCAATAGTTATAATATAGTCTATGTACCGTATTCTGTCAAGTAAATACAGCTATTCCTGCTGCCGACAGATATAGAGTTATTCCTGCTGCGACACATAAGCTATGACACCATTATGGATCACCATCTTAACATTTAAAAGAGCATCCATATCGGTAAGCGGGTCTCCCTCCACAATAAGGAGATCTGCTCTTTTGCCGGGCTCGACCGTACCGGTTTCCTCTTCCATATCACACACGGCCGCCGCATTTCTTGTGGCAGCAACAATAATGTCCATATTCTTCATTCCTGCTTTCTGCATCAGATGTATCTCAGTTATCGGCAGCCCCTTATCAAATTCACAGGTATAGCCTGCAAAATCCGTACCCAGTGCAATCTTGCCGCCCATTTTATAGAAGGCCTCGAGGTTCTTTATCGCAATTTTGTCCCAATCCAGATTATGCGTCTTACTCACACCATTCCATAGCTCCAGGGTAGGGATCCAGTAGATACCATTTTCTACGATAGCTTCTATTGTCTTGCTGTCAAGCGGTTCCACCACCATATGTGAAATATCATCTACCCCTGCTTCAATTGCCCATTGCAGATTCCTTACATGTGATATATGAACGGAAACTTTCCTGTTGTTCCCATGAGCAGTATCGACAATGGCCTTTACCTCATCATAGGTAGGCATAGCCCACTTTCGGCCCATTAAATCATCTTCCAGTGAGAATTTAATGATATCATAATCTTTGCCGACTAATTCCTCCACGGTTTCTTTCACGTCTTCGGCTGAGTCATAAAACATATTCCCGTATCCGCCCGTCGGTGCCAGAATGGAATTGCCCAGTACGATAAACGAATTGCCGTTATCGGAGTTGTATTTCTCCCTGTACCCGACCACATCTCCGCTTCCCAAATCCCGTACCGTTGTTACGCCGCCCTTCAGCCAGTTTTTCAGGTTTGTTTCGTTGCAGGCCCTATGTACATGGGCATTAATAAAGCCCGGTAACAGAAATCCGCCTTTTAAATCTATGAGATTATCCGCTTCCGTCTTATCCGGTGCGTCGGTGTTTTCTTCAACTGCCGTTATCCTGCCGTCCCTTACCGTAACTTTTATATGCTCCTTCGGTTCATTTCCCGTACCGTCGATCAGGGTGCCGTTATATAATATCAGTGTATCCGTATCCCCATCCGTTTCAGGTCCGTTCGCCTTAATAACACTGTTACTGTTATCCTCCGGGTTCGGTTTTGAGTTGCAGGAACCGCATAGCAGCAAAGTCAGCAGGATTGTAATTAAAACTGCCCCTCGTTTCAGTTTCATTCATTCTGCCTGTCCTTTCTTCATAATTTAAAGGGCTGTTGCAAAACAGCCCTGAAACCCTTATACCTTATTTTAATAGTATTGATTCATGTATTGATTCA
Source organism: Bacillota bacterium (assembly GCA_023398615.1). Taxonomy (GTDB): domain Bacteria; phylum Bacillota; class Clostridia; order Lachnospirales; family Lachnospiraceae; genus Anaerocolumna. Next base: position 2,638 of record JAEWSD010000017.1, read on the forward strand.
TATAATCGTTCATAAATTCTTCCATTGTCATTCCGCTGTTCATAAAATCCGCTATGAAGCTCGAAATGAATATGGTCATCACTATGATAGCAATCAATATAATAAGTAATGTCGCCCTGGCCCAGTTCTTTTTACTTTTCGGAACCTCACTGCCCAGGGACCATACAAATAGCATAATCATATAAATGAAAGGGCCAATTAACGGAATAAACGGCAGCATCATCGAACCAAGCCAGTTTGCAAACGAAATAGATTTTTCGTTTTCCGCATTCGTAATTATATTACTGTCCGGTTGCCTGTTTATAGCAGCCGTATCATTTGCCGCCTGGCTATTCTCACGGAAGGACGCACCGCAATATTCACAAAAGTTTGCATTTTCATTCGAAATTTCTCGTCCACAAGTTTTACATAGCATATATTTATCTCCCTTTCCTGTTCGATGGTAAAATCCATACCTTTCCATAACCTTAATTATTATAACATATATTCATAAAAATCCAAATAAAAAAATTTGGAACAAGAAAGCCTATGGTACTACGCGCGAAAGGCTGCAAAGCAGCCTTCCTGTGCATCAATTGTTGCTATAAAGCCGTATGGCTGAATAGTACGGAGCTTAAGCAAGCCCCTTATGTAAAATATATATAAGGAGAAATTCCGGTTAAATCCATTGGAAAGACTCAACCATCCGTTTTCATAGCTTCGATTGCACTGATTTTTGTTGCTCTTCTGGCAGGATAGTATCCGGATACAACGCCTATCATCAATGCAAAACCCGCAGCTAATAGCGGCAGCCACATTGGGATAACAGAGAATTTTGTGCTCTCCATGTTATACATATAGCTGGTAGACAACAAAGTAGAGAACATCGGCTGCCCAAATTTATTAATAGCCCAGGAGGCTATATAGCTAAGTATGATGCCGACAATACCTCCGATCAATCCTATAATACCTGCTTCAAACAGGAACAATTTTTTGATATCACGGATGATGCACCCAAGAACCTTCATAATGCCTATTTCCTTCGTGCGCTCGTAGATCGACATAATCATTGTATTTGCAATATTAATTGCAGAAACCAGCATGGCAATTGCTCCTATACCGCCTAATACCATCTGCATCATATTAGAGGTCTGCTGCATGGGTTCAAGGATCATAGCGATACTTGAAGTCTGATATCCCAACGCCTTAATCTCATCCTGAACCTTCGTAACATTATCTATATTATCAACCGTTATTTTTATTCTCTCATAGTTTTGAATAGCCGACATCGCCTTCTTCCGGTCTTCCGTTTTTAAGGTATTGACATACTTCTTATATAAGGATTTGAAGTAATTAATATCCATATAGCAAGTGCTGTCATATTCCCAGTTCTTCGTATTCTCCATCATGGCGTAATCGGTAACCTTTAGGGTAAATTCCTTTTTCTTTTCATTTCTGGCATAACGGTACGGGTCAAAGCTGAATGTGACCTTATCCTTGGACAGGTCCACTTCCTTCATAGAAGGATTTCTTCCCACCGGCATATAAAAATTCATTAAGGAATCACTTCCGAAAACCAGAGTCTGAAAGTTCTCTTCGCTCGGATAGCTGCCGACAGTGAGCGCCGGAAACTCAAAATCCTCGATTGTACTGCTGTCAATTGCAAGTACCTGAATATAGGATTCATATTTTCCGGATCTGAATACGGCATAGGATGACAAAACCGGGGATACCGCCTTCACATGTTCAATCCCCTTTATCTGGTCCACCAGTGTATCATCCATTTTTTGTTCCTTGACATCAATATAATTGCCATCCTCATCCATAATAGGAGCATTCCGTTCCACAGTAACCGTAGTCAGGCTTCCAAGTTCCATTACCTGTGATTTAAAATTAGAATTCATTCCGATACCTATGGAAATCATAACTACAATTGAAATCGTTCCAATCATAACACCAATAACCGTTAAAGCGGTTCTGGCTTTCCGCCGGCTTAGGTTTCTGAGCCCCATCTTAATTAAATCGCTAATCCTCATATAGCTCAAATCCTTTTTTGATTTTTCTCTTTGCCAACAGTATACCTAACACAATACTTATTACCAGTGTCCCGGAGGTTACGCCTATAACGAACGGCCAGCTTGCAAGAAGAGAATCCTTCCCGGCAGCCGCGATAAGATTACCGTTCGCATCTACATTTACATCGCCGCCCGTGTCCCCGCCGGCAACCGTCGCTCTTCCTCCTCCTCCGCTGCCAATAACCGTAACACTGCTGCTTTTGTTAAAGAGAGCATTTCCTGTCGAATCCAAGCTTCCCAGTAACACCTGTACGTTTAAGTTCTGATCAATGATTACCTGCATAGATTTCTCCCTTCCGGCCTAACTAGCCTCTTCCTCTTTTCTGAGCTTTCTGCGGTATAAGCTTAATATTATTTTTCTGGTGACCGGAATTACAATGATAAGGATTCCGCATTGTACAATTACAAATAATCCAACCGGGAGAATCGGTTTCTTTGCCATATCGTTGATCATTCCAAGATCTCCGCCCATAGTCTCTTCTGTCATTGGAGGAAGCATTTCACCCTGCACGGTTGCTTCAAATTCTTTCGATAACTTAACCTCGTCACCGTTGCTGTCTTCAAAGGTAATTATCAGGTTTCCCTTTGCCTGCCCTTCCAGATTAGGGATTACCTCCATCTCCGGATAATCGGAAGCGCCTGCTTCAAAATTACCCATATATAACATATTGCCGCTACTTAATGTGAAATCTCCTTCGACTGTTGCATATACATTATTCAACGGGGATTTACCCATATTATAGAATTCAAAGGTCAGTGCCGTCGGCTGATTGACGGTCGGCATATCATAGGAACCTACGAAAACATTATTAACTACGGCCCTTGAGTTCTCGATCGCCTGCAGCGTAAGCGTTTCCTTTACGGTTTCTCCGATCTCACCGGTAGTCGGATTGGCGACCGCCCCGTCATACTCATATTCCATAGTAATTTCCACCGGATATGTCTTCGTAACCGCATCCGCTTTCACCTTCATTTTCAGAGTATTCTCCACGACCTCTCCGGGCATTATCTTTGTGATATAAAAGGAATTGCTGCCCTCCGCCACGGTGAAAATATTATCCGCCTGTGCTATCGTTACCTTTATATTCTTGGCCGCCGTTTTTAAATGTGTATTCTTAATATCGAACTTTAAATTAAAGGTAGAACCTGCTCTTAATTCCTCACTGTCCATAGAAAAATCACTGATTATCAGCTTAGGTTTACTGATTGTCGAATCATCGTCATCATCTTTAATAACTTCCAGATATAAATTGGAGGTTGTCGTAAGTACCACATTCGCGTCGTCCTTATAGGTAATGGTAATAGGAATCTCCTTCAGGCCTTTCGCCGCATCCTTTGATACGATAAGCGGAATCTTTACATCAACCGTTTCATCATATTTCAGATTCCCGGCAGCAATCTTATCCGTGGTATAATTCGGGATAAAGCTTTCCACACCAAGATTGCCCACGGATACTTCGATATCTCTCGCCGTGGCCAGGCCGATATTGCGTAAAGTCGTTACCAGGTTAAACTCGTCGCCCGGCGTTAATTCACTCGCGTATTTGGTACTGTAGATTTCTACCCGGGGTGCCTCACTGTTGGCCTTTACACTGACATAAATCGGGCAGGTACTGGTAAATGCGGTACCGTCGGCATTCTTATATTCTATATTAATGGTCAGGGTTTTATTGCCTTCCGTAGCAGTCGGCGATATCGAGATAGGAAGCTTGACTTTGGCAAACTCTCCCGGTGCCAGCTCTCCGTCAATGGCAGCCTCCTGTTTCAGTTTCGAATACTTCGGAATAATGCCTGCCGCGTCATAATCGGCGTTTGCTATACTGAAATAGGTATTATGCGAAGAAATCCCGCCTTCATTCTTTAACGTAAAGGTAATGCTGGTATCCTCTCCGATTAGGGCATTCTTGCATACGATATCGTTAACTGTAATCTGGGCAGGCTCCTTTTCGGTATTAATCACAAAATTGATATTAGGGATAATAGAAGACACAGGAATATCGAGATCATTGATCTCGTCACGGTAAGTACCTTCCACCTTAACGGTCAGGGACTTGTTCATGATTGTTGCGGTTTCCTTAACTCTTAAATCAAACTCGATAACGGTACTTGCAAAATCCGGGATATAAGTGGGTTCGTTCCCCGGATCGTAATTGCCGACCTTATATGTAATATTCTCAACAATAAACGGCATTTCCGCCGAATCAACCGAAATTCTGGGATTATAGACGGTCCCGCCCACCGCACGAACCGGAATCGATACATGAGCCGTATCACCCGGAATTCCTACGATATCACCGATCTTTTTATCCAAAACAACAGCGACCGAACCGGTGGAACCCTCTGCGGCTTCCGCCCTGTCAGACGGAATGCCCCCTATAAAATTAATGATAACGAAAGCAGATGTTATAATTGCAAGTAATATTCTCCTGTTTTTTTTCATATTGTCCTCCATTCCCGCACAATTTTCTGCGCATCTCAAGTTTTAATGCGCAGGCACAAAACTTGCCGGTTGAAACTATGTTTTTCAACCTTCCACGATTGCTTTATCAGGCTCCGATTCATTACCGGCCGCAATCTCTTCCTGTGTAACCGGCGCTTCCTCAACCGTTACCGCTTTATCCTGCTCTTCCATATCCGGCTTTGCCGCAGGATTTTCTTTCTGTTCGTCATTATATTCTATATCTTGTATCTTTCCGTCCAATATATGTATGATTTTATCTGCAAAGTCAGCTACCCTCCGGTCATGCGTAACCATTACTATGGTTTGACGGTTGTCCTTAGCTATCCCTTTAATCAGCTTCATGATCTCCATAGCTGTTTTCGTATCCAGATTACCGGTCGGCTCGTCGGCAAATACAATCTCGGGGTTTGCTACAAATGCTCTGGCTATTCCGACCCTCTGCTGCTGACCGCCGCTCATTTCCTTCGGCTTATGGCGCATGCGGTTTTTCAATCCGACCTTAATTAACATATCCCGCGCCATTTTTCTTCGCTTCTTCGTACGGATGCGCTTAAATACCAGAGGGAATTCCACATTCTCCAATGCGGTCATGGAATTCATCAGATTGTACGACTGAAAGACAAACCCAAGATAACGCTGTCTGAATCTGGCCAGACTGTTTTCGTTCATTCTGTGTATCTTTTTCCCTTTTATAAAAATCTGCCCGCCCGATATCTTTTCTATGCCGGCCATTAAATTAAGCAAGGTCGACTTACCGGAACCGGAGGTACCAAGCAGGCAGCAGAATTCACCTTTCAATATCTCAAAGCTTACATCATCCACCGCATAAATTTTTTCACTGCCCATTCGATAAATTTTTTTTACATTCTTAACCTCTATTATTTTCTCGGCCTGGTTATCCACTCCAACACCATCCTCCCTTACAAATTCAAGGTTTCTGTCCCGGCGTTAAAGCAGTATAGTTACTATTCAGCCTTACGGCTGAACCGTAACGCAGTATAACCACTTTATTACCGCTATTGCCTCATAGTATTTATATAGGCTTTAAGAATTTTTACCTCACAATAACATAATCTTACTATAGATATCTTAAGCAAAGCGTATATTATTTCTTAAGTTTTCCTTACTTTTTTCTATTATATCCCATCTTTTCCATCCGTGATTTCCTTATTCCCGGGCTCCTTCTTTTCAAGCTGATGGTCAATATAACGGACAAACATTACCTTAATCAACGCGCCTACCGGTACGGCCAAAAGCATACCTAACAGGCCTCCGATAGCATTTCCGAATATCAAGGATATTATAACAAGGACCGGATGAATCTGAATGCTCTTGCTTAAAAGCTTAGGCGCGATAATATTACCGTCGATCGCCTGTACGATAAATAACATAATAATTGCTATAATCAGTTCCTTATACTGGCCGTTTATCAGGCATATGATAATCGTACTCAGATAGGCGATAAAGGGTCCGCAATATGGTATCAGGTTGCCAATACCGGCAAAGATACCAATCAGTATTGCAAATTTAACACCGATTACCGAAAGGGTTAAGCTAATCAATATCATCATCACCAGCGCATCCGTCATCTGTCCCCTGATATATCCCGAAAAGACATAATCTGCGTCAGTCAGAAAATGAGTGAATTTTTTATTAAAACGGTCATTAAACAGTGCCTTTCCTACCTTCCTGCAGAATTCCTTGATCATGGCGCCGTCAATCATGAAATAAATGCCAATGATAAAAGAAAACACAAAGGTAGATAAATAGGATGAGATATTCGTTATGGAAGCTACAAGTGTCCCTGCCATATTCTTCAGAGAATCCAGTACATAAGTAGATGCATCCATGACATATTGAGATATTTCATCAGACTGTATATCCAGTTCATTCAGCTTGCCAATAACAGAATTATAAAAATCATTGACAGACTTCATATAGGAATTCGTCAAAATCACAATATCATCTATATTAGCAAAACGGATCTGGTTCGTTACAGTGAATACCAGAATGGATATGATACCGGCAAATGCGGATATCAGTATAAATACCGTAGTGAAAACCGCCCAGGTTCTCGGTGCTTTCAGCAATCTTTTCCTTATCTTTATCTTCCTGTAATGTACCTCCAAAAAATTGTTTACCGGATCGAATATATAAGCAAATACAAATGCTATTACAATCGGTTTTGCAACCTTTACCAGCCATCGGAGATAACTCATTACCACCGAAAGAATCTCCGGCGCATTCTTTGCAAGTAAGCTTAAACAATAAATAATGATCGATGTTACTATCACATACATCGATATTAAGGTAAAGTTTTTATTTAATTTCTTATTCCATCTCATTGTTGCCCTCTTTCCTGCATATCCCGACATCCGTCGCAGCCCGAATTAAGTGTGAACAAAAAATGTCTTCACACCTGTCATTCTGTGCCGCATATCAGCGCATGCCGGGAAGTGAGAAATACACATGGTTTGGGTATACCATCATACCCAAACCATGAATATATATAATTAGTTATTCCTGCTTTACCTATTAAACCGCACTCTCTATATATTTCCGGATGCAGTCAACGCAATTGTCTATACCGATATAGTCGCTCCGTACGGACATATGGTAGTTTTCCGCCTTCCCCCATTTCTCATTCGCATGGTAATTATAATAGTTGGTACGTCTCTTATCTATCTTAAGGATATGTTCTTCCGGTTTCACTGCTGATAAATGATATAGCTCGACCGCTCTTTTCACTCTGAATTTCATATCTGCCCAAATAAATATACTGACTACATCCGGTCTGTCCTTTAACACATAGTCCGCACATCTGCCTACGATAACACAAGGGCCTTCGTTCGCGACATTACGTATCACTTCGGATTGGGCAAGATAGATTCTGTCATCCAATGAAAGGTGAGCAAACCCAAGCTCCTGATTACCATAAGCATTCATGCCCATCGCTATTGAATACAGTAAACTGTTTGTGGCCTTATTTTCGGCATTTTCAAACGCCGCTGCCGAAAAGCCGCTTTCTTTTGCCGCTCTTTCTATCAATTCATTATCATAGAAGGGAACTCCAAGCTGGTCCGCAAGCTTTCTGCCGATTTCTCTTCCTCCGCTTCCATATTGCCTGCTAATAGTAATGACTTTTTTCATAACAATCACTCCCTTCCGGCATTCCGCCTGTGCTGTCTTATTATTACTCCCCTTCCAATTTTATTATAGCATAGTAAAGCCTACCTGTGAATAACTTTATTCTTAGAATTATTTTCGGGGGTATGATTCTAGGGACGGTTGGAGGAGGATAGCGCCTGGCAGGAAGCTGTTCCGATAAGCAGAATGCAGGATTACTGGCACTTCTAAGGTATCTCCCTCACTTGAACCAATCAGAACGCGCAAGAACTCCTCGCGAAATACGGAGAAAACCTACACCGTAGCTTCTCTCCGTATTTCGTTCGTCAAACACTTGCGCTCGTGCGAATCATCGCACGTCTGATTTGACCGTTCTCTCGATACCTAAGAATTGCGCGTAACCTGCAAATGCTTTTCCTCACAGCTTCCTGCCAGGCGCTATCCTTCTCCAACCTGTTTTCTATCTCACGTCAGGCGATTAATAATATAAAATCAAAAAGGCCGTACAAAACTTTCAGCAAACGATGAATAAAAACAGGTGGAAACAGCCCCGCCAGAAGTGATGGGAGTCAGAAATGGGTTGATTTCATAACACAATTCTGGCATATGGACTGTGTCCGTAAGCTTTCTCTCAATTCTTTTACGGAACGATATAAAACATGGTGTAAGAAAAAGAAATATAACTTTCACTCAGGAAAGCCAAATGATATCTATGAATTCAGTCAAAACCTCATACATATGCTTCCAAAAGACGAACTTACAAAACTTTTAATCCTACAGGCGACTGACCAGCTTAATGTTGCTTCAAAAAACGTAGAAACCCTTCGCCTTCTTATGAATGAAACAGCAGCCAAGCTTCCTGAATATCCTGTAGTATTAGCTATGTCTGGAGTTGGTACAACGCTTGGGCCTCAGCTTATAGCGGAGATCGGTGATACTTCTCGCTTCTTACATAAAAGAGCCTTAACAGCTTATGCTGGTGTTGATCCAGGCGCCAATCAGTATGGTGACTATGAGCAACAAAGTGTTAGAACTTCAAAAAGGGGATCTCCTCAGCTTAGAAAAACACTGTTTCTGATTATGGATTCACTTATGAAACTTGCTCCTATTGATGACCCTGTGTATAAGTTTATGATGAAAAAGCGTACTCAAGGTAAAGACTACTATGTCTATATGACTGCCGGTGCTAATAAGTTTCTTCGTATCTACTATGGGCGGGTTAAGGAATATCTTGCGTCATTGAATACGCTCTCATAGTTTCAAAACATTTTTCTCAGACCAGCAATACTGGTGGTCTTTTTGTGATGCACATTTTTACTTTAGATATTCCTACAAAAAACACTTGACTTTTTCTTTGCAGGCTACCGGGCGGATTCCGGACTTTCACCGGTTAGATACGTGCGCCGCCGGGCGCACATGAAAAGGGGTAACTACAGATTTGCAGTTACCCCAATCTTCCCAAGTCAGTATTTAATGTTTTCGAAGTGAGAAATTACGTAGTCCAAGACAACCATCTCCCAGATTTCAATATTAAATAATTTCTTG
>JAEWSD010000019.1 GCA_023398615.1 Bacillota bacterium
AAATATTATTAAGGAGGAGTCAAAATGATAAGAAACAGGTTTTTACCGGCAGTATTGATCGGCTGCATCCTTACCGCCGGAATGCCGGTGACTGCCGTGGCGGAAGAGGTCTCGGCTGTCAGCGGGTCTGCGATAGAAGCGGAGGATTTGAATCAGGAGCCGACTAAGCAGGGATTGGAGAATATAATCAAAGCAGTGAAAGCCATAATTCCGATTCCAAAGGAATTAACAGAATTCGAGTACTATTTTAATGCGGAAAGTTCGTATTCCTCGGCATACTGGAGCCTGAACTGGCATGATAAGGATTATAAGAAGCAGATACAGGTACAGGTTGATCAGGACGGTCATCTGGTGTCCTATTCATTATACAAAGACAGAAACGGGTATGATACCCCGGAATACTTGAAATCAGAATTGGAATCGAAAGCGGAAAGCTTTATTAAAAAGGTTGCGCCGGACATTTCTGGGAAAATTGAATATGTCAAAGCTGAACAGCAGGGAATATACAGCGGTGAATACCGGTATCAGTTCCAACGCGTGGAAAATGGCATAAAGATGCCGGATAACACCGTAACGGTAGGCATAAATTATGAAACCGGGGAAGCGGTATATTATAACAGCAGCTGGCTCTATGACGTAGAGATTCCGAGCGCCGAAGTATCCGTGACAAAGGCGGAAGCCGCGAAAAAGATAGGGAAGTCGGTAAAAATGAAACTGTCCTATCAGAACGCTTACAAGACGGATAAGAACGGGAATGGCACGGTTAAAGCATTCCTTGTGTATTCTCCGGATACGTCCTATATAGCCGTAGACGCAAAGACCGGCGAGGTGTATACCACTCAGAATGAGTGGGTTACCCGGAATGAGAAGGAGATGTACGATCAGGCGTCCCTTACGGGGTCGCCCAAGGATGCCGGCGCGGGCGGATTGACGGAGCAGGAGATCCTTGAGGTCGAGGGATTGGAAGGCATCATAAGCAGGGAGGACGCGATTAAGGCGGTTACCGGCAATAAGTACCTGCTGCTTGACAAGAATTTAAAGAATACGGTTGCTTCCCTGTATAAACAAAGCAGCTACAATCAGAATAAAAAAGCAAAGTATGTGTGGAACATTTCCATGTCGGATCCCCGTGAGATTGACTATACCGGTAATGACACCTATCGTGCTTACGCCTATGCTTCCGTGGATGCGGAAACCGGCAAGCTTATATCATTCAGTTCCTCTGTCAAGGATATCTATTCGATGAATCAGAAGGAGCTGGATTCCTTGAAGGTAAAGTATACGCAGGAGCAGGGACAGGCGTTTTTGGAGGACTTTTTAAAGAGCCAGTTACCGGATAAACTGAAGAATTCCGTATTAACGGATAACAGGGGTTCCTATATCATTGCATACAAGGATAGCAAGGAGGTCTACGGAGGCTATTCCTATCAGTATGATCGCACAAATGAAGGGATTTCTTATCCTTATAACGGCATTTACGGTTCGGTGGACGGAATGACGGGTAAAATTTACTCCTTCTCTTATAATTGGGATGATAATGTCAGCTTTGAGTTTCCGGATAATATCATTTCCGCGGACAGGGCATTCGATTGCTATATTGCAAATGACGGATACGGACTGGTTTATGAGATCAATAACGTTCACATCATTGATAACAGCATTTCACCAACTAAAGAAAAGGTGCTTATTGCGGCAGGAGCCTATTCCAGGCAATCCGAAATAAGGCTTGTTTACAGAACGGATATTACACCTTCCTATATTTCCCCGTTTACGGGTAAGCAGTTAAGCTATGACGGGGAGGAATACAGCGGGGATCAGAACATGTATTCCTACAATGATATAAAGGACCATGAATCCGAACGCCGTATACTTCTTCTGGCGGATAACGGCATAGGCTTTAAGGGAGGCAGGTTTTTGCCGGACCAGGCGATAACCCGTAAGGAACTGTGCGAATTATTATCCCTTGCAAGCTTATATTATAATAATGACCAGTATAAGCTGGACGATAACAATTCCACGATAACCCGTATGGAGGCGGCAAGATTTGTTATCCGGATATCCGGGTATGATAAGCTTGCAGGATTAGAGAGTGTTTACCGTATCGATTTTAAGGATAAGGATAAGATATCCGAGGATGATATCGGTTATGCCGCACTGGCGAACGGTCTGAAGCTCATTATCTGTAACGGCGGTAATGAATTTGAGCCGGATGCCGATCTGACACGTGCGGAAGCAGCCGACATGATTTTCGGAATGTTTACGGATAAGTAAGCCGTAATATAAATAAGCTTTGCCTTGGGGATTATTTTTAAGGCAAAGCTTATTTACTGTTGGCGGATCTGTTTTAAGCCTGATTCTGTTCCGCAGGCACATATGTGTTCAGGGGTTTGCATATGATCTCATTGACACGGAGATTTTTAAGGCTTTGACTGGAACCGGCCTGCATAACCAAGGCGGTATCGGAACCGGAACTGGTGCCTGCCACGGCGATTACCTGTTCTCCCGTGGCGAGAAGGCCCGCATCGGAAGCCATCAGAACAATTTCATAGCATACCTTGAAGCCTTCACTGAAGCATCTTAAGAAATTGGCAACGGCAGTAGGGATGCCGGAGCCGAATAATTTATCCGTATGGAACAGCATGGTACCGAAATGAACCTCATGTCCCCTGCTTCGCATTTCTTCCGCAAGCTCCCTGCTAAAACGGTTGGTTTTATTGCTGAAATCATATTGGTGAGGTACGGCAATTAACTGAACATCGGTATCCTTAAAAAATTCCATGGCCTGTTTCGCGGAGGAACCCGTTGTGGACGCCAGGACAAGCTTTTTAATGTGGTTTGCCTCCAGGCTTTCCTTTACCAGCTGAAAAGTTTTTTCCGTATTCTCTTTCCCCGTATTATCAAAATATTCTATCTTTTTTTCCATGTATTCTTCTCCATATTATGATGATTATGAGGCATTTTTCGAAACCCTTAATTGTGTTTATGATTGTGCCGCCGGGTGCTTGCGCCTGTGCACATTTTATCTGGTACGGACAACAATATCCGCTTTTCTGGGTACCGGTTTTGGAACATCCCCGTCTATATAACCGACGGCACAGGAACCGATGCAGATATAATCCGACGGAATCCCGTATTCAGCCTGTAATGTCTTGCTGGCCGGAGTTTCGAAGAGGGAGGGTATACAATTGATCCAGCAGGACCCCAGACCTATCATGTTCGCCGCATTAAGCATATTGCCGATTGCAAGGCTGCCGTCCTGGACAGGGGTATGCGAATTCTTATCCACGAATGCAATGATCAGAGTCGGTGCGCCATAAAACGGCTGTCCCGTCAGGCCCATTTCCTGTTCCAGGACTTTCAGTAATTTTTCCATTGCTCCGTCCTTTTGCACCACAGCAAGTTTCCATTTGAATTCTCCCATACCGCTTGGTGCATATTTCCCCGCCTCCAGAATGAGGTTCAATTCTTCTTCGGTAATCTGTTCTTTACGGTAATTGCGTATACTTCTTCTGTCCAGCAGTGATTGAATTTTTTCTGTCATAATTTATTCCTTTCCTGCGCTTTTTGCGCATCCAAGTGTTTGGCTTGTTGATGTTGCTTCCATAATATAACTGATTTATTAATCCATTTCAAGTACGCACTTTATTGTAACATAGTCACTTTGCGGTAACTAAAGAATTTTGTTACGGTTCAGCCGTAAGGCTGAACCGTAACAGAATTTTACAGCCGGACAGGCAGCCCTCTTGTACACCCCGTCTGAATAGTGTATAATACGCTTATACGGCGTTACATATGAGGAGGTTCCAATGAAAAAAATAGCCCCATGTCCGGTAGAAGCGACAGTTACCTTGATTGGAAATAAATGGAGGATGCTTATTATACGTGATTTACTTGATGGTACGAAAAGGTTCAACGAATTAAAACGTTCTGTTGGCGGAATAAGTCAGAAGGTTTTGACGGAAAATCTTCGTATTCTGGAGGAAAACGGTTTGGTCGTACGGACCATATATAATGAAGTACCTCCTAAGGTTGAGTATTCCTTAACGGAAACCGGCATGAGTTTAAAGCCGGTTTTTACCTTGATCCGTGATTGGGGGACCCAATATCTGAAAAGGATGAATATTGATGAATGTGATTGAATATAGTATATAGCTGCCGGTTGAATTTTTCAATTTCGCTAATATTTTCGAGAATTTTAACTTTTTCTTCAAGGGATAATGTGATACTATGTAAATAATAAAGAGAACAGCGATAGGAGGCAGCAATGAAGAGCATAATATTATTGGAACCTGTTTTTAAAGAAATGATCTGGGGCGGCAGCCGTCTAAAAGACGATTTCGGATATGATATACCGGGTGAAAATACCGGAGAATGCTGGGCGGTCAGTGCTCATAAAAATGGTGACTGCACAGTAAAGAACGGTGAATATAAAGGATTGAAGCTAAGCAGCTTGTGGGAAAATCACAGGGAACTGTTCGGAGGGGTTAAAGGCGATACGTTTCCCTTACTGATTAAGATTATAGATGCAAAGGCAGACTTAAGCATCCAGGTACATCCGGATGATGCATATGCCCAAAGGAATGAGAACGGATCATTAGGTAAAACGGAGTGCTGGTACATCTTGGATTGTGCGAAGGACGGAAAAATCGTAATCGGACATAATGCAAGGGATAAGGAAGAGTTAAAGCGCATGATATCTGAACGCAGATGGGACAGGCTGATTCGTCTCCTTCCGATAAAAAAAGGAGACTTTTTTCAAATCACTCCCGGAACCGTTCATGCAATCAAAGCAGGCACCCTGTTAATCGAGACGCAGCAGAACAGCGACATCACATACCGCCTGTATGATTACGACAGGTTATCAGACGGAAAACCGAGAGAGCTTCATATTAATAAAAGCATTGATGTGATCCGGTGCCCACAGGATGATACGGTTACGGACCGGAGGTCGGCCGCTTTGGAAAATGCGGTGGTGGAAGAGTTGATTGCATGTGAATTCTATACGGTGAACCGGGTAAGGGTGGAGGGCAGGCAGGCATTCCGTCAGGCCGCTCCTTTCCTGAATGTAAGTGTAATAGAAGGGGAAGGGACGATAGACGGTACGGACATAAGAAAAGGGGATCATTTTATCATTCCTTCGGACTATGGTGATTATTGTCTGGAGGGCAGTCTGCAGCTGATCACTTCGCATGTATGAGGGAAATGGGGATGAGGCCGGTCGGAAGAAATAATCAGAGAAAGGATGCCGGAATCAATCTTCCGAACAGGCAAAATATACGGCGCTGCCGCAGACAGGCTGCGGTATGCAAAAGGTATCATTTATGAGTAATTTTTTTAATATGGATAATGCGTTTTTTACTACAATAGGCAAGCTGGTTGACCTTTTTTTAATCAGTTTAATCTGGGTTCTTCTATGCTTACCCGTTATTACGGCGGGCCCGGCAACAACGGCCTTGTATTATACCGTAGTAAAGGTAATAAGAAGAGAGAGGGGTTACCTGGTACGTGAATTCTTCAACAGCTTTAAGGTGAACTTCAAGCAGGGGGCTGTTGCCGGTGTCATCGTTCTGGTGTTGTCTTTTGCACTGTATTATGATCGGAAGATCGTAGCGGTGCTGGAAGGTAACTTTGGATTTGTGATGTTTACGTTAGTCAATGCCACATCGCTGATCCTCTTCTGTGTATCCATTTATATCTTCCCTGTTTTATCCAGGTTCAAAATGAGTTTAATGCAATTATTAAAATCTTCCCTGTTTATGGCAATGAAGCATTTACCGACAACTCTTCTGCTGGCCGTAATTGTGATTGCTTTCGCAGTGGGAGTATATGTGATGCCGATTGTGATATGTCTTGCACCGGCGCTTTGCTGCCTGGTCTGTTCCTTTTTTCTGGAACGCGTATTTAAAAAGTATATGCCGGAGAAATCCGGGGATGAAGAAAATACCACAACGGATGAGTGGTATTTGGAGTAACTATAATAATGGAGGATTCCTTTATGGAGGCTGCGCTTAATGATTTAATGGACTGGAATGATATTGAAACCATAGTATATTCGGAACATGACGATCCCCACCGGCTGCTCGGAGCACATATTACGGATAAGGGGATACTGGTTAATGCTTTTATTCCTACCGCGATCAATATTGCGGTAAAGATTACCGGAACCGGAATGAAATACCCGATGGTATGTATGAATCAGGAAGGCTACTATTCCGTTTTGATTCCGGGCAATAAGGCGGTGCCTTATACTTTAATCGTCAATTACGACAATACTACCAGTATGGAGATTTCCGATCCGTATTCCTTTGAACCGGTGATCGATGCACTGGATCTGAACCGCTTTACTAACGGAATCCATTATGAGATTTATGAAAAGCTGGGCGCCCATATCATGGAAGTGGATGGGACAGCGGGTGCTTTGTTTGCGGTCTGGGCTCCGAATGCGATCCGTGTCAGTGTTGTGGGCAACTTCAACAATTGGGACGGAAGGCGGCATCAAATGAGAAGGCTGTATGATTCCGGAATATTTGAGTTGTTTATTCCGGACATTGCCGCAGGGGAAATCTATAAATATGAGCTGAAGCTGAAGGGTGGATTGACCGTACTAAAAGCGGACCCCTATGCAAACCGGACCGAAGTCAGACCTGATAACGCATCGATCGTATGCAGCCTTGAGGGTTACGAATGGCATGACGGGGACTGGCTTACGGCAAGAGCAGCCTCAGATTATAAACAGAGCCCGCTATCGGTTTATGAAGTTCATTTAGGATCATGGAAGAGGCCTGACGATAAAGAATTCTATACTTACAGGGAGATTGCCCCTATGCTTGCAGGTTATGTTAAGGATATGGGCTATACACATATTGAACTGATGCCGGTTATGGAGTATCCGTTCGACGGTTCCTGGGGCTATCAGGTGACCGGATACTATGCGCCGACCGCAAGATATGGTGCTCCGGAAGATTTCATGTACTTTATGGACTATATGCACGGACAGGGGATCGGTGTGATCCTGGACTGGGTGCCTGCTCATTTTCCGAGGGATTCCTTCGGACTGGCTAATTTTGACGGAACCTGCCTGTATGAACACCTGGATCCCAGACAGGGTTCCCATCCGCACTGGGGAACCTTAATTTATAATTACGGCAGACCGCAGGTATCGAATTTCTTAATAGCAAACGCGTTGTTCTGGGCGGAAAAATATCATGCCGACGGCATTCGCGTGGATGCGGTGGCTTCCATGCTGTATCTGGATTACGGCAAGAAGGATGGGGAATGGGTAGCAAATATCTATGGCAGCAACGAGAACCTGGAAGCCATTGAATTATTAAAGCATTTGAATTCCATATTTAAAAAAAGGAATGCCGGAGCCTTGCTGATCGCGGAGGAATCCACCGCCTGGCCGATGATTACCGGAGACCTGGATCGTAACGGTCTGGGCTTTGACCTGAAATGGAATCTGGGCTGGATGAATGATTTTACAGATTATATGAGGTGTGATCCGCTGTTTCGGAAAGGGCGCCACGGAGAGCTGACTTTCAGCATGATTTATGCATACAGCGAAAAGTTCATTCTGGTGCTTTCCCACGATGAAGTGGTGCATGAAAAAGGCTCTCTGATTAATAAGATGCCGGGTGATACCGGACAGAAATTTGCAAACCTCCGGGTGGCATATGGGTTTATGATGGCGCATCCGGGAAAGAAGCTGCTGTTTATGGGCCAGGATTTCGCACAGTTTCGCGAGTGGAATGAGAGCAGGAGCCTGGACTGGGAGTTGTTGGAGCAGGAACAGCATCTCCAGATGAACCGTTATTTTAAGGAACTGAATAAATTCTACGGCAGTCATCCGGCCATGTTCCGGAAGGATTTCGTGGAGGAGGGCTTTGAATGGATAAGCGTTATGGATGCGGATCACAGTATCATCGTATTTACCAGAAAGACGGACAGGATAGAGGAGACCTTATTGGTGGTGTGCAATTTTACGCCGGTAGCTTATCAGGCATTTTCAATAGGAGTTCCGTTTGAAGGGAAATATAAGGAGATCTTCAACAGTGACAAGCCATACTACGGAGGGCAGGGGAATCTAAACCCCAGGTTAAAGCAATCGAAGAGGAAGGAAGCGGATGGCCGGGATAATTCTGTCAGTATAAACGTACCTCCTCTTGGGGTATGTATTTTTGCTTGTATACCGATAACGGATGAGAAAGCCACGCCCAAAAGGAAACAAAGTAACGGGAAAAAAGCAGGATGAGGAAACGGGGAAAAAATAAAAACAGAATTAGTAAAAGAGGACTTGACATTATTAGCATTATCCATTATTCTGTTAACGTGAAAAAAGAAATAACGATGACATCATAAAGCAGGAACCGGCATATTTATTATTAATTGAATACCGATTAGTCAGGAAACAAAAGGCCTGGGAGACATATTATAATTTATGCCTGTATTGCGGAAGACCGGCACTGTTTTCATTCTGTCAGGGTCTGGCTTGCAATATAAATTTTAAAAAAATGAAAAAAAAGCTTTTCTTTTTTGTAAAAAGGTGTTATTGTATTTCTAATAAATTTTTGTTAGAGCAAGGGTGTTCTCAAATTCTTTTTTGAGGACACTTTTTTATCGTATAGGAAAGTTTGTCCCATACGATAAAAAACGCTCCGCAAGCGAAACTCTTTCTTGTTCGTAAGAAAGGCTTTGTCCCACTTGCTTTTTGAAATGTTATTATAATACCATAAAATGAAAGGAGATTACTGTTATGACAGGGAAATTAACAGAAATATTTGGAATTGACGTGTTTAATGATGCAACAATGGTTGAACGTTTACCTAAGAAAACCTATGTTGCATTAAAGAAAACAATTGAAAATGGAGAGGACCTGGATCCGGCTGTTGCGGAAGTTGTTGCAAATGCGATGAAGGATTGGGCAATTGAAAAAGGCGCTACCCATTTTACACACTGGTTCCAGCCGATGACCGGTATTACTGCGGAAAAGCATGACTCATTTATCAGTCCGACTTCCAATGGACGTATTCTTATGGAGTTCTCAGGCAAGGAACTGATTAAGGGCGAACCGGATGCTTCTTCCTTTCCTTCCGGCGGATTAAGGGCTACCTTTGAGGCCAGAGGTTATACCGCATGGGATTGTACTTCACCGGCTTTTCTGAGAGAGGATGCGGCAGGAGTTACACTTTGCATCCCGACGGCTTTTTGTTCCTACACCGGTGAGGCTTTGGATAAGAAAACCCCGCTGCTTCGTTCTATGGAAGCTTTAAGCGATCAGGCCGTACGTGTACTCAAGCTGTTCGGACATGACGAGGTGAAAGGGATATCCTGTTCCGTAGGCGCAGAGCAGGAATATTTTATTATAGATAAAGAGAAATATCTGAAAAGGGAAGACTTAATCTTTGCAGGACGTACATTATTCGGCGCTATGCCGCCGAAAGGACAGGAATTGGACGATCACTATTTCGGTTCCATAAAGGAAAGAATTGCGGCATTCATGAAAGAATTAAACGAGGAATGCTGGAAGCTCGGAATCCTGGCTAAAACACAACATAATGAAGTTGCGCCTGCGCAGCATGAACTTGCTCCGATCTATGCAACGGCTAATATTGCAACCGATCATAACCAGTTAATGATGGAATGTATGAAGAAGGTGGCTAACCGCCACGGTTTGACCTGCCTGCTTCATGAGAAGCCGTTTGCGGGAGTTAACGGATCCGGTAAACACAATAACTGGTCCATGGTTACCGATACCGGCAAAAACCTCCTGGACCCGGGTAAGACACCTCACGATAATATACAGTTCCTTTTATTCTTAGCTGCGGTATTAAAAGCAGTTGATAAATATGCCGAACTCCTCCGTCTGTCGGCTTCCAACCCCGGAAATGACCACAGACTTGGGGCAAATGAAGCTCCTCCCGCCATCATATCCATTTTCGTTGGAGAACAGCTGGCTGATGTATTGACACAGCTGATTGAAACCGGAGAAGCAACCAGCAGCAAGCAGGGCGGAAAGATGAATATCGGAGTTCATACGATTCCGGAATTCAGAAAAGATGCTACCGACAGAAACCGTACTTCGCCGTTTGCGTTTACCGGCAATAAGTTCGAGTTCAGAATGGTTGGCTCTTCTATGTCCATAGCAGGACCAAATACCGTATTAAATACGATTGTTGCGGATGTTCTTTGCGATATGGCGGATGAATTGGAAAAAGCGGATAATTTTGATTTGTCGGTACATGATTTAATAAAGAGAACGGTAACCGAGCACCAGAGAGTAGTATTCAACGGCAACGGCTATTCGGATGAGTGGGTTACGGAAGCTGAGAAAAGAGGCCTGCCGAATGTGAAATCTATGGTAGAGGCTGTTCCTTACTATGTATCCGAGAAATCCGTTAAATTATTCGGTAAATTCAATGTATTTTCAGAGGTTGAACTTCATTCACGTGCCGAAATCGAGTATGAAGCATATTCAAAAACCATCAATATCGAAGCAAAGACGATGATAGAGATGGCAAGTAAGCTGTTTATTCCTGCGGTAATCAAGTATGCTACGGATCTGGCTTCCTCCATCAATACGATTAAGACTGCGGTTCCGGATGCAAGTATAAGTGTACAGGAGAATTTACTGAAGGAAACGTCTGCTTTACTGACAGAGGCAAAAGCGGCATTAGGCAAGCTTCAGGGCTTTGTAGCGGAAGCTGCCGACAAAGAAGGTGTTGAACAGG
Organism: Bacillota bacterium; assembly: GCA_023398615.1. Lineage (GTDB taxonomy): Bacteria > Bacillota > Clostridia > Lachnospirales > Lachnospiraceae > Anaerocolumna. Next base: position 10,728 of record JAEWSD010000019.1, read on the forward strand.
CCAAATATTACAGGACTACCGTATTCCCGGCAATGGCAGAATTAAGGGCACCGATCGATGAGCTTGAGGTTATCGTTGATAAAGCGGTATGGCCGGTACCTTCCTATGGTGATATGCTTTTTGAAGTATAATTAAAAGCTGGATACAGCTTTGGTCATATAATTTAAAAAAGTCCCATTGACCAGTTTAATTTGAACCGGTCAATGGGACTTTTTATTGGAAGTTAGCCGCAAGCGGCTACGCGAGAGTTTCGCATACGAAACTCTTTTCATAATAAAATTTCGAATAGCATAACCGAAGCAGGCATTGTTATAATGCAGAACAGGATTGACATTACATTTATGATACTTGCATATCCGGAATCCCTGCCGTAAAATTGTGCCAGCTGGGTTACGGTTGCCGCCGAAGGGGCCGCGGCAGCCAGCAGCACTACGATAAGAATACGTTCCGCGTCGGGATGCAAAGCGGATATCCCGCTGAAAGTGAATGCAAGAATAACCAGCAGCGGATAAAAGATAAGTCTTCCGAAACAGATCAGATAGGCCCGCTTATTTAAGAATACATCTCTCAGTTTCATGTTGCCGATCAGTATTCCGGTAACAATCATGCTTAACGGGCCGACCATAGCACCCGTATTGTCGATGGATACCCGGAGGAATGCAGGCAGCGGAAGGTCTGCCAGGAACAGCAGCAGACCCACAAAGATGGATATGATATTGATATTAAGCAGGATTTTTTTCAGGTCAAACCCGCTAACTCCGCTGATTAAGGATTTCCCGTGTGACCAGATCAGAACGGATTGTACGGTAATAAAAGCACAGCTGTAAATTACCCACTCCTTTCCCAGTACGGCGCCGATAAGCGGAATGATTAAGTTTCCGCCGTTTGAATATACCAGAGAAGCCTGTTCAATCTGCTTTAGATGAAATATGGTTTTTAAAGGGACCGTTACGGCTATATTGAGAATATGGACAATTATGGCACCAAGGAATGCAATTCCCAGGCCGGCCAGCTTTTCTTTGGTAAAAGTGATCTGAAAGGCGCTGATTATGGTACAGGGTGTGATAACATACAGGATTAAGGAAGAGATATTTCTGCTGTCTTCGGTTTTTAGCAGATGCAACCGGACCGTTAAGAAGCCGAAAAGAAGCATGATAAACATGCTGCCTATCTGTTCCATTAGTAGGAAGCTTAACTTCATGATGTTGAAACCTCATTCTTTCGTAATTGTTTCTTTAAACTGTAATACCGGCTTAAGTATGTATTGCTGGAGCAGTTTTGAAATCGCCTTACATTAGTATACATCATCCTTCTTTAAATTTCTATGCAATCTTATAATTCTATTAAACCATAGGCTGAATTGTAACAAGTGCTGGACATTTTTATAAATATGTTAGATAATACTGTAAGACAGTGATCACACGAAAAGGGGTTACACAATTACCTGGGAAATAAGAAAGAGTAAGGAGAATGGAATGCGTAACATAAAATTAATTTTGGAATACGACGGTTCCCGCTATGACGGCTGGCAAAAACAGTCTGGTAATCCGAAGAGTATAACGATTCAGGACAAGGTGGAAAGCGTATTAAATAAAATGGACAATGAAACAGTGAATCTGATAGGAGCGGCCAGAACGGAAGCAGGGGTTCATGCCTATGGACAGGTTGCGAATTTTAATACGGGTACCGATATGAAACCGTATGAGATCAAGCATTACCTGAACCGGTTTCTGCCGAGAGACATTGCCGTACTGGAAGCGGCGGAAGTGCCGGAAAGATTCCACAGCAGCTTTAACGCCAAGGCGTTCCGGTATGTTTATAAGATTTCAATGGGTGATGTACCTTCTGTTTTCGAAAGAAAATATAACTATTACAGCTTTCATAAGCCGGATATTATAAGAATGAGGAAAGCGGCCGCCTGTCTGATCGGCCGGCATGATTTTAAAGCTTTTTCCGACAATCCCCGTATGAAGAAATCGACGGAAAGGACGGTGAATTCCATCGATATCTATTCGGATATCAATGATATGTCAATTACCATAGAGGCGGATGATTTCTGGCCGAATATGGCGCGCATTATAGTCGGTACCCTGATGGCTGCCGGTGACGGATCGATGGAGCCGGATTACGTGAAAGAAATCATTGAGAGTAAGGACCGTCTGAAAGCAGGGACAACGGCAGAAGCCAGGGGACTGTTTTTAGAAGAGGTCATCTATTGACTTTACAGGATGCGTCTTCTATAATGAAAGTAAGAAGCCTAAGAGTGTGCAACCCGAGTTTCCCTTTTAGGATTTTATTCATCCGGAAGGGCCTGAATTCATTATAGGAGGATAATATTATGACCAGAAGTGATTTACCCTTACTATTATTAGACAACGGCAGTATGATGAATGTATTAAACGAAGGAGAATTCAAGGTAACCAGCATGTCGCTTGAAGAGACGAAGGCCCTCATCAACATGGTAAAGAAGGAGGACATTCTCTTATGTTTTACCAACAGTGATATTACTAATATTATGTTTCAGTATCTTGGGATTAATGATATCAATTTCACCTATAAACGGATACATAATATGCGTGTCGGCCAGGATGCCATCGTATTCAAGCTGTATGTGACACCTTCCGAGACCCAGCAGGTCATTGAAGTACAGGGAATTGAGGCAAAGAAGATACAGAATATCTATATTTATTGTCAGGTGGTATCAAGAGTAAGATAGCTTATGCTGATTAGGACTTATAAGGTAACTGCGGCGGTTTCTGTAGTTACCTTTTTAATTCGTCCGTTTTTACGTAATGGAGGTAATTTTATGATTTATACCGTAACCTTTAATCCTTCTCTGGATTATGTGGTCCGGATGGGAGATGTTAAACCGGGAGCAGTCAATCGTACGGTATCGGAAGAAATATTTGAAGGAGGAAAGGGCATTAATGTTTCCATTGTATTAAAGAATCTGGGGATCAGCAGTGTTGCCCTGGGCTTTATTGCGGGCTTTACCGGGGAGGAGATAGAACGCGGCGTCAGGAAGCATGGCTGCATAACGGATTTTATCCGTCTCAGGAGCGGATTGTCGAGAATAAATATTAAATTAAAGTCAACTGCCGAGACCGATATCAACGCGCAGGGCCCGCTTATCGGTGAGGAGGATCTGGAGCAGTTAATCGGTAAGCTGGAGCAATTGAAAGCCAATGATATTTTGGTACTAAGCGGCAGCATTCCGAATACATTGCCGGATAATGTTTATGAAAGAATACTTGAGAGACTGAAGGAAAAAGGTATCCTGTCTGTCGTGGATGCCACAAAGGGCCTGCTAAGAAGGGTATTAAAATACAAACCGTTCCTCATCAAACCGAACAGCTATGAGCTGGAGGAATTATTTGATAAAAAAGTAACAAATGATGGGGAAATCTTATATTATGCCGGTAGATTGCAGGAGGAAGGGGCACGAAACGTACTGGTTTCCCTGGCGGGGGACGGTGCGGTCCTGCTTGCGGAGAATGGCGCGGTATATCGCTGCAGAGCGCAGGAAGGCGATGTGATGAATTCCGTCGGCGCCGGAGATTCCATGATAGCCGGTTTCCTGGCCGGTTATCTGAAGGAATATAACTATGAATATGCTCTCAGGATGGGGATCGCTGCCGGAAGCGCAAGCGCATTTTCAACACGGCTGGCCACGAAAAAGGAAGTGGATGAATTATACGGCAGATTGATGCAAGAGCTTTAGCAGGTACATAACGGAAAAGAGAATGGGCGTGAAGCAGCATTTGCCGCTGCTTCACGCCCATTCCCTGCACAAATTTACAGCGCTTATTCCTTTACCAGAATACGCTCAACTTCCGCTATATAAAGATGGTGAAAATCTTTATCCGGGTAAAATTCCTTCGGCATATTTGAATTTAAAAAGCTGGTTTCCTCGAAGTTTTGAACGAATAAGCTCTTGCATAGCAATACGGTATTCGCTTCTTCAAAATAAGGAACGGAACCCGAATGTAAAACGGTAAGTTCTGATTTGGCTATCTTATCCTCGTCCCTTCCGGATACCTTGCCAAGGTAGCCTAAAGTCTGACGGTAGCTTTCCGCAAGGTAATTTAATGAAAAGGTTCCGGAACGGTCTATGAGTTCCTTTGTATAACGCTGCGGCCGCAGAACGATAAAGGCAACGTTTTTCTGCCACATGAAGCCAAGACCGCCCCAGGAAGCCGTCATTGCGTTAACCTTTCCGTCTTGCTCCGCCGTAACCGCCATCCATTCTTTCCCTATCATGAACGGATTTTTATCGAATTGTGCCGCTGTAATCTCTTTGAACTGATTCATGCTGTTTCCTCCAAATCTTTAAGATGACTTCATACTCATTCCATATTATACTTCCTATAAAAGGAAAATACAAGAAGCAGAATCCCTATTCCACGGTTACGGATTTTGCCAGGTTACGCGGCTGATCCACGTTTAGACCGCGGTGGACGGAGGTATAGTAGGCAAGCATCTGCAAAGCTACGGCGGCAGTAAACGGCGTGAAGTTATCCGGCAGGTATGGCAGCGCGATGTGATAGTCATAAATTGTGGAATCAACTTCGACAGCTCCGTTCGTAATCAGGATAACGGCGGCTCCCCTTGCACGTACCTCACGAATATTGGAAATCATCTTCGAATAAACATTGGCCTGTGTAGCCAGTGCAATAACCGGAATTCCTTCTGTTACAAGGGAAAGGGTACCGTGCTTTAATTCGCCCGCAGCATAAGCCTCGGAATGAATATAGCTGATTTCCTTCAGCTTTATGGAGCCTTCGCAGGAAAGTGCATAATCAAGGCCGCGCCCGATAAAGAACAAATCCTCGGTTTTTGCAAGGCTGCGGCTGATGTCATTGAGTTTATCCTCCTGAAGAAGAGTTTCCTCAATAGCCGGGATGATATCCTGAAGCTGTTTCATCTGCTCCGTACATAGCTCCTCCGTGATGGTGCCCCTGTACAAAGCAAAGCGGTAAGCAATGAGATACAGGCAGGAAAGCTGGGCTGTGTAAGCCTTGGTGCTAGCAACGGCTATCTCCGGACCGGCATGGGTATAAAGTACGTAATCACTTTCCCTTGCAATGGAAGAACCCTTTACGTTAACAACTGAGAGAGTCTTTGCCTTTCTTGCATTTGCAAGACGAAGAGCAGCAAGTGTGTCGGCGGTCTCGCCGGATTGGGATATCGTAATCAGCAGGGTTCGCTCATCCATAATCGGGTCCTGATACCGGAATTCGGAGGCTATCTCAACCGTTACCGGAATCCGGAGCAGTTTCTCGATCATAACCCGGCCGACTAAACCAGCATGCATCGCGGTTCCGCATGCCGTAACAATAACCCGGTCAACCCCGTCAAAAACGGTATCCGGAATATCATCCGCCGATAAATCGGGGAATTGCTTGTTTTTTATCCTGGGCATTATTGTAGAACGCAGGGATTCCGGCTGTTCATGGATTTCTTTCAGCATAAAGTGGGGGTAACCGCCTTTTTGTGCCGCTGTCATATCCCAATTTACGTACAGCATTTTTGGACTGACGATATCGCCTTCCAGGCTCGTTACAGTGATCTCATCCCTGGTCAGGCGTGCTATGTGATGCTCCGGCAATACAAAATATTCCTTCGAGTATTGGATCAGGGCCACCATGTCGGAGGCAATGATTGAGCCTTCCTTCGTGTGGCAGGCAACCAGCGGGCTTCCATTGCGTATACAGTAGATTACATCGGGTTCATCGGCAAAGAGGATACAGAAAGCATATGCCCCGTCCAGACGCATGACGGCTTTCCGGATCGCGTCCGTGGCATCACCGTGATACAGGCTGTTTATCAGCATCGCGGCAATCTCCGTATCGGTTTGTGATACCGGGGTTCTGCCTTCGGCAGCCAGCTCGTTTTCTAATTCATGGTAGTTCTCTATAATACCGTTGTGTATTAAGGTTACCTTTCCGGCAGTATGGGGATGGGAATTTGTATCGCAGACACCTCCGTGTGTCGCCCAGCGTGTATGCCCTATTCCGCAGGTGCTGTTGAAATCGGGAGAAAGGTCGACCTTGTCTCGAAGGCAGGAAACCTTTCCGACCGTTTTAACAGTCTGTATTCCGGAATGATTGCAGTATGCAATTCCGGCACTGTCATACCCCCGGTACTCAAGAGCGGAAAGCCCTCCCAGTAAAACGCTTTTGGCCTGAAGATATCCTGTAAATCCAATAATTCCACACATAATTTTAATCTCCTTTTATTTAATTTTCAAGGTTCCTGAAATAAACGAAATGAATTCACAGCACTGCAAAGCTTCAATCATAATATTGAAGTCAGAGGAGCACATAATTCACTTTCTCTTGGTTATGCCACTGTTGTGCTGCGGTTACCCACAGTTTTGTCGGCATATCACACGTCCAAGTACATGAGAGAGCATCCGCCGAATCCTTCGCTGACTCCCTACCTCGTTAACCTCCAAATGCTTCACCCAAAGAGGTGCATGGCGCTAATTTAAACATTTCTGTTAGACAGGACCTGGGCTGGCCTGGTGAATGGGTTACAAAGCTTTCATAAAACCAATATATGCAGTACTCCTCCTTTCTGTTCGAATTGGGAAGAAAAGCATCTTCACCCCGTGGTTTTATGCTGGTGCCATCTTAACATGAAAACGGCAAAATGTCAATTATT
>JAEWSD010000156.1 GCA_023398615.1 Bacillota bacterium
GGTAAAAAGCAAGAATTCCGTATTGACAAACAGCCGGTAATAAGATATTATATCAATAAGAACATTAGTTCGTGAATGAAAAGGAGAATGGATATGTCAAAGGATGATAAGACAAGGGCATTGGAATCCGCTTTAGCCCAGATAGAGAAACAATACGGCAAAGGTTCCGTAATGAAATTGGGAGATACTTCTTCTCATATGAATATAGAAACAATCCCGACAGGTTCCCTAAGCCTTGATATAGCGTTAGGACTGGGGGGTATTCCCAAGGGGAGAATTGTTGAGGTATACGGTCCTGAATCCAGCGGTAAGACTACGGTCGCTTTACATATGGTTGCAGAGGTTCAAAAGCGAGGGGGAATCGCAGGCTTTATTGATGCGGAACATGCTCTTGACCCGGTTTATGCCAAGAATATCGGTGTTGATATCGACAATTTATATATTTCCCAGCCTGATAACGGAGAGCAGGCCTTGGAGATTACGGAAACTATGGTAAGATCCGGAGCAGTGGATATCGTAATTATTGACTCTGTTGCCGCTCTGGTTCCAAGGGCGGAAATTGACGGTGATATGGGCGATTCCCATGTCGGATTGCAGGCAAGATTGATGTCACAGGCTCTTAGAAAGCTGACGGCGGTAATCAGCAAGTCAAACTGTATTGTGATATTCATTAACCAGCTCCGTGAAAAGGTTGGTGTAATGTTTGGAAATCCCGAGACTACAACCGGCGGCCGGGCACTTAAGTTTTATGCATCCATTCGTCTTGATGTCAGAAGAATAGAAGCATTGAAGTCCGGCGGAGAGATTACCGGCAACCGGACGAGAATCAAAGTTGTTAAGAACAAGATTGCTCCTCCTTTCAAGGAAGCAGAATTTGATATCATGTTTGGACAAGGCATTTCGAAAGAAGGGGATGTATTGGATCTTGCGACAAACGAGAATATTATTGTGAAGAGCGGTGCATGGTATGCATATAATGATTCCAAGATCGGTCAGGGCAGAGAGAATGCAAAGCTTTTCCTGAAAGATAATCCTGTAATTTTTGCAGAGGTTGAGAAGATGGTTCGTGAAAAGTATAATATAGCAGTTGAAGAATCAGCTAATTTTATTGAAGAAAAGTAAACAATGGGGTTATATATACTTTTGAATAGTAATTATCCGAAAGCCTTATTCATATAGGTTAATCGGAATAATACAGGTAACAATAAAACTTAGCTCTTAAAACGGCTAAGTTTTTTCATTTCAAAGGGAGATAATTATGATCGTCACTAAAATAGAAGAGTCGGGAAAAGGAAAGTATAAAATATATATTGATGAGGAATTCCGTTTCATGCTGTACCGGAACGATGTAATACGATATGCTCTGAAAGAGAACAGTCCGGTTACCGAAGCGGTTTATCGTGACATCCTCACCAATACCGTATTAAAACGAGCAAAACTAAAGGCACTGGCGTTACTAAAAGTTATGGACCGGACGGAACAGGAATTAATCCGTAAACTCGGACAGTCCCATTATTCCGGTGATGTTATAGAAGAAACGGTTGCGTATGTCAAATCCTATCATTATATTGATGATGCAAAATATGCGGAAAACTACATTAATATACGGAAGAACGGCAGGAGTAAAACTCAGCTTAAATCGGAGCTGATGCGGAAAGGGGTGGAAAAGGAATTAATTGAAGAAGCTGTTTCAAAGGAATACGGTGACGAGGATGCCGCCATTATAAGAGCGATCGGCAAAAAGACCAAAGATATATCTCAACTGTCACAGGAAGAAAAGAGAAAGCTGTCCGCATACCTGTACCGAAAGGGGTTCCCTGTGGAACTGATAAAAAAATATGTAAACGGAGGCAGTTTTGAAGATGTCTGATGTTGTTTTACTTTGTTAAAAAATATACTAAAACACTGATTAATTGTAATTATATATTGAATTCTTCAACTAAATGGCATATAATTATAATCGGCAGATAATTGGTTTTACTTTTATCTAATAGAAAATAATGGAGGGCAAAAATGAATATGACAGCACAATTGTCGGCTCGAGACAGGATTATCTCTTTGCTTGACGATAACAGTTTTGTTGAAGTTGGTGCTTTGATTACTAAAAGGAGCACGGACTTTAATTTACAGCAGAAAGAAGTTGCTGCTGATGGTGTAATTACCGGTTATGGACTTATTGACAGTAACCTTGTATATGTTTATTCTCAGGATAGGGCTGCTTTAAACGGTACAATCGGCGAAATGCATGCAAAGAAAATAACACATATTTATGATTTGGCACTTAAGGTTGGGGCACCTGTCATTGGTATTATTGACTGTGCCGGATTAAGGCTGCAGGAAGCAACCGATGCGTTAAGCGGTTTTGGCGATATCTATCTGAAACAAACCCTTGCATCCGGTATTATTCCGCAAATATCTGTGATTTTAGGTACTTGCGGCGGCGGATCGGCAGTTTTATCATCCTTAAGTGATTTTACTTTTATGACAAAAAAGGATGCAAAACTATTTGTAAATTCACCGAATGCACTGGATGGTAACTATACTGCAAAATGTAATACGGCTGCGGCAGATTTCCAGGCAGAAGCAGGAAATGTTGATTTTGTTCTCGAGGATGATGCGGCAGCCCTGTCAAAAGTAAGAGAACTTCTTACAATCCTGCCGTCAAATAATGAGGATGATGTATCCTATGACGAATGTAACGATGATTTAAACAGGCTGGTTGCCGATTTTGCTTCCGAAACATCCGATACTGCTTTGGCTTTAAAAGACATTTCCGATGATAATTACTTTTTGGAGGCAAAAGCGGATCATGCAAAAGAGATGGTAACCGGCTTTATACGTTTGAACGGTATGACGGTCGGCGCCGTTGCGAACCGTACCGAATTGCTTGGCAGTGACGGGAAAGCAGCCGAGAAATTTGACGGAAGCCTGACTGCGGAAGGCTGCTATAAGGCTGCAAAATTTGTTGATTTTTGCGATGCTTATAATATACCTGTATTAACCTTGACGAATGTCAGCGGATATAAGGCTACCGTTGAGGAAGAGAAAGTGATCGGAGCCGCAGCGGCAAAGCTTACCTATTCCTTTGCAAATGCAACTGTTCCGAAGGTTAATGTGATAATCGGCAAAGCTTACGGCAGTGCCTATATTACCATGAATTCCAAACATATCGGTGCCGATCTTGTTTTCGCGGTAGAAGGTGCCAAAATCGGTATGATGGATGCAAAAGCAGCAGCACAGATCATGTATGCGGATGATGCTTCCCTGATTGCCGAGAAGGCGGATGAGTATGAAAGTCTCCAGTCAAGTGCGCAGGCAGCTGCAAAGCGCGGATATGTAGATAATATCATAGAAGCCGCATCTGCCAGAAAACATTTGATTTATGCATTCGAAATGTTATTTACCAAAAGAGAAAGCCGTCCGGATAAGAAACACGGTACCATATAAATCAAAAGAAGAAAAGGCATTTTCACATTCATTATTTGTGCCGTTTATCGGCGGCATGTCGGGAAAGTTGAGAGAAAATATAATAAGGAAAGGAATGCCACATATGGATTCTTTCAACCCCTTTTATTTGTGGCGATAACATATCTTTTTACGGATATGTTATGCAGTGGACATAAATATGAATATATTACAATCTGCAATATCCAATATCATATTATCGGCTGGAACAAATACTACTTCCATCGGCGCATTTCTTAAAGAGCATTTGAATGCGGACTTTGCGATGGGTGCCGTGTTTGCCGGATTGATATTCATCTGCATTATAATCTATTTATCACATAAGGATAAGCCGGAGAATACGAAAGCGGCTGCAGGCAATCCGAATAATGTGCAGAATATAAATACGGAAGAATTAACCGATGACAAAGAATTAGTTGCGGTAATAACGGCTGCAATCATGGCTTCCCTGGGTAAAGAAGTTCCGGCTGACGGACTATATATCCGCTCTATCAAAAGATCAAGCGGAAACAGATGGAAGAATGCATAAAACTTAAAAATTGATTATTTATTTGAAACATTAAGGAGGACATCATTCATGAAGAATTATAAAGTTACTGTAAATGGAACAGTATATGAGGTATCAGTAGAGGAAAGTACAGGAAGTGCCGTACAGTCTGCACCGGTTAGGGCAGCAGCAGCTCCGGCACCGCAAGCAGCACCCGCTCCCGCAGCAGCGCCCGCTCCGGCACCGGCAGAACCGGCTCCGAAGGCTGCCGCACCGTCCGGTTCCCAGGGCAGCAAGCAAATCAATGCTCCTATGCCCGGAAAAATTCTTGCCGTTAAAGCTAATATCGGACAAACCGTAAATAGAGGAGATGTTATTTTAATCCTGGAAGCCATGAAGATGGAGAATGAAATCGTAGCTCCTGAAGCAGGAACCGTTGCCAGCATAAATGTAACGGTAGGTGAAATGGTAGAGTCCGGTACCGTATTGGCAACCTTGAATTAATATCCGTTTTTTAATACGGTATATGTAACGCGAAGAATAAATTTCAGGAGGAATAAGAATGTCAGAACAAGTAAAAAGACCGGTAAAGATTACCGAAACCATTTTACGTGATGCACATCAGTCCTTAATTGCCACAAGAATGACAACGGAACAGATGCTTCCTGTCATAGAGAAGATGGATAAGGTTGGATACCATGCGGTAGAATGCTGGGGCGGAGCTACCTTTGACGCGTCCTTAAGATTTTTAAAGGAGGATCCGTGGGAAAGGCTTCGTAAATTAAGGGCAGGATTTAAGAATACCAAGCTGCAAATGCTTTTCAGAGGTCAGAATATATTGGGCTACCGTCATTATGCCGATGATGTGGTAGAGTATTTCGTACAGAAATCCATTGCAAACGGCATCGATATCATTCGAATCTTTGATGCTTTGAACGATTTAAGGAACCTGGAATGTGCGGTAAAGGCTGCCAATAAGGAGAAAGGCCATGCACAGATTGCAATCTCCTATACCCTGGGAGATGCCTATACGACGGATTACTATGTAGATATGGCAAAGAAGATTGAGGCTATGGGCGCCGATTCCATCTGTGTGAAGGATATGGCAGGCCTTTTAGTTCCATACGAGGCAACAAATCTGATCGGTGCTTTGAAATCGGCAGTAAAGATACCAATTGATCTTCATACGCACTATACCAGCGGTGTTGCAGCCATGACTTACATGAAGGCAGTTGAGGCAGGCTGTGACATTATCGATACGGCAATGTCTCCGTTTGCTATGGGTACAAGTCAGCCGGCAACCGAGGTTATGGTGGAAACCTTCAGGGGTACTCCATATGATACCGGTTTTGACCAGAATCTGCTGGCAGAGATTGCAGATTACTTCCGGCCGATGAGAGATAACGCCTTAGAAACCGGCCTGCTGAATCCCAAGGTTATGGGTGTTGATATTAAGACGCTTCTATACCAGGTACCGGGCGGTATGCTTTCGAATCTGGTATCCCAGTTAAAGGAGCAGAAGGCGGAAGATAAATACTATGATGTATTAAAAGAGATTCCGAAGGTTCGTAAGGATTTCGGCGAGCCTCCGCTGGTAACTCCGTCCAGCCAGATTGTAGGTACCCAGGCCGTACTTAATGTCTTGGCCGGTGAACGTTACAAGATGGTAACGAAAGAAACGAAAGCCGTATTATCCGGTGAGTATGGCCGTACGGTTAAACCTTTTGATCCGGAAGTCCAGAAGAAGGTTATCGGAGACACCAAGCCGATTACCTGTCGCCCGGCCGATTTATTGAAACCGGAGTTAAAGACGATCGAGAAGGAAATGGAACAGTGGAAGGAACAGGATGAAGATATTTTATCCTATGCATTGTTCCCGCAGGTTGCGCTTGAATTCTTTAAATACCGTCAGGCACAGAAAACAAAAGTTGACCCGGCTGCCGCAGATACGGAAAATCAGGCATATCCGGTATAATAAAAGCTTGAGAAGAAGGCAAATCTTATTCGTAAATTGGATTTGCCTTTTTT
>JAEWSD010000076.1 GCA_023398615.1 Bacillota bacterium
CCGAATTATAACATATTACTTACAAATACTAATACCGAAATAGATAGATTATTATAGAAAAACGACAGTTTATTAAATGGGATTTCCGTATTTCGAATGCTATCATATAGAATATCAGTTACTGATAAATCTAAAAAAGGAGAAAGAATTTATGAAAAGAAGAACATTTAAACTGCCGTTGCTTGCACTGGCAGGAATGATGTCGGCGTTCCTCTTTGTCGGATGCGGCAAGGCCAATACAGGCGATGCAAGCAAAAACAGTGATACGGCAAATAAGGCGACACAGGAAGCCGACAACGGGGAAAGCAAAGAGATTATCTATTGGGGAGCGGGAAGCGAGGAACCGGATAAATCCATTTATGAATTTGCGGTGAATAAATTCAATGAGACTACGGATTCCGGTTATCATATCACCTACGTACCAATGAAGAATGATACCTATAAGGAAAAGCTTATTATTGCCATGAGCTCCAATGAATGCCCGGATCTTTATATGAGCTGGTCCGGCGGTCCTATGATCGAGTATATCAAGGCCGGATATGCACAGCCGATAACCGATCTTGTGAAGGAATATAAGCTGGATGAAAAATTAATGGAAGCCGGACTTGCACAGGGTACATACCAGGATGAAGTCTATGCAATTCCGTTAAACGATATCGCTATTTCCGGAATCTACTATAACAAAGAAATCTTTGATAAACTAGGATTACAGGTGCCAAAGACAGTATCCGAGCTGGAAGAGGTGTGTGATACACTTGTAGAAAACGGAATCGTGCCTTTTGCTCTTGCCAATGCTTCTAAGTGGACAGGCTCCATGTATTTCATGAACCTGGCGACACGCTACGGCGGACTGGAACCCTTCCAGAATGCGGCATCGGGCAAAGGAAGCTTTGAGGACGAGAGTTTTGTCTATGCCGGACAAAAGCTTCAGGAATGGGTGAACAAGGGTTACTTCCCGGAAGGCGTCAACAGCCTAAGCGAGGATGACGGCCAGTCCAGACAGCTGCTGTATCAGGAGTCTGCGGCAATGACCTGTATCGGTTCCTGGTATACAAGCGTTATTAAGTCCGACAGTGAGGAATTCTTCAACAAGCTTGGCTGGTTCCCGTTCCCTGCGGTGGATGAGTCTCAGGCAGATCCTTCCATTATTATCGGAACGATTGGAGATATGTTCCTGTCCTTTAACTGCAAGGATGACAAGTTAAAAGCCGCTTTTGAGATGGCAAGCTATTATTCCGATGATGACTGCATGCAATACATGGTAGACAAGGGCAAAATCCCTCCGGTTAAGAGCGTAACGGATAAGGTTACGGAGCCTTTGTCCAAAACGATCTTAGAGGCTGCTACCAATGCGTCCGCAACACAGTTATGGTATGACCAGTATCTTCCTCCGGCGGTAGCAGAGGTTCATAAGGATACCTGCCAGGAGATATTCGGGTTAACAATAACACCTGAGGAAGCAAACAAGAAGTTACAGGAAGCAATGCAGAATTATTTAAACGAGAAATAATAGCTGCACTAAATGACAGGGACTGTCGAAGCGATGGTCCTTGGTATTTAAAGGAGGTTTTTTATGAGTGGTAAAACTTCATCCTTACTGCTCCAAAGGCAGAGGGATACCCGCAGGGTAGCAGCTGTTTTTCTGGCACCGGTGAGCATAATACTGCTGATTTTTATTGTCTATCCCATCGTTTCGACTTTTCTTAACAGCTTTTATCATTGGGACGGAATCTCGGCCAATAAGCTATTTAACGGACTGGATAACTGGATCAAGATCAGCAGGGACATCAGCTTTTGGATTGCGTTTAAGAATAATGTGGTAATTATGATATTATCCATCGCAATCCAGCTTCCGATCGCCCTTGCCCTGGCAACTCTTTTGGAATTCACGGGGAGAAAGCTCAATTTTGCCAAGGTCATATGGTTCATACCTCTTTTGATGTCCTCGGTAGCGGTTGGATTCCTTTTTAAATATGCACTTGCCACAAACGGAGGAATCATCAGTACGATATCGCAGTTCTTCGGCGGTAAGAATATCGATCTGCTGGGGAATAAGAATACGGCCCTGGTAACCGTTATTATGGTTATCTGCTGGGAGTTTATCCCGTTTTATATGGTTTATTTCCTTGCTTCCTATACGAATATTCCGATCGATGTATTCGAGGCGGCAAGAATCGACGGCGCAAACAGGGGACAGTATTTCAGAAAGATTGCGCTGCCGCTTTTAATCCCGTCGGTGAAGAGTGCCGCTATTTTATCTATGGTAGGCTCCTTAAAATATTTCGACCTGATTTATGTCATGACAGGCGGAGGACCGGGAACTTCGACGGAGCTGATGGCAACCTACATGTACAAGCAATCCTTTAAAACCTATAATATGGGATACGGTTCCACGGTTGCCTGCGGTATGTTCCTTTTGATTACATTTTTATCCCTGTTAACAATGAAACTATTAAATAGAAGCAAGGGAGATTAGATATGGATAAAGAGAATAGAGCAAAATTAAAAAGTACCGTAAGCTGGACCGTTGCCTTTTTGCTTGCAGGCTTCTGGCTTATCATAACCTTTCTCCCGTTCCTGTTTCTGGTATTAAATTCCTTTAAAGATAAATTTGAAATACTCACAAAAGGCATCTTTGCTTTACCGGTAAAATGGAATTTTGAAAACTATAAAGAGGTGATCCTCGGCGGAATCCTCCGTTTCTTTACGAACAGCGTCGTAGTTGTGGCAATATCATTATTCATCCTGCTGTTTATTACCGCATGTGCGTCCTATCCGCTGGCAAGATTTAAATTCAGGCTGGCTAAGCCGATCTATGCATTTGTGGTTGCCTGTATGTCAATACCGTTACACATTACCTTGATACCAGTGTTTAAAATGTCGACAAAAATCGGAATTTATGATACCATATGGGCATTGATCGGGCCTTATATAGCATTTGGCGTTCCGATATCAGTTTTTATTCTTACAAGCTTTATGGAAGTAATACCCAGAGAAATAGAAGAATCTGCGGAGATTGACGGCTGCAATAAATATAAATTGTTTTTCCATATTATACTGCCGCTTGCAAAGCCGGGCCTGGCCACATTGGCGATCTATAACAGTGTGAATATGTGGAATGAGTTCAGCTTTGCGTATACGCTGACCCAATCGGTGAATAACCGGACGCTGCCGCTGGCACTCTGGGAATTCCAGGGAAGATATTCCGCAAATATACCAATGATTATGACCGTGCTGACTTTGACGCTTCTGCCAATGATTGTCATGTTTATTATATTTCAGGAAAACCTTGTGAAAGGGATGACAGCAGGCGCGGTAAAAGGTTAAGATAGGAAGGAATAGATATTTTGGGATGCTTGAAGCAACCCAGGCTGTCTATTCCTGTATTTCGTTACCGGATAACGTGATTTTGTATAAATAGGTGGTACTATGATGCATTTAAGGATGAGTAACATTAAAAGCTGGAATTTTGATAAGAAAATGAAGCTGTTTACTTCTATGGCGATTATTTTGTG
Organism: Bacillota bacterium; assembly: GCA_023398615.1. Classification (GTDB taxonomy): domain Bacteria; phylum Bacillota; class Clostridia; order Lachnospirales; family Lachnospiraceae; genus Anaerocolumna. The sequence goes on from JAEWSD010000076.1 coordinate 3,516, forward strand.
TGCCATGACAATCCTTGCTATTTCCACGATTTCCTCCGCTGTGTCTCTCACCGAGAAATCAAGGAATCTGACCATGACTCAATTAGATACACTGGCCTCCAAACTTGATAATATGCTGGAGGATTATAAGGAAACATCAATTGCCGTCATGATGGATGTTAATATCCATAAATTTTTGACGAAAACGGATTTAACGGGTAAAGAGGCAACAAAAGTGACGAACGATGCCTCCAATACGTTACTTAATATAGATAACCTTCAGGTATATACGAATTTCCTTGCCGTGGTAAAACAGGATGCATCAGGATATTTGTACCGAGGGGGAATTTCCATAGCCTCCGCTCGTTTTTTAAAAACTTATGCGGACGATTATCAAAACAGTACCTTTACCGGTTACGGAACCATGAGAATGAGCTTTAATACCGCTTTCTATAACGGGAAGATATATTCGCTCAATATCTATCAGCCGATCTACGACCCGAGGAGAATCGGCCGTGAGCTGGGTCTGCTTTGCATTAATGTGGATGCGGAAGCACTGGGGGTCTTATATAACGGCAAAGACAACGCGGAAAATACCGATATCGCGTTAGTGGATATCAAGGGAGATATCATTTCAAGCTCAGAGCATTCCGATATCGGCAAAAAGGCGGATTACCTGGATAAGACAGCCGGAATAAGCGGAAGCTTCAAGCAGGACGGCAATCTGTATGTGTACCAGAGAGTGGGGGATTGGGATTACTATATCGTCGAAAACATACCGTTTTCTGCGTTATACGGGGACAGTATCCGGATCACCGCTATTCTGGTGCTGCTTATTTTCCTTATGGTGATCCTCGGTATGTATGCTTCCGCCAAAATGGTATCAAAAGCATATCTTCCGATGAACCAGCTGATCCATAAGATGGACAGTGTTTCGGAAGGCAGGCTGGATATCCGTTTTCATGCTGAAAACCTGGGGGATGACTTTAAGAAGACCGCGGACGGCTTCAACTATATGATGGACCGGATCAATGAGCTGATGGAGCAGATTAAAGCCGAACAGCACCAGCTGGCGCAGATCCATTTTCAGGCTCTGCAGGCCCAGATTTCTCCTCATTTCCTGTACAATACGCTGGACTGCATCCACTGGCAGGCCGCCGCCGAAGGGAACAGGGAGGTCTCCACACTGGTAAAGGCATTGGCTACCTATTACCGCCTGTGTCTCAGCAAGGGTCAGGACATTATACCGTTAAGCCAGGAGCTGGAACATGCGAAAAGTTATCTGACCATACAGAATACGAGATACGGAGATATCATAGAGAGTATCATTGCTATACCTTCCGAGCTGATGCAGGTAAGGATTCCGAAGATGACCCTGCAGCCTTTGATTGAGAATTCCATCTATCACGGCATCAAGATTAAGGAAGGGATGAAGGGGACCATATGTATTAAGGCTCACAGGGAAGCCGACAGGGTTATCATTACACTTGAAGACAGCGGACGGGGAATGACGCAGGAACAGATTGATGAAATGAATGCGTCCATATCCGTTTTTGACGAAAGCTTCGGCTATGGGGTCAGGAATGTCAATAAGAGGATAGAATTGCTTTTCGGAGTGCAGTACGGCCTTCATTACAGTAAGAGCACAACGGACGGTGTTAGGGTTGATATAGTTCTTCCTGTAAAAGGGGAAGATAATGACGGAGGGAAACGAAATGTATAAGGTGCTTATCGTGGATGATGAGAAAATGATCCGTATGGGAATCAAGGCGGCTCTGCCCTGGGAGTCCTATAAGGTGGGTGAGGTTTACACCGCCGCCAACGGTATGGAAGCCTTGTCTTTAGCGGAAACCGGCAAACCGGACCTGATGATTACCGATATCAATATGACTGAAATGACCGGCCTGGAGCTGATAGAACGGGTCAGGGCCATACGGCCGGATATTAAGATTATCGTGCTGACCGGGTATGATGAGTTTGATTACGCACACCGTTGCCTTCGTATGAAGGTTGAGGATTTCTTCGTGAAGCCTGTGGATGAGGAAGAAATCGGAGGGGCAATCAAAAAAATCATTGATGACATAGAACAAAGCAATGATATGGAACAGCAGCAAAAGCTCTTAAGAAGGGCGCAGGGGGTTACCGAACAGCTGATACTGGAACGGATTATGAGGAATCTGGTACATGGCAGAGAGGAAAAAGAGGATCTGGACTACCTTGCCCGTGAATTTAATTTTGCCGCAGACTGCACGATGCAGATGGCGGTGATCGTACCGACCATTCAGATGGAACTCGACAATAATGAGCTGAACTATATTGCTCTTTCTATAAAGAATATCTGTATCGATCTGTTCGATTCCCAGGGAGAAGGAATTACCTTTGAGGACAACGACGGAAAGCTGATGATCGCCGTGTTTGAGAATGCCCGTTCGGATGAAATCATTAACCGGATCGGACTCTTAAAGAACATCTTAAAGGATGAATATAATATTGCGTCAAGAGTGATTGTGGGCGGCCCGGTAAAAGGCTTTGACAAGCTGAAGGTATCCTACAACGATGCGGTGTATCTGCTGGATACCGAGAAGGAGAGCATCCAGGAGATCATACAAACCCGCTTTTCCGAGGACCGTTACCGGCTTTTTAATGAAGTCTTTGCGGAGCTGAAACGCATCATGGTAATCAATACCGGTAATCTGGATTCTGTTATGAAGGCTTATGAAACCTTTAAACAGGCCACGGAGTCCTATAATCTTGCCAATACGATGATAAAGCGCTGCTGCTTTGATATTGCCTCGACGCTGTATTTCTCCTATATCAGCAATACCGGGGAGACGATAGACAATAGGCTTAATTCCCTGCTTAACTCCCTGATGAACGCGGAAAAGGAGTATGTCCTGGCATTCACGGCGGAATTCATTACACAGCTGTTCAACGGGGAGGAAGAAAATATACATGAAATTATCTATAAGTCCAAGGCATATATCAGGGAGCATCTGGCAGAGGACCTGTCTGTTTCAAGCCTTGCCGCCGGGCTGTATATCACTCCTAATTATTTCTCTAGGCTGTTTAAAAAGGTGACCGGCGAGGGCTGCAGTGAGTATATTGTCAGGACACGCATCGAGAAAGCGAAAGCGCTGCTTGAGACAACGAGCCTGAAAACCGGCAGAATCGCGTATATGGTCGGGTACAATGATACGAATTATTTCTCTCTGGCCTTTAAAAAATATATCGGCATCTCTCCGACGAAATACAGGGAAACCTTTTACCATCAAAAGAATACGGTTCAATAAGGTTAAAATATTATAGATTTGTGATACTTTATTCGATTCCGCAAAGGTTTTCTCTGTGTTATGCTGATACTATGAAAAAATACAGTGAATGCAGGCAAGAGGAGATTACTATGAGAGATAGAGAACAGGCAAGAAAAAGAGCAAAGGACTTAGTTGCCCGGATGACTCTGGAAGAAAGGGCGTCACAGCTTCGGTATGAAGCACCGGCGATACCGCGACTTGGAATACCGACTTATAACTGGTGGAATGAAGCGCTGCACGGCGTGGCACGTGCCGGCACGGCCACGAGCTTTCCGCAGGCGATCGGCATGGCAGCCATGTTTGATGAGGAAATACTGAAAAGGATTGCAGATACCATTGCAACGGAGGGCAGGGCAAAATATAATACCTATTCCGCCGAGGATGACAGGGGAATCTATAAGGGTCTGACGTTCTAGTCACCCAATGTAAATATATTCCGGGACCCCAGATGGGGAAGAGGACATGAAACCTACGGGGAAGACCCGTATCTGACCTCCCGGCTTGGAGTTTCCTTCATAGAAGGGCTGCAGGGAGACAAAGAGGTGCTAAAATCGGCGGCATGTGCGAAGCATTATGCGGTACACAGCGGGCCGGAAGCATTAAGGCATGAATTCAACGCGATTGCCTGCAAAAAGGATCTGTGGGAGACCTATCTTCCCGCATTTGAAGCTATCAATTAACAGGAGAAAAGCCTATTGAGCTTACTCTTCATTATAAGGGGTAAAAGGAATGAAAAAAAGCAATAGAAGGATAAAAGGAATCTGCCTTGTTCTGGCTGGTGTAATGCTGCTGTCGGTACTTCTCACCGGATGCGGCGGATATGCCGGACAGGAAAGAGAACCGGGAGGTAATGGGAAGAACAAACAGGCTCCCGGGTTTACAAAGGATAATATCAGAAGGTTTTCCGTTATAAAAGACGGAGAGACTGTGCTTGAACTATTATACAATCCGGCTGACTATAAAAAGGATTACGAGGCCTGGACGATTACGGTTCCCTATGAGAAAAAAGTAATCGTAAACACGGAAAAGATGCTGGAACTTTTTGAAAAGCTTGACGGTTTTCAAGCTTTGGAATCCAAGGATGCTGCCGCAGAAAAGGGAGGAAAGACGATACCGGATAACCCGAGAGCGGAGCTTGTGATCGATTATGAGAAGGAGAATGAAACACTTGGTACAAGCCGTTTCTATCTTGGGGAAAGGTCCGGAGACGGAACCTATCCGGTGGTGACGGACGGGAATGCTT